>CAYHAJ010000452.1:0-4861 GCA_964354535.1 uncultured Pirellulales bacterium
ATGAAGGCCTCGTCCACACCTACAAGGACCAGCGTTGCGCGAACGACAACATTGCCTGGCGGGTGCCCAAGGAGACCGTGTCGCCCTGGCAGGCAGAATGGGATGTGCTGCTCGACGACATCCGCCGGGACCGTCCGCACAACGAGGCCAAACGCGCCGCGCTCTCGAATCTCGCGGACATCATGGGCCGGGCGGCGGCCCACTCCGGCAAGATCGTCACCTGGGACGAAGCGATGGCCTCCAACTTCCGTTTCTTCCCGGACATCGACGATGTGACGGATGACAGCGCCCCGCCGATCCAGGCGGACAACCAGGGCCGTTACCCGGTCCCGATCCCCGGGCAGTGGACCGAAATCTGAACAGGAAAAGTAGCATGGGCGTCCCGCCCGTGGGGGGCAGGGCCAAGATGGCCCTGCGACTGGGACCCCAAACGCGATGTATCGCGTTTGGCCACCCCCTCATGGGCAAGATGCCCATGCTACTGTGCGGCGGCCTTTCAAACGCCCCGCTGGAGAGGCGATGAGTCCGCCCGGAACCGAGTCGTACACGAGGGGGTGGGGTGCGCGGCACGAACCCGACGGGCCAAGAGCGGGTATAACGATTGTGCGGTGTTGGGGATACCCCGAATCGTAAGGTCAATCTAATCAGGATATCGATATGGGTCAACGTAAGCGCATTGTGATCGTAGGGGGCGTGGCGGGCGGGGCGTCGTCGGCGGCCAAGGCTCGACGCATGAGTGAAGATGCCGAGATCATTCTCTTTGAGCGCGGCAACGACATTTCCTTCGCCAACTGCGGCCTTCCCTACCATGTGGGCGGCATCATCCAGGATCGGGCCCGGCTCCTGATCCAAAGTCCCCAAGCCATGCGCCAGCGTTTCGCCCTCGACATTCGCACCCGCAGTGAAGTCATCCGCATCAATCGCCCACAAAAGACCGTGGTGGTCCACGACCGGGCCAAAGACAAACAATACGAGCAGCCTTATGATGCCCTGATTCTGAGTCCCGGGGCCGAGCCGGTCCGTCCGCCGATTCTCGGTGCGGATCACAAGAAGGTCTTCACGCTTCGCAGTCTGGCGGACATGGACGCGATCAAGGCGGCCGTCGACGAAGGGGGGCTCAAGTCCGCCGTCGTGGTCGGGGGCGGATACATCGGCCTGGAGATGACGGAGGCCCTGGTGCTTCGGGGGCTGGCGGTATCGCTGGTGGAGCTGGAGCCCCAGGTGATGGGTCCGATCGACGCGGAGATGGCCACGCCGCTTCATGAGCATCTCCAGATGCACGGCGTGGATCTCTGTCTCAACAGCAGCGTTACGGCCATTGAGGAACGGGACGGCCAACTCGATGTGCGCCTCAGCACGGGCCGGGTGATTCCGAGCGGCTTGGTGATCCTGGCGGTGGGGGTCCGGCCGGAGGTCAAGCTCGCCGCGGAAGCCGGTTTGACCATCGGCCAGCGCAAGGGCATCGTCGTGGACGATCACCTGCGGACCTCCGATCCTGATATCTATGCGGTCGGCGATGCCATCGAGATCCAGGACCTTGTCGGCGGCTTTGCCTCCGTGATCCCCTTGGCCGGGCCGGCGAATCGGCAGGGCCGCATCGCGGCGATCAACGCCCTCGGCGGCGATGCGGCGTACGAGCGGACGCAGGGGACCGCGATCTGCAAGGTTTTCGATCTGGCCGTGGGCATGACCGGGCTCAGTGAGAAGGCCCTCAAGCGGGCCGGCATGGCTTATGAGAAGGTCTACGTCCACCCGGCCAGCCACGCCGGCTATTATCCCGGCGCCACGCAAATGAGTCTGAAACTCCTGTTCCACCCCGAGAACGGCAAGATCCTCGGTGCCCAGTGCGTCGGGGCTGAGGGCGTGGACAAGCGGATCGACGTTCTGGCGGTCGCCATTCGGGCCGGCATGACCGTGTACGATCTGGAGAAACTCGAACTGGCCTATGCGCCGCCTTTCGGCTCGGCCAAGGACCCGGTCAACTATGCGGGCTTCGTGGCGGCCAACGTGCTGCGCAAGGAGGTCCAGATCTGCCATGTGTCGGAGATGGTCAACCCTGGCCCGAACCAGTTGCTCCTGGATGTACGCACGACGCACGAAGTCCAGCAAGGTACGATTCCCGGATCGATCCACCTCCCGCTCGACGAGCTGCGGAGCCGGCTGGGGCAATTGCCCAAAGACAAGGAGGTCCTGGCCTTCTGCCAAGTGGGGCTGCGGGGGTATCTGGCTTGCCGGATTCTCTCTCAGAACGGTGTGGCTTGCCGCAACCTTACCGGTGGGTACAAGACCTATAGCCAAGCAATGGGACTGCTCTCCGGCAAACCCAAGGCCCCGCCGGAAATCAAGGAAGACACCGGCCAAGTTGGTGGTCTGCCCGCAGGGGCGCTGGCGGACGCCGGTTCGAAAGGGAGCGTTCCGGTCGTCAAGGAGATCGACGCTTGCGGTTTGCAGTGTCCGGGCCCGATCATGCAGCTCAAGCAGGGCATGGATCAGATTCAGCCCGGCCAAGCCGTGCGAATCCGTGTCTCGGACCCCGCCTTCGCCGCGGATCTGGACGGCTGGTGTCACACGACGGGTAATCGTCTGCGGGACAAACAACTTACGAAAGGGATGCTGGTGGCCGTGGTCGAGAAAGGCCAACCACTCCAGGCGGTCGTGCCATCCGGAACCTCTACTCGCAAAACGCTGGTCGTTTTCAGCGACGCCTTCGACAAGGCAATGGCCGCCTTCATCATCGCCAACGGAGCCGCCGCCATGGGCGGCGACGTGACGATGTTCTTCACGTTTTGGGGCCTGAACCTGCTGCGTCGCGCCCAGGCGGTGCCGGTTCGCAAGACCGCGATCGAGAGGATGTTCGGCCTGATGATGCCGCGCGGGGCGGGCCGGACGATCCTGTCCAAAATGCACATGGCCGGCCTGGGGACAGCGATGATCCGGAGCATCATGAAGAAGAAGAACGTCTTGTCCCTACCCGAGCTGATCGCCGCCGCCCAGCACAGCGGCGTCCGTCTGGTCGCCTGCGACATGACCATGAACTTGATGGGCATCAAACGCCAGGAACTCATCGACGGCGTGGAAGAAGGGGGCGTGGCCATGTATCTGGACCAGGCCGGCTCTGCAAACGTCAATCTGTTCATCGGATGACAGATTGGAGCCAGTGAAAGGGCGGACATGCCGATGAGACGCACGACGCCGAATTTCGTCGTGGACTTGACCGGCTTCGCGAACCTGCTGCGGTTGATCGTGACTGGCGCGATCATGAAATGGGTGTTGCCGCCGGGCTCGATCCATTCCGCTCGCGGTTTCAGACCCTTGCCAAGCACCCGAGTGTCATGGAGCCGGGCAAGAGCGAGATAGCCGTGCTGCGCCTTGGGGGAGGAGTGCGGGATGGGCTCGTCCGGTGTCATGCGCAGGCCGGGGATGTAGCCGTCCAGCTCGCCAATTTCGAAACGGCACCACGACGAGAAAAAGAGAAAGATTACCACTTGACAGTCCTTTGTTATGAACATATGCTCATAACCATTCGTTGGTAAGAGAGTGCTCGAATGCCAAGGCCATGCTGCGTGCGTCATATTGGCTTCCAGCCGAGTGCTGTCCTCTTCAAGCCGGCGGGCGTTCCAGCTTGCGCCCTCGAACAGGTGACGCTGACTCTGGATGAAGTCGAAGCCCTGCGACTGGCCGACCTGAAGGGGCTATATCAGGAGCAGGCGGCCCAGGAGATGAAGATTTCGAGGCCGACTTTCTCGAGAATTGTAGAGGAAGCCCGGCGGAAAGTGGCGGATGCCCTGATTCACGGCAAGGCACTCCGCCTCGAAGGCGGTACCGTGAGGATGAAGGGAGAAACGGAAATGCCGAGAAGAGAGAGTACAGGACCGGCGGGTTCGGGGCACGGCATGGGGCTTGGCCCGTGCGGTTGTGGACGGCGCCGAGGCCGGGAGGCCGCGGGCGGTCCGGGATTCGGACGCTGCCGTGGGCGCCAAGCAACCACTGTCAGTCCACCGGCGGCGGATGAAACCGAACGCGAGAGCGAAACAGAGAAAGGAGAGCAGAAATCATGAAGGTCGCCATACCTGTTGCAGAGGATTGCGGACTGGAGAGCCTGGTGTACGGGCACTTCGGGTCCGCTCCCATATTTGTTCTTGTGGATTCGGAAACGATGTCGGTCGAGTCTCTGGGGAACCGGGACCAGGCCCACGTCCACGGCCAATGCAGTCCCATGAAGGCGCTCGCGGGCAGGAGCCCGGATGCGGTGCTCGTCGGGGGCATCGGGGCTGGTGCCGTGCGGGGCCTTCGCGCCGCCGGAATCAAGGTGTACCACTGCGACGGCGGCACGGTCGCCGAGGCCGTGCGGCAACTGAAGGCCGGTGAACTGCCGGAGATGAATGAGGACGACGCTTGTGCCGGTCACAGTGGAGAGCATTCCTGTTCCCACTAGGGCGGTGGACCGTGGAGCGGTAGGTGACCGGATCGGGGATCGCCCGTATACAGGCCACATAGCAGGGGGAACTGTGATTTATGTCTTCACGGGGCATCATTACGGTGCTTGTCGACAACAGCGCGTCCAGACCCGGGCTCCTTGCGGAGCACGGACTGGCCGTTTGGCTCGATCTTGGGACACGCTGCCTGCTTTTCGATACCGGGCAGACCGATGCACTACTCGCCAACGCGCGGCAGCTCGACCTTGATCTCGGGGCGGCGGACACCGTAGTCTTAAGCCATGGCCCTAAGTGACTGCGCAATAATAACCTGAACAACTTTCACTTCCGTGGAGACAGGGTGTAGTTCCATTCGCCGTGGAATTCGTGACGTTTGAGGCGTAGTTGCCCCAGTTGCTCGTCGGTTACCTTGATCTTGGCAGGAT
>CAYHAJ010000453.1:0-8714 GCA_964354535.1 uncultured Pirellulales bacterium
TGGAGACGCCCTGGACCAACTCCATGACGAAGTAGGGCCGTCCGGTCTCTGTGGCCCCAGCGTCGAGGACCTTGGCGATACTGGGATGGTCCATCAGGGCCAGGGCTTGCCGCTCCGCCTCGAACCGGGCGATCACCTGGCGGGTATCCATGCCCAGTTTGATGATCTTGAGGGCCACTCTGCGGCGGAGGGGCTCGGTCTGCTCGGCCATATAAACCACCGCCATGCCCCCCTCGCCGATCTTCTCCAGCAGCTTGTACCGCCCGATGACCGAGCCGGGGCCTTCGCTCAAGGGGGATTCGCCGGGGCTGACCTCGGCCCCGAACACCGGAGACTCCAGAAAGCCCTCGGCCTGCTCGTGGGCCTGGAGTAAGGCCTCCACTTTTCGCCGCAGCTCGGGCTCTTGGCCGCAGGCCTGGTCCAGGTAGGCATATCGGTCTTTTCCCTCCCGGTCGAGGGCCTGCTCGAAAATCGGCTTGATGCGCTGCAAGTCGCTCATGACACCACGCTCATCATTTCCTGTTCACGTTACAATGCGTAATCCGAGGACACAGTGCGACATGGGAAATCACGATTTCGCGGAAAGAGCCGTTCGGACAATCATGCGGGAATCCGAAAACTCGAAATTCAAAATCCCGCCGCTTCGGATCTCTGCCACCCGGCCGCCTCACTCAGACACGCTCAGGGGGGTCGGGGTGCGTGTCTCGGCCCCCCTTCAGTTCCTGGTAGAGCCAGGCCCGGCCCAACGCCCAGTGCCGATCCACCGTCCGCCGCGTGACGCCCATGACCTCGGCGATCTGGCTGAGCGTCAAGCCGGCGAAATAGCGAAGCTGGACGACCTCCGCCAGCCTCTCATCCTCATGGGCGAGCCTCTGGAGCGCTTCATCCAGGGCCAGGATGTCCTCTTGCGGATCGGGCCCAGACAGAATCGCCTCGTCCAGAGCTACCCGTTGCAGGCTCCCGCCGTGCTTGGCACTGTGCCGGTGCCGCGCCCGCTCCACCAGGATCCGCCGCATCGCCTCGGCCGCGGCGGCAAAGAAATGGCCACGGTTCTCCCAGTTTTGAGGATCATCTCCGACCAGCCGGAGGTAGACCTCGTGTACCAGCGCGGTGGCCTGGAGCGTCTGGCCCGGCGGCTCGTGCGACAGCTTCTGGGCCGCCAACAGCCGCAACTCCTCGTAGACCAGGGGCAGGAGCTCCTCCGTAGCTTTCGCGTCCCCCCGTTCGATGGCACTCAAGATGCGTGTGACATCACTCATGCCGGCTCCGAAGATCGTCAACCGGTTGCGTCCCGGATCGAGGTCCGGGATGACAAGGTTGCGAGACTCGTTTCGTTTGTAGTGACACCGTAAGGCGTTGTTTCGGATATGCTCTTACGAGCACCCTACAAACAGGCTTCGCCACCGCAACCGCACTATCGCTCCGTGATAGCCTGGGCGAGGCGCTCGCGCAGTTTGAGTAGTTGATACGGGTCCTGGTCCCACGAGCCCCAGGTCGGCACGGCGGCGCGGACGATCTCGTTCACCGCCTCTCTGCCCTTGCGCTTCTCCAGCAGCGTGAAATACTCGTAGTCCTCCATGCCGTCGCGCAAGTTCTTGAGGCGAATCGTGGTGATCGGGCCTTCAATCCCGGCCTCCTCGCCCGGATAGAACAGCATGCCTTCCCCGTTGAAGTTGATCCGGAAACCCGGACTATCCCAGGGATTTCGCTGCGGACTGCTCCAGCAGACAGTGGTCCAGTACAGCAGGCCCGTGATGCCATAACGCCGGTTCAGCCAGGGGGCGATGCGGTAGCTCAGGACGGGGAAGTCGATCTGCCAGTACGGCGGATGGTCGTTCTTGACTTTCTCGTAATCCGGATGCGAGGACGGCGCCCTTTGGCACAGGGCCGTGTAGCTCCACACGTCGTCGCCGGCGCTCTGCACGCGCTTGATACTCGCCTCGTCGATGAAGGCAAACAGCGGGCACCAGATATCCACGGCTTCGTCCAGCGTCCCCCACTCGGGATTCTGGGTGTAGGTCTGCTCGACCACGAGGCAGCGAAGCTTCGGGGCCCCTTCGTGGACCAGGGCCCCTAATTGCCGCACCTGGTCGTAAGCCTCTTTCGTGTTCGGCTCGTCGAGCATGTACAGGTAGGCCCGCTCAGCCCAGCCTTTCTTCTGCAAGTAGGCGTACCACCATTCGTAGTAGCGGATCGTCTTGGCACGGCCGGTGGTCAGGGCGTCCCGGAACGGCGCCCGAGGCACCTCGAAGTTCGTCACATGATAGCGCTCGACAAACTCCGTGATCTGCCGGTCCGTTGCCTCGTCGAACACCACCGCGCCGTCCTCCGTGACCTTCGGATGCAGCCGGCGCGGCAGCGGCGGATTGAGTCGATGCGCCGCCAGCGCCGCGAGGTATCGATCCTCCAACTGGTGGTACTTCTCGGAATTCTCATCGAGCTTGGAGTATCGGACCACATACGAGAAACTGCCGAAATGGTTCTCATGCGTGGGGCCGTCGGGCAGCGTGAAATCCCAGACCGTCACCCGCACGGGGATGGTGGCCCGCTCGGTGCCTTGGGCGCGCACGGAGAATGTGCCGTTGTAGACCCCTGGGGCCGCGTCTTTCGGAATCTGCACATCCACCCACAGGGGCTGATGGCGATCCTGCCACAGGTCGAAGCCTACGGCGCCGAACCGGGCTCCTTCCATCCCTTTGTCGCGCCAGCGCGGCTCCGGCACCCGCGCGCCGGTGTACGGATTCACGAAAGGAACCAAGGGATCGGCAATCAAGCCCGGCGGCTCGGTCGCCTGGGGCGAGGAGTGGCGAACCGGGATGAACACCTCGCGATAGAGAGTGATGCTGTTCGCCGGAAGACTCGCCTCGCCCTCACCCTTCAACGGCGACATCTCCGCCGAGACGTTCCGCAAATTCTCTCCTGCCGCGGTCACGACAACCTGGAAAGACTCCGTTTCGCCCCGGGCCGCGAAGACCTCTACGATATCGGCTCCTTTGAAAGCCCCCTCCTGCCGCACACGCACCGTCGGTGGCACGGCCTTCAGATCGATCGTCCCCGCGACAGCCGTCACCTGAGCCAAGCCCAACATCATCCACAGCGCCACTTGCACTTTCATGAGCGTGAGCCTCCTACAGACCATTCGTAGGGTGGGGCTTGCCCCACCATCTCTTGTTTTCTACCGCGATGGAGAAGATCGGTGGGGCAAGCCCCACCCTACAGATTACCGCTCTCAGCCGATCTTCGAGACGGCCGCCGGCACGGGCAGATCCCAGCCCTTCCGGTAGGGCCGCCGGATCAGCGCATCGGCCTCGGGAGCGTTCCTGGCCTTCAGGGCGACCGTGTCCCATTCGATCTTCTTACCGAGACGCACCGCCAAGTTGCCCAGCAGCACCATCTCGGTGAGCCGGCTGCTATAGTCGAAACTCGACAGCGGCTTGGGGCCTCCCTTGCAGGCCGCGATCCACTCCGCGTCTTCGTTCGGCACGCGGCGCACGGTCTTCGGCGTCTCGGCGAACTGCTCCGCACGACGGCTGGGTGTGACGATCCAATCGGTCGAGGCCCGCCGGAACAGCATCAGCCCTTCGTCGCCTACCAGAATCACATCCCACTGCCTCGGGTCATCCCCAGCGACCGCCGCCTTTTTCTTCTTCTTATCGTCCGCCTTGCCGGGACGCGCGGGTCGCGGCCGCGCTTCCGCCGTACCGGCCTTGCCTGCTTCTCCCACTGCCCGCGCGAACAATTCATAGGGCGCGTTCTGCTTACCGTCCCTGTTTCCATCGTACCAAACGTATTTCACAGCGGGCGTCTCGACCGCCGACTTCGGGCCTACGGCGCTGCCGAACTCGCCGCCCCCTGCCGATTGGCGTGCGGCAAACTGGTATGTGATCGTTGACCAGTCCGGCCCGGTTTCTTTGGTCTGGCCGCCGGACTCGGCCTCGACGGATGTCGCCGCCCCCAGATCGAGCGCCCAATAGGCCATATCCATGATATGACAGGCCATGTCGCCGAGGGCACCCGTGCCGAAGTCCCACCAACCACGCCACTTGAACGGCACATAGCAGGCGTTGTAGTCCCGGATTGGCGCCGGCCCGACCCAGAGGTCCCAATCGAGTCCCTCCGGCTTGGCCTGCTTGGCCAGCCGCTCCCGCTCCTTTATCGCCCCCTGCCCCTGGGGCCAGATTGGGCGGTTGGTCCAGGCATGGACCTCGCGGACCGGGCCGATGATACCCGCTCGGACCAGTTCGACCGCCCGGCGGATCGGCTCGCCGGAGTGGGCCTGGTTGCCCATCTGGGTCTGTACCTTGTAGTACTTGGCCGCCTGTTCCATCACGCGGGCCTCGTAGATCGAGTGCGTGAGGGGCTTTTGGCAGTAGACGTGTTTGCCCAGCGACATCGCCATCAGCGACGCGATCGCGTGAGTATGATCCGGCGTGCTCACCGTCACCGCATCGATGCCTTTCTCCTTTTCGAGCATCACCCGGAAATCCTTGTAGCGCTTGGCGTCTGGGAAACTGCTGAATATCTTGGCCGCGCGCGCCTCATCGACATCGCACAACGCTACGAATGTCCCCCCCGCTTTCGTTATGTCGGTCACTTCCCCGGCGCCCTTGCCGCCGACCCCGATCCCGGCCACGTAGAACCGCTCATTGGCGCCCCAGACCCGTTTGGGGATGTACGTGAACGCCAAGGAAGATGCGGTAGCAGTCAGAAACCTACGGCGTGTCATTCGCTGGTCAAGCATGGCTCGTCCTTTCGATTGGTCCAAGGGTGTTGTCACGGGGTACATTATAGGCATCGATCTGCCACAAGGCTATGATTAGTTGTGGTAGTAACGGGTGGCAGCGTCAAGCGCAGCTTGGCGATGGCTTGCTCCCGGACTGGGAGTGTATCATGTACTGAGGATCAAACCATCGCCAAGGCCTTTGGCCTGGACGCTGCCACCCGAGAAGTTGCGTTGCGCTGTGGGAAGTCAAGAGACTCTCAAATTGGACAATGCCATGCTGAATGGGGAGAGGTACACGAAGCGGTGCGAGCGATGGAACAGAGCAGGTCACGCCCATGAGTTGACATTCAGTTGCTATCAAGGCCATCCATTTCTGGCCAAAGAGCGCACGTGCCTCTGGCTTGTTGATTCGATCAGTAACGCCCGACGCAAGCACGACTTCGATCTCTGGGCATACGTCTTTATGCCCAACCATGTGCACCTGATCCTCTGTCCGAGAAGAGAGCAGTACTCCATCTCCACGATTCTTCAAGCCATCAAGCAGCCCGTGGCACGCAAGGCGATACAGTACTTGAAGACCAGTAATCCTGCGGGTCTACGCCTTCTGGCCACGGGCCAGCAGATTCGCCCCTACGAGTTCTGGCAAAAAGGCGGCGGGTACGACAGGAATATCGTGAATGTCGAGACGCTCATTGAGGCAGTGCGCTACATCCACAACAATCCGGTGCGAAAGGGTCTCGTCGAGACGCCGGACCAGTGGCGCTATTCCAGTGCATCTGCTTGGGATAGCGATAGGCCCGGTCCAATCCCCATAGATCACGACAGTTTCCCGGCACACTGAGCCATCGCCAAGACCCGAGGTCTTGACGCTGCCACCCATCCTTCCACTGCTCTGGCAAGGTCTTGGGGTGGCAGCGTCAAGCGCAGCTTGGCGATGGCTGGCCTGGCGACCGAGAGTGGCTGATACATTGGGAGTTTAACCATCGCCAAGGGCTGCGTCCTTGACGCTGCCACCCAGACGGAGCGGTGTCACAGGAACGTGACTACCTCGGGGAGCGTTTTCTTGGACAGATCAGGGACTTGCACTCCCTCGGCGGGATAGCCGACCACCAGGACCAGGAAGGGCCGCTCGTTTTCGGGTCGGCCGAGAATCCCGTTGAGAAAGCCGGGCCGGCTGGGCGTGCAGGGTAACGCCGCCAGCCCCGCATGGTGAATCGCGGTCAGCAAGATCCGCGTGGCGATGCCCACCGACTCCCGCACGTAGCAGTGCTTCACCTGCCGACCGTCCGGCGACAGGCCGTAGGTCTGGGCGAAGATCGCGATGAGGTACGGGGCCGTCTCCAGGAACGGTTTCTGATAGTCAGTCCCAAGGGAAGATAGAGCCCCGAGCCACTCCGCGCCGGCGCGGCCGTGATAGAATTCGTATTCTTCCTTCTCGGCGGCCTCACGTATCCGCTTCTTCGTCCCGGGATCGCTCACGGCCACAAAATGCCACGGCTGCATGTTGGCCCCGCTCGGTGCCGAGGCGGCGGCACGCAGGCACTCTTCGATGATCTCCCGCGGCACGGCCCGGCTCGAAAAGCTACGGACGCTCCGCCGGTGCTGCATCTCGGCCCGGAACAAGGTCGCTCGCTGCTTCATCTCCTCCACGGGGCATTCCCGGTAAGAGTCCCATGGAATCAATCTGACATCCGTCATGCCATCTCCAGATTCTTCGTCCATCCACCATGCCGGTGCGGCCTGCGCGACCGCCGACCGGCAAGCGCAGGTGCGTCAGTCCTTCAAGAGGATCGCCCAGTCCTGCACATCCACGTCCCCATCGCTGTCTTTGTCCCCCTCAACCGGGTGACTGCCCAGCCGAATCAGCTCAATGCCGTTGCCGGTTCCGAGGTTCCTCGAATACTGTTTGTCGGTCGCATTACTCCAATGCTCGTGAACCCCCAGGCTGGCGAGAGGAAGGCCGCGGCGGTCCGGATCATAGAACGTCCCGGAGCAGGGATCATGCGCCAAGGCGGCCTCGTGCAGGTAGTCTTCCGCTCCGCCCTGCATATCATATTTGGCGCTCGGCGCGTGCCCATACTTGACCACGTCGGGCCATTCCTCCTTTACGAAGTCGTATCCCACCGAGTCGATGGCTACGGGGTCCAGGGAAGCGAAGAGGCTGGAGGGCCAATCGCCGTCGAACGGGGCCGATTTCCACTTGTACGGGTGCGAGTCCGCGTAGTAACCGCCGTAAAGACCGTCGAGAAGACACAGAAGCGTTTTGCCGCCGAGCTCAGGATGTCCCATCAGGTCCACCAAGCCGCGGTAGCGGGCCGTCCCGGGGCTCCAGGGCGGGTTCTGATTGGCGTTCGGCAGGCTCAGGTGCATGTCATAATAACCGGGGAATCCGCCCTGGTTGGGCAGGAGCGGGAAGACCGGCCTGAGATTGCCGTTCGGTGTTCTAACCAGCGAGCCGTAGTGGTTCTTGGCACAGAGTGTCACGCCCGAGGAATGCCCCTTCAGAATGGCGAAGTTGATGATGTAGTCTGCCTCGGCAAAGGCCGTGGGGATGTAATCCTGTTTCTTCCCGGCCGCATCCGGCGTGCTCCAGTGGAATGGGATCGTTGAGAACTCCACGCGTGTCCGGCCCCTGCCGCCATACGTGTCGAGATAGCGTACGTTCGGGAATTCCGGATGCACGATATTCCACCAATAGTTCGGCGTCAGGCCGGTCGGATCGCCGAGGGAGATGTCGTTCTGGTCCACGCCCACGACATTGACCAACTGGCGCAGCAACGCCAGGGTCATCTGCGGTGAGTTGTCGGTGTTGTTCGTGACGCTCTGTTTCTTGTCGTACGTGATCGGGCTGACGTTGGCGTAGTAGGCATTGCAGGTGGTGAGATTGGTCTTGATGGCGATCTTCTCGCCGCTCTGGTAGCCGACGTCCCCCTTGCCCCGACTGCCGTTGAAATATCGGAAGATCGCGTCCCACGCGGCGGCATCGGAATTCCTACCGGCCACCCCCCGAATCGCCTGCGAGACCATCCGCTCCACCACCGCCAGATTGGTGCGTTCGTTTTCCCACCAGTGCTGAGTTGAGTTGTAGCCCTCCCAGTCGGTGGCGTTGGGATCGTGGACCCAGACGACCCGGCCGGGGTGAATCCCCCTGGCCTCCCCCATCGGGCCATGCGGTCCCCATGGTCCGCTTGCCACCACCAGGGGCTCGGGCCGGCCCGCGTGTGAGACCACGGCCACAATCGCGACCGTCATCAGGCAGATGCACGCAAGTACAGTCCGAGATTCTCGCAGCAGCCGCCGGGCCCTGCCGAAGATCGTCACCGAGCCCACCAGAACGACAATCCAGGCCACAAAACCCGAAGCCAACGGCATGGCCACGCGCTGGCACGGATAGGTCGCGCGGGAGGGTTTGGGCACCACCCGGATCAGGAACCAGACCAGTGCCAGCAATCCTGCCACCGGGGACGTCCACGCGACCCAATGAGAGCTCTGTCTCCCCACGGAATATCCGCCGCTTTTGCGACATGGTGTCGATGTATGACTCTCCTGCATGACATGTCCTCCCGAGTCCTGGGCTGAGGCCGGATCGCCCCAGCAGATAGCACGATTATACCGCTGTTTCAGGCAGCACGGGAGTAGAAATCTGCCCTAAACGGGAGAGGACGCGAAAACGGGACTCCCTCTGGGCGCCCGTGGCGCCTTCTCCGTCGCCTTTCTACGTTCCTTTCGAGCGAGGCCGAGGCTACTTGCGGCTCGGGGGCACCGGTGGTACTCTGGAGGCGCGCCGCGAGCGGCTCCGATGACAAAGGGGAACAGCTCGCATACAGGCAAACGTGCCGTCGGACAATGCCCCTTGAACGCGGCTGCCGGTGCGCACGTGTCGGATTCCGGCTTCTGGAAAGTACTCATTATGGGCTCATCCGGTTCTTCCGTACTTCGCCCAAAGGAGCAAGAGGGCGACGGAAAGACGGAGAAGAGAAGAGGCGGTTCA
>CAYHAJ010000454.1:0-10741 GCA_964354535.1 uncultured Pirellulales bacterium
CGGCACGGCAATCGTCGGGATCAGGGTGGCCCGCATGTTGCCCATGAACAGATACATCACCAGGAAGACCAGGACGATGGCCTCGAAGAGGGTCTTGACCACCTCTTCGATGGCCACCTTGACGAAAGGCGTGGTGTCGAAGGGATAGACGATCCGCATGCCGGCGGGGAAGAACTCGCTCATCTCTGCCATCTGGGCCCGGATATTGTCAGCGGTCTCAAGGGCGTTAGCCCCGGCTGCCTGTCGGACCGCCAGGATGGCGGAGGGCTTGCCGTTGTAGTAGGCCTGCATATCGTAGAAGTCGGTGCCGAGCTCCGCCCGTCCCACGTCCTTGACCCGTACGATGGACCCGTCGGGATTGCTGCGGAGGGGGATCGCGGCGAACTCCTCGGGAGTTTTGAGCAGGCTTTGGACAATGATCGCGGCGTTGAGGCGCTGGCCGTCCATCGCCGGGGCCCCGCCGAACTGACCGGCGGAGACCTCGACGTTATAGGCCCGGAGGGCCGCGATGACATCCTGAACGGTCATCTGAAAGTTGGTCAGCTTGTCGGGGTTGAGCCAGATCCGCATGGCGTACTGGCTGCCGAAGACCTCCACCTCCCCCACGCCCGGCACACGCGAAAGGACCTTCTCAATGTTGGACTGGGCATAGTCCCGCAGGTCATCCCCATCCAAGCTCCGGTCTTCCGAGACCAAACCTACCATCAGGAGGTAGTTCCGGGTGGACTTGGATACGCGAATCCCGGAGCGCTGCACCACCTCCGGCAGACTGGCCATCGCCAGTTGGAGCTTGTTCTGCACCTGGGCCCAGGCGAGGTCCGGATCGGTCCCCGGGGCAAAGGTCAGCTCGACGCGGGACGAGCCGGAGGAATCGCTCGTCGCAGACAGATACAACATCTTGTCAAAGCCGGTCATCTTCTGCTCGATGATCTGGGTGACGCTGTTTTCCACCGTCTCGGCCGAGGCCCCCGGATAGAAGGCCGCGATCGCAATGGAGGGCGGCGCGATCGGCGGATACTGCGAGATGGGCAGGTTATAGATCGCCAGGCCACCCGCGACCATCAGGATGATGGCGATGACCCAGGCAAAGACCGGACGATCCAGAAAGAATCTCGATAGCATGAGGAATCTCCGTCACTTCGACTTGGCATCCGCGGGTTTCGGTGCGTCTTTGGGCGCGGCGCTGGGAGCCGCACCCGGTGCCGTCACCTTCACCGCAGCACCGGGCCGGACCTTCTGCATCCCCTCGACGATCACGCGGTCGCCCGGATTCAGCCCGGAAGCAACGAGCCAGTTGTCGCCGATGGCCCGGTCGAGCGTGAGCGGCCGCGGTTGCACCATCTCCTGGGTCCCCACGACGAGCGTGACGGGATTGCCCTTGACGTCGCGCGAGATGGCCTGCTGCGGCACCAGGATCGCCTGGTCCTGCACGCCCTCTTTCACCACGGCCCGCACGAACATGCCCGGCAGGAGAACTCGGTCAGGATTGGGGAAGATGATCCGCAGGATGGAGGAGCCGGTCGTCGGGTCCACCGTGACCTCACGAAATTGGAGTGTCCCCTCATGAGCGTACGTCGTGCCATCCTCGAGGAGGAGCTTCACCTTGTTCTGGTTCGTTCCGTCCTGATTGAGCCGGCCGTCCTGCAGGCGACGGTTCAGCCGCAGCAACTCAGCGGTCGCCTGCGGCACATCGACGTAGATGGGGTCCAGTTGTTGAATCGTCGCGAGCGCCACCGGCTGATAGGCGGCCACGAGGGCCCCATCCGTCACGGTGGAGCGCCCGATCCGACCCGAGATCGACGCGGTGACGCGGGTGTATCCCAGATTGATGCGGGCCGTCTCCGCGGCCGACTTCCAGTACTGAATGTCGGCCTCCGCCTGGTTCAGCGCGCTGGTCGCATCGTCATAGTCCTGCCGGCTGACGGCCCGGTCGTCCAGCAAGCCCTTGTAGCGCTCGACGCGAGCCCGGATCGAGGGCAACGTAGCCTGGGACCGGTTCAGTGCCGCCTCCGCCGTGTTCAGCGCTGCTTGGAACGGGGCGGGATCGATCTGATAGAGCACGTCGCCCGCCTTGACATCGGTGCCTTCCGTGAAGAGCCGTTTCTGAATCAGGCCATTCACCTGGGGTCGAATCTCCGCGATCAAATAGGCATGCGTCCGGCCCGGCAGCTCCGTCGTCAACTCGACCTTCTGCGGCGTGACAGTCACCGCCGCCACCTCCACCGGGGCTGCCAGCGCCGGCGGTGCTGCGGATTGCGGCTGACGCTCGCAGCCCCCCGGCCCCAGGATGCCGAACCAGACCGCCGCCAGACCCATCGCTCTAACTATAGCTGTGACACGGAGTTGCATCAGGAGCCTCCTATCATTCAGTCGCTCAGCGTTATTATTCAAATCTGTAATTAAACTTTCATTACGAAAAAATCAAGCGAAAATTCAAATCTCAGGTTGAAAAATGCGCCCGGCCGGCATATGCTGAAAAACCGTGGCTGGTCGAGGCAAATGATGGCGAATGTAAAGGACAACGCGGCTTCGCAGGAAACCCGGCGCAAACTGATCGACGCCGCGGGTCAGGTCTTTGCCGAGTGCGGTCTGCATGCGGCCACGCTGCAGGAAATTACCGACCGGGCGGGGGTGAACAAGGCGGCCGTCAACTACCACTTCCGCGACAAGCTGGAACTCTACGCCGCCGTGGTCCGGCACTGCCTGAGCTTTCGGGTCGAGCCTTCTCCCAAGGAAATGACCGGCCCCCCGGAGGAACGTCTCCGCGCGCTGATTACCCATATCATCCGGGAGATCCTCGATCCTGCCAAGCCGCGGTGGCGTGCCGCCATCATCGATCACGAGTTGGCCCAGCCGACGGCCGCTCTGGATGCCGTCATGGAGGAGCTGATCGCGCCGCGCAGCCGGCTGCAGCGGGACATCGTCCGCCGCATTCTGGGCCCCCGTGCCTCGGAGGAGAAAGTGGCCCGGACGACGTTGAGCATTATCGCCCAATGCCTCGTTTACTTGCACGACCGGCGGATCATGGCGCGGCTCCATCCGATCCTGGCCGAGGATGATAGAAAACCCGAGGAGATTGCTCGCCATATCGCCGACTTTTCCCTGGCCGCCCTGGGTCGCCGGCGCAAGTCCGGCAGACTCCGGCAGCGATCGTAACCGTGCAAGCCCAGACCCGCACGATCTCCGTATGCCGTTGCCGGCCTGCATTCGCGTAAGCACGGCTGGTTCATTTTGAAAGGATTGACAGCCCCCATCAGGCGAGATATGTAGAGACAGAGCGTCGTGGACATCAAAGTCAATCCGGCCCAGAAGGAGGACGCCGATATGGGAAGACGGACACATCTGCAGAATACCAGACCTACCAGGAGCAGCCGCATGTCGCGTCGAGACTTCCTGGGCGCTACCACGACCGCCGCAGCATTGACCATTGTCCCTCGGCACGTGCTGGGTGGAGCCAAGCAAGTCGCGCCGAGCGAGAAGATCACGGTGGGTGCCATCGGCACCGGTGGCCAGGGATTGCAGGACATTGAGGCCTTGCTCGCATTCCCGGAAGTGCAGGTCGTGGCGGTCTGCGATGTGAACCGCGAGGGCGGCGGCTATCTGTCCTGGAACTGGGCCCAGGGCAAGGAGCAGAAGACAGCCGGACGAGAGCCGGCCCGGCGGCTCGTCGAGGAGCATTATGCCCAGCAGAAGAGTTCCGGGAAATACCAAGGCTGCCGGACGTACGCGGATTTCCGCGAGCTGCTCGACAAGGAGGATGTCGACGCCGTGCTGGTCGCGACGCCCGATCACACGCACGCCACGATCACGATGAACGCCTTGAAACGGGGCAAGCACGTCTACTGCGAGAAGCCGCTGACCTGGTCCGTCTACGAGGCCCGGCAGGTGACCGAGGCGGCCCGACGGGCCAAAGTGGCCACGCAGATGGGCAACGCGGGTCAAGCGTCTGAAGAGGCCCGGCTGACTTGCGAGATGATTTGGGGCGACGCCATCGGCCCGGTGCACGAAGTGCAGGTCTGGTCCCCCGCACGTTTTTGGAGCTGGCCCACGTGGGCGGGCCGGCCGCCGGAGACGCCGCCGGTCCCGGAAGGATTGGATTGGGATTCATGGCTGGGCCCGGCCCCGGACCGGCCGTACCATCCGACGTATTGTCCCTGGCATTGGCGCAACTGGTGGGATTTCGGCACTGGCGTCTTGGGCGATCTCGGCTGTCACAAGCTGTCCACCATCTTCAAGGCCCTGAAGCTCGGGTGCCCCACGAGCGTCGAGGCGTGCTCCACGCTGCTGGGTCCCGAGGTCTATCCGCTGGGCGTCATCGCCCGGTTTGAGTTCCCGGCGCGGGAGGGCATGCCCCCCCTGCTCCTGACGTGGTACGACGGGGGCCTGAAACCCACCCGGCCCGAAGCGCTCGAGCCGAACCGCGCCATGGGGGACGTCATCTACCTCGGCGAAAAGGGAACGATGATGGGTCATCGGATAATCCCTGAAACCCGCATGAAAGGACATGGACGGCCGCCCAAGGTGCTGTCTCGCTCCGTCGGCCACGTTAAGGAGTGGGTCGATGCCTGTCGCGGCGGCCCGGCCCCCGGCGCCAACTTTGTCGATCACGCAGGTCTCTTGAGCGAAGTCTGCCTGCTGGGGAACGTCGCGGTGCGCGCCCGCCAGAAGCTCCTGTGGGACGACAACCAGTTGAAAGTCACCAACGATAAGGAAGCCAACCAGTACCTCCATCGCACATATCGGTCAGGTTGGACATTGTGAGGGTCTGGCGAATTCCCTCTGGCTGGCAATGACATAGACTTGATCTGCCCACGCGGCCGGACGCATCCGATCCCACAAATTGGGTCTGTTTAGCACGACGGCCCTCCACACGGGGATATACGCGAGCTTCACACGGCCCGGCCTTCCGCCGGAACCCACGCGTTTACCGCTTTGAAGGTACCAGCGGGGAGTGGTCCGGTGCTGTCCTTGGCAACCCCGCCGCCGTCCGCGACGAGAACGACCGCTGAGGTCTCTCGCCCTCTCCGCTGGTACCCCAAAGGCGATGAACGCCATCTTCCCCGCGGACGCAAAAGGCTCATGCCAAACGACGGATGAAACAGTCACAGAAGAATCGTCTACCCGACCGTTAGGGGTGCCATCTACGACTCCCGGGCATTCTCCGCTTTGGACCAATGCCATCATGGCAGGAAGACACGGCACCGCAGGGCTCTCAACTGACCGCTGCGTACCGGCTTAGCCCAGACCTCAAAACCGGGCGGCTGTGGAGGCCTGGGTAACAGGCTCCGAGCGGCACCCCAGCCGGCCTATTCGTAGCTGACCGTCTGCCTGCGTTAGCCGACCAGTTGCGGACTTGCCAAGGCGGTGAACCGGTCTTCGGCAAACTCGAACAGATCATCCAGTCGCGCGACGGTGAAAACGCCCTTGGTCGCGGGAGCGACACCACAGAGGGTCAGCTTGTGCCCGCTATCATGCAATAGGCTCCGTAACTCCAGGAGCCTGGCCAGGCACGCACCGCCCACGACATCCACACGAGAGAAATCAATCACGATATCACAGACGCCCTCATCGCGCAGAATATCTATGACAGTCTGCAGCTCACTATGTTTCTCCAACTCCCCGGGCAGATCCACCAGGAGAACATCTTCCGACCAACGCTGAATACTCATTCTTCATGCCTCCATTCTCGGCACCGCTCGTGGTCTTCTGCGATTTCGATCCTCGGCCGCCGCCTGGGGTCCTGTTCTCCGATACCCCGGTACCATACCACGGTTTCCTGTCGAGAGAACCTGCGGTGCCCTTGGGAACTACTACGTTACGGAAGTTCATCCGTGCGCGAAAGGCGGGGAATCTGTGACCGGAGTCGTAGCGAACATCGACCTCGTTGTATGGCTGTGTCGACGCCCTGCGGAGGGAGGGCCGGCAGTGGTCGTGCGCAGATTGCGGATTCGGGTGCCAAAGGCAAGTGGCCCATCCCGTCCGCAATCTGCGCTTCCCTGACCGGGCTCCCGAAAGACGATCCTTGCCACTTCGGGGGTCTCCCCTCGACGCCCGCGCGGGCGTCGAGGCCATCACCCTGGACTCCGTTCCGGGGCCAACCCTCAATTCGCGGTCTCGCACAGCGTGACCGCATTCCAGTCTTCGGCAAATCGGCGGATCGCCGTGTGCAGGCGGCTCTTGACCGTGCCGACAGGGATTCCCAGAATTCCGGCGATCTCCCCATACGAGAATTTCTGAAAGTACGCCAGGAGCAGGATTTCGCGCAGCTTGGCCGGCATCCGCGCGATGACCCGCTTGACTTCCGCGGCCGTCTCCTCCCGGATCAAATCGTCAAAGGGCATGCGGTCATCATGATCCAGCGTGTTCAGCACGTCGTCGATCGAATGGTCCTCGTTGTCGAACAGGCTCCCCAGGTTGGTGGAGTCCACGCGCTGCCGGCGCCGCAGGGCGTCCTTCGCCTTGTTGGCGGCGATGGTGAACAGCCAGGGACGCAACGGCTTGGACGGGTCGAAGGTGTCGCGACTGACGTACAGTTGCAGGAAGGTCTCCTGGAACACATCATCCACGAGGTCCTGCTGATTCAGAAACCTCCGGAGGAACGCATAGACGCTGTCCTTGTACAAGTTGACGATCTCCCGGAACGCTCCTTCGTCGCCGGCCGCGTAGCGCTGTAATAGTTGCACGTCGTTCATGGTGATTCCTTTCCACAAAGCCATAAACCATTTGGCCATAGGGTATCCGCGGCGCAGTTTGGGTGAATCGGGCGAGCGCTGGTTCTGCTATCCGGCGGGCTGCTCGTTTGCGTATCGGGGATTCCCCGATACGTGGCTCCGGACAGGTTCCGGAGATCCCGCTTGCGAATGACCGGGGTATGTGAGCGGGCTTGGTGCTGGCCGGGAAGAGGACCGGGCGCGTCAGGGCGTTTCCGTGGCCAGCAGGTTGATGCGTCCGAGTCTGACGCCCTTGAGGCTGATAAGGTTCTCCGCGGTCTTGTTGATCTCGCCTACCGGCCCGCGAAGCACGATGACCTCCAGACACTCGTGCGCATCGAGATGAATATGCAGGGAGGAGATGGTCTGCAAAAGATGGGAGTGTTGCAGGCCGGTCAGCGTCGCCATCAACTTGGTGGAGTGGTGGTTATAGACCAGAAAGACTGCCGCCACGGCCGTAGCTTTGGGGTTGCTCAGTCGCTCCTCGCCGATCTGGCGGCGGATCAGGTCGCGGATCGCCTCCGACCGGCTCGGATAGCCCCGTTTATCGATCAGGACGTCGAACGCGGCGAGCAATTCTTTCTCCAGGGACACGCCGATACGCTCTATGTGACTCATCTTCGTACCTCGATACGCACCAAGCAGACCTGCCACCTGCGGCGGATGGACCTGTGAGGCATTTTACCTCGGACATGATTCCCTTTCAAACCGCAGTGATTTTCCCGTTGACGCCGTAGCACGAATTGCCTATTATTATGCGCCGTAGCACGAATATTGCCTGGGTATGCGCCCCGCTCCGGAGGCGCGGAGGTGTGAGTATGAGGAGTTCTTGTCTGCAATGGGTGCTCATCAGTTTGGTGCTCGGGGGCATTTCCCGCGGAGGGCCGTCGGTGGCTCAGGTCACCCACCGGGAGTTTCAGGCGGTCAATAGCGGCGGAGAGCAGACCTACAAGGCGACACAGAAGGTGATTCTGGAAGGGACCGTGCTTCACAACCCCGCCGATCTGCTGGACCCGACCCCGGATGATACGATCAGCGAATTGTTCAATCTCGGCGGGCAGTGGCAGCTATTCTTCCAGGGCGAAGGGGACGACCACGCGGGCACCGCCGTCTTCCTGGCCCAACTCTACCACAACCTCCCGTGGATCATGCCGGAAGGCGGCTACTCCAACCAGGAATTCATCGCCGAGCTGGCCCGCCTCAACGCGGCCCAATTCTGCGTGGGAGACCGCATCCGCGTCACGGGCTATTTCCTCTCCTACAAGGGCAAAATGAACATCAACGAGCAGCACGACAAGAACCCCGACCACGATTTCACGATTGAGGTCGTGGCACGGGGCGTCGGCTTGCCAAAACCCGAAGTCGTGTCCCTGGACGAATTGAAGGACGATCGGGACCGGTTCGTATTCGATCCCGCCCGGCTGGTCGGCGGGGAATACTACCAGGGGCGGTTGATCACGATCGAGGATGTCAATGTCGTGGATGCGAAGGCTTGGGGGCCGGATGGGACGCTGACCGTCACCAACGGGAAGAAGACCTTCCCGGTCAAACTCGGACGCGGCAGCGGCATCTATCCCGGTTCGTTCAATCTCAGCCAGCCGTTTGACGTAATCGGCATCCTCGACCAGGAGAGCACGGACCTGCGCAGCGGCTACCGGCTCTACGTCATGAACTACGATGGCAACGGGCATGTCCTGGCGTCCTACGAGCATCGAATGGCCGATCCGTCGTCCACGCCAGGAGAGGAATTGTGAGTACACCGGCCAGGAGAGAGGCGGAGCCATGAATCGGGCATTTACGCTGATGGAACTGCTGGTCGTCATGGCGATCATCACGTTGATCCTGGGCGTCCTATTGCCTGTGGTCGGCAGCGCCCGACTTCGGGCGAAGGTTCTCACGGTCGATGCGGAGTTGCGGGACATCGGCTTGGCTCTCGAAGCGTATTCGTTCGACCACGAGAACCGCTATCCGCCGGGGCGCGTCGATTGCATGTTGGGGGGGCATTTCTATCCGCTTCCGTGTGAATTGACGGACGAAGGGTACTTGCCCAAGCCCCCGCCGGGCACCTTCTTGTCGGTGGGGATTGAAGACAGGTTCAACCCTGGGTACACGTACAAGTACCGGTCGGTGGGCACCCTGATCTATAACCGGACGACCGTGGTTCCGGATGGTGCCTGCCTCTGGGTCCCCGACGGCTTTCCCGACCACCAGCAGGCCGACGGGCGGGCCTACAGCAACCTGAGGGACTCGCCGATAAGCTGGGTCCTCTACAGTCAGGGCCCCAACTACGACGACCGGCGAATGAGGGAAATGCGGTATCCCATCCCCAAGGCCACGTGGTTCAATCGGCGAAAGATCGCAGGCGTCGTGGTGCGTATGCGGTTGAAGAATGGAAACCAGATTGGCTCGTTCGAGGGCCCGAAAGGATGAGGTTATGAGAGGCATGTCAGAATTGTCCTCCTGGGTGGGATTGGCTCTCTGTCTGTCGTTCGTTGCCGGGTGCAGAATTGGCGGTGACATGCCCAGCGGCAGCACTGGCGGCAAACCCTTTGTCCGAGAATTGGCAGATCCGTGCGACTATCACATGCTCCTGACGGGCAGACCGCAAACCTGCGGGATGCGCGCCGGGCGGGTCCGCTTGGCGCCGGGCCAATCCATCGGTCTGCACAGCACCAAGGGCAACGAAGAACTGCTGGTCTTCCTCTCGGGCAGCGGCGTCGCCCGGATTGGCGAAGACACCCGGCTGCGGGTCGGGGCGGGTCAGGTAGCCTATATCCCCCCGCAGAGTTCCCATGACATCGTGAATACCGGTGCTGAAGCGCTGGTCTACGTCTTCTGCGTTGCCCCTGCAGCGAGCGGTCGCTGAGGGCTTGTCCCAGCATTTCTTTCCTGTTTCGTCGCCCAGGAACTGCTTGCAGTCCCGCCCGGGAAGCGGGATGATAACACCCGTGTCGCGACGCAGGTACTCAAAGACTTTGAATTGAGGAGAACATGCGATGAAGCACGAGCCCAGTACGCCAACTCCGCGGCCGGCGCAGTCGTCCCGCCGGGATGTGTTGAAGTGGAGTGGAAGAACGGTAGCCGCGTCTGCCCTGACCGGAGTCTCGGTCCCGATGGTTCATGCCGGGGGCAATGACACCATTCGCCTGGCCCTGATCGGTTGCGGCGGGCGGGGCTGCGGGGCGGTGGGACAGGCCTGCGATTCGCCCAATGGACCCGTCAAGCTGGTGGTGATGGCCGACATCTTCGAGAACCGGATCGCCAGTGCACACAAGGCGTTGAGCGCGAAGTATGCGGCGCAGATGGACGTGCCGCCGGAGAGGCGATTCTCGGGCTTCAATGCCTGGCGGCAGGCGATTGACTATCTGCGGCCGGGCGACGTGGCCATGCTGACCGGCTATGCGGGCTTTCGGCCGCAGCAACTGGAATACGCGGTCGGGAAGGGCATCAACGTCTTCATGGAGAAGTCCTTCGCGACCGATCCGCCCGCGGTCCGGCGGGTGATCAAGGCGGGCGAGGCCGCCGAGAAGAAGAACCTCAAGATCGCCGCCGGTTTGCAGTGCCGCCATTCGCGCAATCGCCAGGAGTTGATCAAGCGCATGCGCGACGGCCAACTGGGCGACATCCAGCTCATCCGCGCCTACCGGATGGAGCCGTGCGGATGGTTGGGACCGCGCCCGGCGACCGTGAAGGACCTGCACTGGCAGATTCGCAACTTCACTCATTTCCTCTGGGTCTCGGGCGGGCTGTTCGCGGAGATGGACATTCACCAGATCGACGAGATTTGCTGGATCAAGGATGCCTGGCCGGTCTCGGCACATGGCATCAGCGGGCGGGCGGCTAACAGCACCGACCGGGGCCAGAACCTCGACTCGTTCACCATCGAGTGGACCTTCCCCGATGGTACGAAGGCGTACGACGTCGTCCGCTGGCTGCCGAAGTGTCACACCGAGTTTGCCACGTACATTCACGGAACCAAATGTGCGGCCCAGTTCTCCGGCCCTGTCCATGAAGGCCTCGTCCACACCTAC
>CAYHAJ010000455.1:0-24985 GCA_964354535.1 uncultured Pirellulales bacterium
CATCAGCACAATGCTGCTGAGAATCACAGGCCCGTTGCTGGGTCGTGCCGTGGTGGCCGAAAGCCTGCGAGACAGAGGCTTTCTCTGTTGTTGGCGGACGACTTTCGCTCATTTTTCTCTGCAACCCTGCTACAGTCTCGATAATTCTCATAGTCCTGCTCAAGCAAAGACACGACGGACTTCCGCTTCAAGTCATTCATGCAGGGGTACAGGACAGCGACCGGAGGAGTGGAGCCATAATCCCGCGGGGCAGTGAAACCCGACCGTCTCGCCCACAGGGAAAAGGCAAATGACACCGTGTGAAAGCATGCGTAGAAGAGCGAGACAACGACCCAGGCGATGATGAGGGCCGCCACCATTCTGCATAGTATGGTCTCCTGGCTAAGAATAACCGCCCCGAGCCGCTCAAAGAACAGTCCGCTCAGAACAGCCCACAGCAACGTCGCCATCACAAGCAATGGACAGCCAACGCCGCGTTTGGAGATCTTCTTGGTCATCGACGAGCCCCTTCGCAAGACTGACACTGTCTCCTTCCCTTCCGGCGCGCCCCTCACCGGACGTCCCACGAACTCCAACGTTCTCGCTCTCCATACGAATATGCCGACCATCAAGGTCGTGTGAAAACCCGTCGGTCAGCAATCCGGTCTTCTTTTACCTCTGTCGCTCGAATCCGTCAAGTGAATTCGTCCCATTCAATCGTTCCCATCGTTCCCGATGCATCATTTTGAGAGCCGTGAGACCGTGCGTTTTGCCAACCCCGCGTCTCAGTAGAAGGCTTTCACCGTTTCGGGATATGGTCAGTCTGTGTCACGGTGGCCAGTTGGATGACGGCCGTGAGCAGGCCACGAGTGCGGTCGGCGTGTTTGACCTCCAAGGTCTTGATGCCGCCAGCGAGATTCAGAGAATCCAGTTGCGTGAGAAAGGCAATAAGTTCTGTATAGTTGATGCCATCCAGCCGGACCTCGACTGCCGTCTCCTGATATCGAGCGTCAATGATGGTCGTGGTCGGCTTCAGGGATAACGCGTTCTCCGACACACCGGATGCTTGTCTGATTCTTTCTATGCCGGAGAGGATCTTTCGACCCTCTTCAGGCCGCCCAATCATGGAACGCAATTGACTCACCTCAGCGTCCAGCTTTCCATATTCCCGACTCCTCTCTCGCACTTCGGCCAGAGTCGCGCGTTTGTCGCTAATGACGCGCCGCAGCATCGAGATCCGTTCGTGCGTAGGGTGAACGACAAACTGTAATACCGCAAGTAATCCGAGGACGCCCGCGCCTCCGATAATGGCGATCTTTTCTCTTCTCGTAGGTTGCATCAATCAACCAGTCCTCACGGAAATCAAAAGCCGGAATTCCGGACGGTTACTGCCGCGACTCTGGGCCATATCCTCCAACTCAATGGAGACGAATTCCGGAACCTGACGCAACTCCTCAACAAACTTCTCGATCGATTCAAAGGAGCTGCCCGTCCCAGCAATGTGGATAGCTTTATCCCTGACCGAAAAGGAGGAGACGCCGATTCCCTTCTCCGCTGTCATTCTCTCGCTTAGAAGGTGCAGTATCCGCAGAGGCTGGATTTGCTTTCCTACGACAGCGGCAAGTGCGTCACGTTCTTTCTGCAGTGTATTCAGGTGCTCTTTCATCTGCGCTGCTTCGTTCACAATCTTCTTCTCGTCAGGAAGGATCTCCAGGAAGGCCGCGCGGATGTCTCGGGCGATGCTGACGCGCTCCGCCTCCAGCAGCGTCAATTCCCGGAACATCCTGAAGCCGATCAATCCCAGAATGGTCGCGAGCAGAACAGCGAATACCACCGCCGCCTTTTTCACCCTGGACTTATCGACCCGATCTACCTGGGAGAGATCAGCCGTGAGGAAGTTCAACTCCGCGCCGCCGGAATTCAAGCCAATCAAGGCCAATCCTAAGGCAATGGCAAACTGACCGTCCAGACCGGCCGCCCCGGGTGCAGGAAGGATCGGCAAAGCGTCCCACGATTGCACAACGGAACCGGTGATTTGGGACAACTTCCCGGCCAATTCCCGAACGAGTGCGTCCGGTCCGCTAAGCAGGATGTCCGGAGGCTCCTGCTGCCGGCCCAGCGTCCGGCGCACGGTCAACTCGATCTCACGGGCCAGGTTCGCGGCAAGGCTCTCTGCGCTGCCCGGACAGGCAACATGCCGGGCACCCGCGATGGCTCCGCCGTGCAAGAGCGTCAGAATCATCCGGTCCCCGTCCACGTGCACGACTGCTATGGGTCGACTTTCCGCAGGCAGGGCCAGACGGGCTACTGCCGCCAAGGCACAAACGTCGGTCGAGCATAGGGAACACCGGTGCCCGGCCCCCTCCAACGCCTGAAGCCAACGACCAATTTCTTCCCGGCTGACGGCGGCAATCAAGTACTCGTGCCGGCCTTCTCCCACGGAGCGGTGGCTGCAGACGTCCGCGACCAGATCGTCAAAGGGTACAGGAATGTCGTCCTCCAATTCGAACTTCACGAGCCGCCGCACATCTTCCAGCGTGGCCACATCCGTCCTGAGACTGCCGAAGAAGACTCTGTCCTGGGGCAAACCGAGTACCACGGGAGCATTGGTCTTGAAGTTGGCCCTCCGGATCGCTTCGGCCACGGACACCCCCGCTCCTGCCTCGTCCTCAGAGCCCTCAGGACGTCCCACGTCCATGGTATACGTCCCCAGCAGGTGGAGCTTGCCCTGTCGGCGGCAAACCTGTACGAGCCGGACCGCACGACTGCTTAGATCAATTCCGATGGCATTACCCATATCTCTCTGCCCAGGCGTATTCCGCCACCACCCTACCGGTGGAAATCCACTCACATCTCCCAACGAATCAAAGGAGTCACCCGGCCGCCGGAGAGTTCCCTGCGAACGGCCAGGCGGATCGTCCGGACACACTGGCCCACGACCCCGCAGGCCGTCACCGTATAGAACTCCCCGCCCGACTGCACCGTGGCCAGCCCTCGGACGGCTTGCAGCACGTCACGCGTCATCCCCGGCACGCGCGCCAATTCCTCGACGCTCCGGTAAGGTCGGTGCTGGACGATACTCTCCGCCAGCGCGAGGTCCATCTGCTCGGAAAGGGTCTGGAGCACCGTGGCGGAGGCATCATTGACATTCACCAGGCCCTCTCCACCGTAGACGGTCAAGCATTCGCTCATCCCGGCCGTCGGACCGGCGTCCTCGGCCCCGGCCCTTCCATAAAAGATCTCCCGGGTCATCCCTTTGACGAGCATCAGTTCGCTCAGGACCTCCAACGGCCCGTTCTTGCAGTGGTATGGCTTCTCCAGGTTCTGATAATACTCGTCCTCGGCGCCCGCGTTCCCGCCCTGCACATAGGACACCACCGTGACTTCACTATCCGGATCGATCCAGTCCATGATCGCCGGGACCAGGTTGTAGCTGATCGGATTCTTGCCGGCGCGCTGCAGATTCAGCACATCGATCAACCGGAGCATCTGATCGATCCGTTGACGTACAGGTTTTCCCTCGCGTGTCACCAGGCCATTCACATTGATCTTGCCTCGTTCTCCCACCACGGCGGTCGTGCAAGAGCCCGGGCCCACGGAGACCGGTACCGTTCCCGACAGCAGCGCCGCCAGTTTCTCGTCGGACCAGAGGTTATGGTTCTGCTCCAGCGCCGCCAGCGCCAGCGCCAGACCTGCCTCCGCGCAATACAGAGCCTGAGAGGAGTGGAGCGTATTCTCCGTCAGTTGGTACCTCACACGCGCGTCGTGACAGAACTCGAACACCAGAGCGGCAATGACAGCGACGGTCAGCAAGACGACAATCAGCGCGATCCCCCGTTCCCCTGGCATGGTCACACGTTTTGCGCTCATGGATAGCCGCCCTGGCACACCTACTTCTTCCGATCCGCCTCGGCTCGCGGAACTCCCGGGACTTGGGCCTGGAGTTTCCCGAGCGTGCTGCATCGTACCGGAATCACCGCGGTAAGACAACGGGGGACGCTCTCCTGTTCCGCCAGGAGCACCAGCGTAAGCCGCACCGCTCTGGGCAAACCGCCAGCCAGGCGCGAATTCCACTCGGTTTGCCAATCCCTACCGTCAAAGTAGCTGAATGTGATTTCCTGCAGATTTTCCAGGACCACGCGCCAATCCTGGCCTTCTTCCGCACCGCGGCGACCGTAGACTTCTTCGCAAGTCAACAGCGCGCGCTGCCACGTATCCACCTTATACGAGACCAGAGCCAGACAGCCCGGACTCGACTTGCGGCCGATCGCGCTACTCGTCGTCGCAAACTGCAGGAGGACGTCGTCCGACATCCCAGGACCGCCTCGGAAGAAGGGCGTCTCGTCCACGGGGGAAGCTGCCGGCGACGCGTCTTTGGGGCTCAACGAAGAACGCTGCGGGTGATCCCGGCGGCCACCATAGCAGCATCGAATCTGCCGGGACAGCCGCTGTACCAAAAACCGGCCCTGCTGATCGAGGGCCATCTGCGGCTGCAGACCCGCCATCGACCTCGTCACCGCTCGGTAGCTCCCATAGACGGCGCTCAGGATCAGAGTGAGCACGAAGGCAGCGATCAGGCTCTCCAACAGGGTGAAGCCCTTACCGGCCGGCCGCCCGCCGGCCCCCGATGTCGCTGTCTGGCACCACCCCGGCCCGGCGCCCTCAGAGCGCAGGGCGAGGCGGTCGGACCGTCCGCACGTTGCTCTTCTC
The DNA here is from genome assembly GCA_964354535.1 of uncultured Pirellulales bacterium. Classification (GTDB taxonomy): domain Bacteria; phylum Planctomycetota; class Phycisphaerae; order Sedimentisphaerales; family Anaerobacaceae; genus PLanc-01. The sequence goes on from CAYHAJ010000455.1 coordinate 4,690, forward strand.
ATTGCTCTTGTCTTCCAGGATCTCACGTTCTTTCGTCACGGTCCCGGGAACGTAGGTGTCGAGCGCCACAACCTGATCGTGCCCGCCGTCCTGCCAAGCCACCTCCACGCGTACCTGACGCAGGCCCACCAACGGGAGGGACTCCGTTTCGGGCGGACGGGTGTCTGTCACCACGACGGTCCAGCGGTAAACCATGCCATCATTGGCATCTTCCACGCGCCCGCCGGACTTGCCGAGGTCGGGCGTCTCCTGCGTCAGGGTCGCCGCCAGCCGGTCATTTGCCAGAAGCGTCGCTTTGGCCATATGAGCGCTGGCATCGATCATACGGATGCTGGCCACGTGCAGATGGATCAGAGGCACCAGTGCCAGGAGCACAATGCACAGAGCAATCAGGATCTCGAGAAACGTAAAACCCCGAGGTCCATGCCAGGAACAAGCCGTGTGGACTACCAAGCGCGAACGGCACATGTTCATCCAGTCACATCGGCACTGACAGGTTCGATTTCATCCGACCATTCCCCGATCATGACGCTCACCGTCCGCCCGTCCGAAGAAGTCAGGCGGAGCGTCACCGGATCACCTGTGCCTTCCGGGCTGAACTCCATCGTCACGGGATGCTCTGGGTCCCAGTCCTCCTCCAGCAGTTCCACCTTCGTGATTTCGACGTCCTCGCCCAGCCGCCCTTTCAGGTCGGAGGGAGCCGCGACCACCCCCGCCACCCTGTCCTGCTGTTGGCTCGCGATCCAGTAGTCCCCCGTATTCAGGTCGAGGGAGAGCACGAACGTGGACTCCGTGGCCACGGCCAGGTCGCGCGCATGTTGGACCAGTCGCAAGAGGTGTCTACCGCTGCGCCACGGCTCCGGTTCTCGCAGCAGGAAACCGCTAACCTTGGGGAAGACCAGAGCGGCCGAGATCCCGACGACCATCAGAACCACGATGAGTTCCACGAGCGTGAAAGCCCGCCGTATGGAGCCATTCCTGGCCCTATGGCTGGTCCAAGTTCCAGCTTTCGATGTCGGCGCCATCTCCGGTCCCACCATCTTCCCCATCTTTGCCGTAGGATTCCAGATCATAGTCATCGTGCATGCCCGGACAGATATAGATGTACGGATTGCCCCAGGGGTCCAGCGGAACTCTTCCTCCTTCGATGTAGCCGCCCTGCCGCCAACCCTTGAGACCGGAGCCGGTAACGAGAACCTCCAACCCGTCTGAGGTGGTCGGGAACTGTCCCGTATCCGTCTTGAAAAATGCCAGCGCTGACTGCAAGTTTCGGATCTGAACCTTTGCCTTCATCCGGCGCGCCTGCTCCGGCCGGTCCAGGATCTTCGGCATCATCACGGTCGCCAGAATTCCCAGGATCACGATCACGACCATCAATTCGATCAGGGTAAATCCCCCCCCTGGGCTTGTTCTTCTCACGGCATCTGATCTCCGCATGGTCACAACTCCTAAGCAATTGCCTGGTTAATATCGAAGATCGGAAGCAGCATCGCCAAGACGATGAATCCGACGATCACGCCCAGCACCAGAATCATGATCGGCTCGAGCAGCGAAGTCAGGGTGCTTAAGCGGGCCTCCACATCCCCCTCCAGCAGATCGGCGATCCTGGCCAGGCCATCCTCCACCGTCCCACTTTGCTCTCCCACGCCGATCATGCTGATGACCAGGGGCGGGAAGAAGCCGCTTCGGCTCAGCGAATTCGCGATGGTATCTCCATGACTGACTGCTTCTCGGGCGTCGGCGACCGCCTGGCCAATCACGACATTGCCCGCCACGCGTTCGGCCAGCCTCAGAGCCTCCACAATCGTGACCCCACTGCTCAAGAGAACGCCCAGGGTACGACAGAACCGGGACAGTGTCGCCTTGAGCACGATCTGGCCCAACCAAGGACAGCGCAGTTTGAAGCGGTCCCAGGACTTCCGGCCGGCAGTAGTCCTTACGCCATAAACGCCGCCGGCGATCAAACCGATGAGGACAAGGACAAAGCCCCAGAGATAGTGAGAGGCAAGATCACTGCTCCTGATCAGTACGACCGTGGGCCAAGGGAGCCGCATCTTCATCTCCAGAAATAGCTTCGTGACGCTCGGCAACACAAAGCTCAGGATGAAGATGACCACACCCGACCCTACGATGACCATGAACAAAGGATAGGCCAAGGCACTCTTGACCTTGTTCATCAGCTTGGCACGACGTTCAAACAAATCCGCCAACTGGGCCAGCACGCTTTCCAGCGTGCCGGCGGTTTCGGCAGCTTCCACCATACTGATGTAGACCGGAGGGAACACCGACGGATGTTCCTCCAAAGCCCGGGCCAGCGACGCCCCTTCATTCACGCGGTCACGGACCTGGGCAAAGATCCGGCCCAAGCGGTTGTGACCCAACTGCTCCACCAGAGCGGACAGGGCGCCTACCAGAGGCATGCCGGCCAGCAGGATGACCGACAACTGACGCGTGGCGGCGGAGAGATCCCGAACATTGACGCGCCGGGACCGCACCCGCTTCGCGCTCTCCTGCCCCTGGGCCTCGGCCTGCTTTTGGACCACCGCGCTGACATGGATCCCGGCCGTTCGGAGCCGCCGGCGGGCCTCCCCCAGGGACGGCGCATCGACAACGCCACGGGACTCCTGGCCCCTGTTGCTCACCTGCGTGTACTCAAATAGCGCCATCCCGGTCCCCAACTCTCATCCAGCCGCCGAATCGGCATCATCCTGCGTAACTCGGAAGACCTCCTCCGTGGTGGTTACCCCATGGGCCACCTTGCGAAGCCCATCGTCCCGCAAAGTACACATCCCCTGCCTAAGGGTGGCTTGTCTGATCGCATGGGCCCGCGCGTTGGCAAGCACCAGTTCGCGCAGCGTATCATCCAGAACCAGCAACTCGAAAATGCCGGTCCGACCCCGGTATCCTGTGCCGCCGCAGGTCGGGCAGGCGGCGACCGCCCCGTTCGGAAGCGCGTCGGCGCCCGCTTCCGGAGGTTCCGGACCAGATGCCGCACCCTGATTTGCCCCGCTTGCGCCACGTCGGCAGTCCGGACACAATCGTCGGACCAGTCTCTGCGCCATGATTCCCAACACGGAGGACGACACGAGGTAAGGCTCAATACCCATATCCGTCAACCGGGTGACGGCGCTGGCCGCATCATTGGTGTGGAGCGTGCTGAACACCAGGTGGCCGGTCAGGGCGGCCTGGATGGCGATCCGAGCGGTTTCGAGGTCTCGGATTTCCCCAATCATGATGATGTCGGGATCCTGTCGGAGGATGTGACGCAGACACGCGGCAAAGGTCAAACCGATCTTGGGCAGGACCTGGGTTTGACTCACGCCGGCCAGACGGTACTCGATCGGATCTTCCACCGTCATAATGTTTTGGTGGTCGTTATTGAGCTCCGAGATCGCCCCGTAAAGCGTCGTCGTTTTGCCGCTGCCGGTGGGACCGGTCAGAAGGATGATCCCGTGCGGCCGCGAGATGAGCCGGCGGAACTGTCTTTCCGTCTCCGGCTCGAAGCCGAGTTGCTCCAATCCAAAACTCGCGCCCGAGTCGTCCAGCAACCGCAGCACCACCCGCTCGCCCCAGGCCGTCGGGATCGTGGAGACCCTCGTGTCGAGCTCCCGGTCTCCGATTTTGATTCGGCTGCGCCCGTCCTGGGGGAGTCTGCGCTCGGCAATGTTCAACTTGGCCATGATCTTCAGCCGGGATACCACGGCCGCATAGTACTGCTTGGAGAGGGTCGAGCGAGTGTAAAGCACACCGTCGATCCGGAACCGCACTTTCACATCCTGTTCATACGGCTCAATGTGGATATCGCTCGCGCGGGACTGGCTGGCCTGGAACAGAAACGCGTTGACCAGCTTGATGATGGGCGCCCCTTGGGACAAGTCCAGCAGGTCCTCGGTATAGGTTTCCGTGCTGGAACCCTGTAACCGCCCCTCGGCTTTCAGTTCTGTCTCCGCGGCATCGCCATCGTGATAATAGTACTGGCTCAATCCAGACTCAATGACTCCCCGGGGCGAGAGCACCCGGTCGCAAGGTTGTCCCAAGGTGTTCATCACCGCATCGATCGCCATGATGTCCGTCGGATCCGCCACCGCCAGGCCCAGATCCCCTGGCCCTTTGTGGAACGGGAGAATGCCGTGTTTCCGGAAGAACTCCATGGGCAAGCGCTGGAGCAGGTCCCCCTTTATGGCCGCCGCCGGGATTTCCTCGACATAGGGAAATCCCCATTGCTCGGCCAAGGCCTTGCTGATCTCGTGGTCGTCGACATGGCCCATTTCGATGAGAATCTGGCCAATCCTCTTCTCCGGCGCCTGCTGCTCCTGGTAGGAGAGAGCCGCCGCCAGATCCTCCTGGGACAGTGACGTCCGGCGCACCAGAACCTGCCCGATCAGCGGTGTCATGAGAATCGTCCCCTCAAAAGAAGAAAGGGCGGTCCCTGGGGATTCGAACATCAAGGTTGTGCCTTGGTTTCACGATTGTTCTGCTCTTGCGTCTTGCGCCCCGTCATCTCAGCCAAGCTGTCCCGATCGGCCAGCACGTGCGGCGTGATGAAGAGCAGGAGGTTCGTCTTCTGCAAACGCTCGCTGGTGGACCGGAAGAGAGCCCCGAGCAGCGGCAGGTCTCCCAAGAGCGGCACTTTTTTCACCACCTTCTCCTTATCGTCTCTCATCAGGCCGCCGATCACCACGGTCAACCCACTCTGGATCGCGATCACGGTCTTGGCCTCCCGCTTGGCCGTCGTGGGAGTCTGACTATTCGTGACGGTAGTCCCTTGAATAAGCTTGCTGAAGGTCGCCTCAATCTGGAGACGCACCAGCGTGCCGCTCACGTGCGGACGCACCTTGAGAATAATTCCCACGTCCTTGAAATCAAACGTTTGGATGGCGGTCGGCGTGGCCGGATCGAATTCCGTGACGCGCGATTGGCTCACGTAAGGCACGTTGTCCGCCACCGTGATCGTGGCTTCCTGATGGTTGGAGGTCAGCACGTGGGGCGTGGAGAGAATATTCACGGCGGAATTGTTCTCCAGGGCCTTCAAGATGGCCCCGATCTGCGGTTGCCCATCTACCTCCTTCCAGAGACCAATGCCGACGCCCTGCAGATCTCCCGAGGCGGCTTCCACCCGTGGTCCGAGGTTGGTGAATCCAAAGCCTCGGATACTGCCGGCCACCGCCTGGTCCAAGGTGGCCCAGTCAAAGCCCAGTTCTTTCAACACGTTGTCGCTGGCCTCGATGATTTGAAATTCGATCAACACCTGCTCGCGCACCACATCGAGCTTCTTGACCATCTCCTCGACCAGTTGATAATCCTGCGGCGAGGACACGACAATCAGGGAGTTGGTGCTCTCATCCGAGGTGACCTGAAAGAGCCCCGTCCGCTCCGCAGTCACCCCCGCCGTGATTTTTCCCAACGCCGTCGAGACGGCTTTCTCAAGTTCCTTTGCTTCCGCATGCTCCAGGTAAATCACGTGGATGTTGCTCGCCTCCAGCGGACGCTCGACGTCGAGCTTCGCGATAATCCTCTTGGCCAACTCGGCGTCATTCGCACTGGAGACAATCACGACGGAGTTGGTCCGATCGTCGGGCAGAACTCGTATCCCCGGCCCCGCAGCATCCGGCGTCGGAGCCGAAACCGGCGTCCGGCGGATCCGACCTTGCCCCTGGCTTTTCTGCAGGATCTGGGTAATACATTCGCAGGTCTTGCTGGCCGAGGCAAATTTGAGCTGAACCACCTCGATATTCTCCTGCGGCCCTTCAATATCGAGACCTTGAACGATCCTGGCCACACGGTGAATGGAGGAGGACGCATCCGTCAGGATCAGCGTGTTCGTCTCCGGAAAGGGCACCACCTGGCCCCCCGTGGAGAGCAGGGAGGTCACAACCGTGCTCACCTGAGCAACGTCCGCATGCTGCAAGGCGATGATCTGCGTGACCAGACTATCATTGACGGGGATCGAATCGGGATCGTACCCGATGCGGATCGGGACGTTGCTCTTGACGCCTTCCGCACGCGGCACGATCTTGACGAGGCTGCCTACCGGCACCGCCGCATAGCCCTTCGTTTGCAGCACGGACTCGAAGACCCCGTAGACCTCACCCATCCGGATTTTGCTCGGCGAAAGAAGTGTCACGGTCCCCTGGATCTTGTCGTCCACCAGGAAGTTCACGCCCGTCAATTGGCTTACCGTCTTGATAAAGACGCGAACGTCCACCTGGTTGAGATCCAGCGAGACCAGTTTGTCGGCGGCGCCGGCCTCCTTGAGTAAGGGCATGTTGGGGAGTGAGGGCTGGTTGCGGACGGAGCCTCCCGCCCCTTCGGCCCGGTCGAGACCCCACGCCATCGTCATCAGGATGTGAAGGGCAAGGATTCCCCAGTGCTTCATATACGGCGATACTACCAGGAACTGGTGTGAAACGTTAAGGACTTCTTTTCCGTGCCTCGCGTCAGCTCCAACTGGGCTTTCCCCAGACTTCGCGCTTTCTCCAGGACCTGGGCGGCCTTCCGGCGATTGGCGACGGGGTGGCCGTTCACGGTCTGGACGACGTCACCATCGCGCAGGCCGACGAGCTGCGCCATGGCAGAATCCCCAAGACCGGACAGACGCAGGCCATTGGATTCGCCGTTTACGACGTTGGGAGACACTTTCATCTTGCTCAGGAATTGGGTAGCCCGACTCATACTGGAACGTGAGGGTCGGGCGTTGATTTCCCGCTGCGACTCGGAAACAAGCTTCACCAGGTTGTCTTCATGACGCGGCTCCGCCGGGGGGTTTTGCGCTACGGTGGGGACCGGGGTAGAGACAGACCCTCCGGCCGTCACGGCCAGTTCCAGCACCTCCCGTACGTTTCCCTTCATAATCACGACTCGGCTTTGCTCGATCCTGTCGATGCGGGCGTCGGCAATGACGTCCCCCACCCGGTAGAGGTCCTGTGCCTTGCGATCGAGACGCTCCAACACAGCGTACGAAGCCCCCGCGTCGGCCGCCACAGTACCGACCAGCCGGAAGGGAAGCTCTTGTTTCACCTCCACCTTGGCGGAAGCAACCTGTGGCACCGGTCCCGAGGGTTGCCCCGGGGACGGGCTCGGCCCCATCGCAAAAATATCTCGCGCCAGAATCAACTTTTCATTTACCGGCGTGCCCGACCGCTCTCCCGCGTTTGCAGACACCGGGCGCGTCTCCCTCGCGCCGGTCTGATTCGCGGTATCGGAGGCGGGACGCCTGGGGGCGATCAGAGCAACCGCCACCACGACGAGAACGACCGCCAGAGCCAGATTGATGCTCCAGAGAAACCGGCTCACTTGTTTGATATATCGCATCCTTCAGCCCTCCGACCCGTCACGGACGGATGTTTCCACTCAGGCGAACTCCCTGAGCAGCAGAGCATACCCAACGTTCGCGGCACCATGCAGCAATACGGGTGCCATCAATGATCTTGTTGTAACAAAAAGCCAGGCAAAAATCAAGCCGGGAAAGAAAGTCAGGACTGCGTCCACCCTCCCCAGAGCCAGCAGGTGAGCGAACCCGAAGACGCCCGCCGACAGCACCATGTTTGCGAACGGGGTGACCGTTCCGGATTTCCGCGACATGCTCACAAGGTCGAGCGTGTGGATGAGGTAGCCTCGGAAGAACAGCTCTTCCGGCAAGGCGACATACCCGAACTGGGCCACGATCCAGAGAAGCGCCTGTTGCCTGGGGATGGCCGCTGCCAGCGGCGGCGTTCCTCCCGTGAGCTTGCACAGAAGGATCACGCCCAGGCCGGCCCCAAGCAGGGCGGCGCTGCCCAGGCACAGCACGCGCACACCCTGCGTCACACGCCCAAGCTGAAACCCGAGCTCGTGCACGCCCCGCCTTTGTGCCAGTGTTGGCAGCAATGCGCCGACACTTAGTATCCATGGTGCCGCCCACGATGCCCAGGAGCCCCCGAGGCGGTGAGACAGACCGAGAAGCCCGACGACGATAGCCGAGACAACGCATACCTCCCCTAAAAGCCAGATGTGTGGCCCGAACCTCATACGTGCTGTCTCAAGGCAACAGGCCACACATCTGCTTTCATCTCGTGCGAATCACGCACCACCGGCTACCGGCGCAGGCCGACCGAGCGACGTCGTCGCCTGTCGACACAGGTAACCGCAAACAGAACCAGGATGTAAGCCACAAACGGCAGGCCGAACTCCCACGGACTGCCCCCACCCCACGGGGCCAAGGCACATCCGCCACCGTCGCCATCGCTGTCCCCGTCGGAAATATCGACACCACCTGTCGCGAAAGCAGTGAAATGATCAACCCCGACTTCCAGGTAGTCGCCATGTAGACCGTGACCCCTTGTGACAGGGTTCTGGGGGCTATCAACCATCACCCACTGCGGGGGGTCCCGGGTCAAATCGTACCGATAGACGTGGTACACGTCCCGCACGGGCGCATCGCTATCCAGCGGAATCCTGATTCTCACCAAGCCGGAGAACTGGGTGCCGCTGGGCCCGAAATCGTAGCAAAGACCCAACCCATCAGACGGTGCGGGCGGCGGATTCAGGATGTCATGGAAGGTAATATCGCAGGGATCGATGCCTTCCGGCAGCACATTCGGGTCCTCAATGACAACTTGGAGGTTCTCCTTGTCCAAGGACGACACAGTCACAACGCCGTTGACGTCCTCCACTTCCGTGGCATGGGCATCGCCGATGGCCATCGCCCCGGCGTAATAGATGTCATTGCTGCCATTTCGATTGTCGACCCAGACCACGTACGGATCGCCCGTGGCGCTGACGCCCACCACCGGTTTGGTCTGGCTGTTGGCCCCGGTGTCTTTGTTCACCAGGATATTCGTCCCAAAGGGAGAACTGCTCTCGGCAAAATAGATGTCGACCCCGGCGTCGTTGACGTCCCGGCTGTCCTCCCAAGCCGCAAACACGGTATCCTGACCGCCGATGCTGCGGACCGCCAATGCGGGATTCCCTTGGACGAAGTCCGGGTCCTCGTCCGGGTCAATAATGCTCTCTCCGGTCCAAGGCGGTTCCTCATCGCCTTCCGCGTACAGGATTTCGCCGAAGCCCTGAAGACTCGCCACCCACGCCAGATGCACCAGCTCGTCAGAGACGGCGCCCGTCGGGGCCGACTGATCGCCGGCAGCATTGACGACGGGGGTCTCCTCATAATCATCCGCGGACCTCGCACCCCAGAGGTCGGTCCCCGTCGTTGCGGCATTCCGGGCATCCGTCCAAATCACGTAGACACTATTGTCGTTCGGGTCGACGGCCATCACGGGGCTGGACTGTTCCGCCACATCGGTCGTGATCGGTCTCTCCTCCCAGGTGGTCCCATCGGTGGAGGTCGCCAGCCAGATGTCCTTGTTTCCGGCTTGCGTGCTTTCAAACACGACATACAACTTATTCAGGCTAATCGTGTCGGCCACGATGGCGGGCGCGGTCTGATCGCTCGTATTGTTCGGATCGCCAACATTGACTTTGACCGGCGTGGACCACGTCGTGCCGTTCGCAGACGAGGAGACGTAGATGTCCCAGTGGCTATTGGGATCGTTCGGGTCCCGGGCCTGCCAGACCACAAAGGCCCTGTCATTGACGTCGATCGCGATGGCCGGATCGCGCTGGTTCGTGGCGCCGGTCGCCACGGCCACGCTGGCCTGGAAGGCGCCCTCACCTTCCGGCAACACCCCGGCATACACGTCGGTGTCCCCCGCGCTGGTCTGATCCCAGACAACCCAGAGGTCCCCCTGCGAATCGGCGGCCGTCGCCGGATTGTCCTGCACGGCCGCACCGGGGTCGCTGTTCACCTTGGCGTTCGCGCCGAACACACGCGTCTGGGTCCAGAAAGAATACTCCTGCTGGGCGAGATGACCCTCCTCGTCCGTGGCTTCCACCCGCACGTCGACGTCCTTCTCATAGCCGTAGGGGACCGAGGGAATGAACGTGAACGTGTAGTCCGTCGCCGTTCCCGTTCGCCGGCAGATGCCGCGAATCGCCTGCTGCAGACTGTTGGAGTCGTATACGCCTGGGGAGGACTCGCGGGCGCTGTCATAAACGATGCATCCTTCGATCTGGATCTTCACCTCCTCGTCGTCCAGATCCACCCCGCTGTTATCGCTGATACGAATCCGCACGATATTCTTCAATGCCACCTGCTCGGCGTTCGGATCGGGGATCAGCAGGGTGACCGTCGGAGCCTGCGTGTCATTCACATCCGTGGTCTCGGCCGTCGTTTGCCCGACCTCCGGCGTACCGGTGGCGCTGATGATGAGGTTGCTATTCGTGATAGTGCCCCCGTCCGCCATGGTCTGGGCGACGCGTGCCACGAAGCTGACGGTCAAGTCGTTGGTTTCCGCTGCGATCGTGCCGACGTTCCAGGTGATCGTCCCTTCGCTATGGACACCGGTGGGCGAACTGTCGAACTCCAAACCCTGCGGCAGCGTCTCACGAATCTGGACGTTTTGTGCCGCCGCGAGGCCATTATTTCCGTAGGTAATCGTATAGGTGATCTCATCCCCAGCTTCTACTGGGTCCGCACTATCCTTCTTTTCAATGGTCAAGGCGGGCGTGGCGGGCACCTCGAAGCTACCGCTGATGGCCGCGGTCAACGAGCCCGAGGTCGCCGTCAGGGTGAACTGCCCGGGGAATGTCCCGGGCGTCCCCACCGTCAGATCGGTAAATGTCGCCACGCCGTTGACAGCATTGACAGTGGTGGTTCCCCCCAGGACCCCCGATCCCGTCAACACGATGGTTACCTCAGCGGTCGAATCCGTCACGAGATTGCCAGAGGCGTCGCGGATTTCCACCCGCGGATGCGGAGTGAGGATGGCTCGGGCAGCCGTCGTACCGGGCGATGCCGTGAAAACGAGGGTCGTAGGATCGGAAGGGATAACATTGAACGGATTGCTCGTAGCGGAAATAAGAGTTCCCGATGTGGCCGTAAGGGTATAGCCGACGCCCGATCTGTTGATGCTCAGGCCGGGGAAACTGGCGACACCGGCAGTTGCCGCCACGGTCTTGGTGCCAGAAAGCGTAGCTCCGGCGGGATTGTTCCCGAGCGCGATCGTGATGTTCCCGGAGAAGGAACTGACCGTAGCCCCTCCCGCATCCTGCACGGTGACCTGCGGAATCGCGTTAATCGCCGCGCCCGCCTCATAGGGACCTGCAGGTTGTGCGGTAAATGCGAGTCTCGCTGCAACCGAGAGAATACCCCAGAACTGGATGCTCTGGTTGGCGGAGCGGTTGGCCGCATTCACAGTGATCTGGATGGAGGCCTGACCATCAGGGGACCCTCCAACCACATGCTCAAATCTCCTGTTGGTCAAGGCCGGAGTTACTGTATACGTTCCCGCCGGGACATCGATCTGCCACACCCCCTGGACCCCAGCGGTCGTGGGCCCATACGTCGCGGTTATTGGGCCGGTTCGAGTTACGGTTACCGTGACTCCTGCCAGTCCGCTGGTCAGAGGACTGGCCAGATTCGTGTAGACAGCCCCGCGAATTGTTTCCAGTGGAAGGGCCAGGAACTGGATGCTTTGGATCGCCGCACGGTGGGCTTGGTCCACCGTGATCTGGAGGGAAGCTTGGCCGTCGCTGACGCCTCCCACCGTATGCTCGAAGCCCTTGCCGGTCATGGACGGGGTGACGGCATAGGTTCCATCAGGGACATTGTTGATCTGCCAGAGCCCCTGGGCCCCCGCGGTGGTCCCCGTGAACGTTCCGGTGGTACCCCCCGTCCCCGTTACCGTCACCGTCACTCCCGACAGGCCGCTGGTGAGGGGATTGGCCAGATCCGTGTAGATCGCGCCACCGATGATCTCGGCCCCCGGAGATTGACCCGCCGTCCATGCTACGATCGAGAGAGCAGCCAAAACGGCAAAAGCAGTTCTCGACCCTATGACCCCTGACTGTCTCCCGTCCATCTGGCTTTCCTTTCCACAGAGTCTACGAAAAACCTACGGTGCGTCAATAGATGCTAAAAACAACCTCGTACTTCCGTCGTGTCCGCGAGAGGGACTCACGACCGTCCCCCGGCGCGTGTGACTTCCTTACCAATATGACTACCGAGCCACCAGAAAGGCCTCACGATAGTTGTAGGACGTCTACCGCATAGCGTCAAGTGCTCCAGACCTCTTTTTGCTGCCGCGACCCAAAAATACGTAGAAATACCTATGGTTACGAAAGGGCCGGAGGCAAAAATCCCAGGTTTCGACCACCAAATGGGGGTTTCGTGCCACCTTTGACTGATTCTCACCCGCTGACATGTCATCCCATACCCATCCAAGGGCACTATTCCGGACAATTCCTCTGGAAGTACACGCACTCCACAAAACACGGTACATCGCCGATGATGCTCAGAATCCCGTCATGATTGCAGTCGCCTACGCCTATCGTGTCCACGCCCGACGTGCAGTTGTTGAAGTAGACACACTGCACAAACGGCGGCACATCGCCGATGATGCTCACGAACCCGTCCCCGTTCCAGTCGTGCAAATGCGAGAGCCCTGCGGTGCTTGCGGTGCTCCTGGTCAGAACGATCAGGTTCGCGGTCCCGGGGGCGCCGCTCTGCCAGGTTTCGCCAATGACAATGACGTTCTTGTCGGCGGACATGTGACCGTGATTGACATTCGGATACGAGACGCCAAAGGTGACCACGCCGTTGCCATCGATCTGGAATTGTCCCTGGACGGCTTCGTCAGCCGTGTCCGTCTTCTCCCGCTGTGTGCCCGTCCACGAGCCATCGGGCATCACGTCCAGCCGCCCGTACAACCACCACGGCGCCCCGGGACCCGACGCCAGGGCGTGAACGTACCACGTCCCCGCCAGATCCGATGTCTGGTAGGCTGCGGCGGCTCGCGTCCAGATCGTCATCTCGCCCTGCGGCCCGGAGGATTGGTCTCCCGACGTCGTGACCATCGCGATGATGTTCTTGTTGGCCGCCATCGTGATATGGTCATCCGCGTCAGATCCCACCAACGTGATAACGCCGTTCGGACTGATCTGAAGTTGGCCGCTCACGGCCTCCGGCTGGTCATGCTCGCCCACGGTCCCGCTGAACGAACCATTGGATTGGACCACCAGCGAACCACTCATCCAGTCACCGTTGCTGTCGCCAGAACCACTGAACAGGCCATGAAGATACCAGGTACCGGCCAGGTCGGCGGTTTGGTAGTTGGACCCTTGGCGCGTGAGAATCGCCATGTCGGACGTTCCCGGCACGCCCGTGGACCACGTGCCAACCGCGGCAATGACGCTCTTGTCCGCACTCATGTGCGAGTGGTGGAATCCGTTGGCCGTCGGATTTTGCGGCGCGCCCACGATGGTCATCACGCCGTTGGGATCGATTTGGAATTGCCCCGCCATCGTATCCGGACTACTCCCATATTGCAGAACCGTGCCACCGAAGTTCCCGTTGGAGTCAACGCTGATTGGCCCATACTCCCACCAGGGCGCGCCGGGCTGCGAGGCCAAGGCGTGATCGTACCACGTGCCCGCCAGGTCCGCGGGGGCATATTCTTTGCTGACACTCACCAGTTCATGAACCAGGGGAGGATGATCTGCCCAATCGTCTACGACCTTGACCACGCCGACGCCTGCCACGATCCACTCATCTCGCTCCGGAGACTTACCCAACGCCAGGTTCTGCCAGTCAACACACCTATATTTGTGGTGCTTGTAGGCGGTGCCGTAGGTCCCCGCCGGGACGGTGACCGCCTCTATCGCCCCGATTTCAATCACCAGATAATTGTACTGATTGTGGGGCTCATTGACAATCCACTTGGTTCCCACTGACGCCGCCTGAAACTCCATATAGTCGTCACCCGTCGGATTGTACCCGTACAAAGCTCCCTCGGTCGAACGAACGCAAACCTGCTCGTATTGCCCGGCTCCCTCATAGTTGTACACCTGGAGAAGGGAGTACTTCTGGGACTTGTAGGTTACTTCCTCCGTACACTCGTAGGTCATGCCCCACGTGCTCGGAGTCGCATCCGACATACGGTATACGACTCGATAGCCCACGCGAAGCGGGAACAACGGCGCGGCGAAGGTTATGCCCGCCATCGCCAGCAAGAGCGTCAACGCCGTAACCAATCTGTTCAGATGGGTCTCCGTCGACATTTGCTGCCTCCCAACCAAGAATGCACGTATTCTCCGTGGGCGCTGTCTCCAGGTCAAGTACATTCTTCTCTTCGAAGACCACTTTTTTGCCGCCTCCGACGACGCTGGAGTACACAACAGCCCCTCAGAACGGGCTTCGGATCCCCACGAACACAGGACCGTTCCTCCACCAATGTCCCGGACGACTTGATCCACGCGAATGGCACATCTACTCCGGACAGTTTCTTTGGAAGTACACGCAGTCCACAAAGCACGGTACGTCACCGATGATGCTCAGAAAACCGTCATGGTTGCAGTCGCCTACGCCTATCGTGTCCACGCCCGGCGCGCAGTTGTTGAAGTAGACACACTGCACAAACGGCGGCACATCGCCGATGATGCTCACGTTCCCGGGGTTATTCGGGTCTTGTATGAGGGGGGTTTCCCCGTCCAGGAAGCCCGCGAACTTCGTCAGGTGCGACACCTCAAACATGATCGTCTGGTTGACCCAGTTGATGCGGACGTTCGTGATCCCGTCCGTCTTCCACTGCTCGTCGCCCACGTCGAAGTACTTGATCGACAGGGAACTCTCAAATTCCTCCTGGGTCATCCCGGCCGGCAGGCGGAAGCTCATCGTCACCGTAAACGTGTGATTCTGCTCCACCTGTACGTTTTGGTCCTCGAACTTGAAATCGTAAACCGCCGTGGCGGTCTGATCGCCCGCCACCGTGTCGCCCGGGTCACCGTACCGCTCGATCGTCAGGGGTACCGCTTCAGTGCTGTCCGTGCCTGCGATCGCAAAAGGCGGCACGTACACCTGCGTGTTGTCCTGCGTGCCCATGATGCTCGCGGTCCCGCCCGTTGCGTTCGTCACGTTCGTCGTGTTCGTCATCACCAGGTTGCTGCTCACCTCGAACGAGAACGTCTGGCTCCCCAAATTGCCGGGCACCAGGGCGGTCGTCTCCCGGATTTGGAGCCGGACCAACGTGTCGTCCGCGTGCGCCGTGTACTGAATCTCAAAGCGATTCCGCGCGGCATTGGACGTGAGACTCCCCAAAGTCCCTTCGCCCGCGACGATCGTCACCTCCGGCGCGGCCGACAGGTCCCGGTTCGACGAGAACTCCATGGACAACACCACCGGCGTCCCGTCGCTGACCGATGAATGCACCGAGAACACCGGCGGCACCGGCGTGCCCACAGTAATAGCCACCCCGGTCAGATCCTGCCCCGCGGCCAGCGTAATCCGGCCGTTGCCGGCGGGATAGACCACCACGCCGTATTGCTCGGTATTCACCGACAGGATGTAGCTGCCGGGCGTCAGGGAGCCCAGCGTGAAGGCCCCCGCGACCGTCTGACAGGTCGCTTGGCTCTTATCGGTCTCGTTGTAGGCCAGCACCGTCGCCCCGTTGACATTGCCACCCTCCAGGTCTTTGACGGTCCCGGCGATCGAGCTGGCCGTATTGGTCAGAGCAAAATTCTGCGTGGTGGTCACACCCGCGGTCACGCCGACCGTCGCCTGCGCCGGCGCGTAGGTGGCGGCGGACGCCTTGACGGTATAGCTCCCGGCGTTCAGGCCCGGGAGGCTGTAGTTGCCCGATGCATCGGTGGTCGCCTTCGCGCCCGTCTCCACGATGGTCACGGTCGCCCCCACCACCGGGTTCGCGCCGTCGGTCACCTGGCCGGCCACGGTGCCGCCGGCGGTGAACGTGATGGTCTGCGTGGTCGTTTGACCGGCGCTGACGGCCACCGATCCAAGCGTAACACTGGCCAGATTCTTGGCATACGCCCGCAAGGTGTAACTACCGGCGGACAAGGCTTGGAATTCATACGCCTTCGTCCAGCCAGGACCGGCTACCGCATCCCCCATCGGCAGCACCCCGACGGGATTGCCGCTCTCATCCAGGCGGAACGCGTAGACCATGGCCCAATCGTACCCATAGCTGCTGTAACCGGCGGGCGCACTCAGGTTGCCTTTCAGCGTGCCAGGATTGACCGGCGCTTCCCAGGTGAAATCCACGCCGGTCCGAACGTCCCCCTTGGAGAGATTCAACCGTTTCCAGCCGCCGAGGAGTACGCTCCACATCTCTCCTGATCTCTGGCTTTGTTGATAGTACATGCCCAGGGCGACGTCCCCTGGAGGCAGCAGCCAGGTCCCGTAGTTGCCGGGACTCTCGCCCGGGTCATTTTGGAAGTAATCGCCATAGCCGTCGTCGATATTCTCCAGGTCTCGTTGATCGATGAATCGTCCGTCCGGCCTGAGGAAATCCTGGGCGTTCCACTCCCGGTCCATCGAAAAGGCGATGATGCCGAAAGAGGGAAAGCCATAGTCCTCGTAGTCGTTATTCTCGTACGAGGGCAGAGCCACCCCGTCCGCGTCTTTCGCCCGGATCGACGCGTAGTTGGCGATCTTCCCCTGCAGGGTCGCCCCTTGCGCGGCGGTCCGCAAGACCAGGTCGCGATCGACGTGCTGCTCCCGAGCCACCGACAGCTCGGAGACGGAAGCCGCCATGAAACCGTCCTTCCAGCACCGCAGGGAGTACGTCCCGGGCGCCACGTAGTCCACCTCGTACTGGCCAAAGGCATCCGTCACGACCGTGTCGCGATACACGTCATCGCCGTGGATGTCTTTTCCCTCCAACTCGACCTCCGCCCCGACGACCGGCGTGCCCGCTTCATCCGTGACCACGCCCGTGATCCTGCCGGCCCGGTAGATGACGAAGGGGTCCACCTCGATGGTCTCCCCGGCCACAATGTTCAAGGCCCCGGTATTTGTCTCCCCGGCCATGTATTTCACGCCGTCCTGCTGGATCTCATTCCATCCGTTGGAAGCCACGATGTAGTTGGTGCCGGGAGCTACGCTGTGCAACATAAAATCGCCGTTGGCGTCGGTATCCGTCCAAGGCCCCTCCCACCGGCCCTGCGGGTTGCTGCCGACCTCGATGTGCACGCTCTGGATCCCCACGCCCGACTCGTTGACGACGCGTCCCCTGACTGTCCCCCCGAGCCCCAGCACGAAATCCGGCACCTGCGTGCCTGCCAGGGTGGCCTTGTAGAACTCATCCTTCCAACTGGAGGCATAGTACGTGTTGCCCCGGCTGGCTTCCGCGGTATACACCGTGTAGAACTTGCCGGGCGAATCCGCCACGAAGAACTCATACCGGCCGTTCTGGTCGGTCCACGTCCCGTACCAGTCCTGACCATGCTCGGTCCAATCGCCTTCCAGGACGACCATCGCGTTGATGGGATCGCCTCCCGACGTCTTCACATAGCCATAGAGTAAAGCGGCCTGCCTCACCACCAGGTCCATATTCGCCGTCTCCGCGCCGGACAGAACCTGCACGTTGTACAGGTTCACCTGGAAGTAGTTGATCCCCGCCACGCTTTGGCCCTCGAACTGCACGCGGTACCGGCGCTGGGCCAGGTTCTCGAACACGTATCTCCCCTCCGAATCCGTGGTGGCCCCATCCACCCACCACCACGCATCGTCGTCGGCGATCTCCGGGTCCTCGCCCTGATACAGATAGACGGTCGCCCCGACCACCGGGTCTCCATCCACCTGCCGGAGCACCTGCCCCGAGAGAGAGCCCGTCTGCGCCAGGGCCGACGACGACCAGAGAATCGCGACCCCCAGAACCAACCATCGGGCCGCGGTATCGTGCCACTTCCGAGACAAAGCCGCGAACACATCCCACACATTGCTCATAATGATAAGACCTCCCGAGTGCCGCCTGACGCGAATCCGGCGTACCCCTTCGACACTATTTGATCTTGTGACACCTGCGGTCCTTTCCTGGCAGACCCCAACCGTGGCGTCTTGCCACGCTCATAGAATAGTGCCTCGGGCCCCCGATGTCCATAGGGAGGAATGTGCATGTTTCCCGTTCCCCTTCGGCTCTACGTCCGAGATGGCACCGGAACATCACCCCCGTCGCTCAGATCAGTTCATTCCGGGCAGCCCTGCTGAAAGTATACACAGTTCACGAAGCATGGCACGTCGCCGATGATGCTGAGGATACCATCGTGGTTGCAGTCGCCGACGGCTATCGCGTCCACACCCGTCGGGCAATTGTTGAAGTAGACGCACTGCACGAACGGTGGCACGTCGCCGATGATGCTCACGATCCCATCGCCGTTCCAGTCGTGGAGCGACGCTCCCGCCGTGGTCGTGGTCGCCTGGAAATTGTCGAAGTAGGCCTGCCCGGAGCTTAAGGTCATGCCAGCGGACCCGCCGACCAGCAGCACGGCAAACGTGCTGGTGTCCGTCATGTCCCAAGTGTACGTGCCGCTGCCGATGTTTACCGTTTGCAGCAGGGTCCAGTTGTATCCGCCCGTGGCGCCGTCGGCATCGTACCACGAGGTGAGTTCCTTGGTGGCGCTGTTGAAATTGATCCGCAGCGCGGCGTCGGTGGCACTGTCCTGTACACCCACGCTTCCGGGATCGTGGGCCGTGCCCGCATAGTAGCTAGACATTTGGCTAAAGAAGCAGGGCACCGTGGTGCTGCCGTTGCCATAACGATCGATGCCGACATCCATGAGATCCATCTGCTCCTTGGGGTTGGTGGCATCGGCCGCGTTGACCACGATCAGATTGAGAGTGGCACGTTGTCCATTCGACGGACTTAGAGGCACGAGGTGGACATCCACCTGCACCGCCCAGTCCCGCGTGTAAGAGCCGACGTTGGCCGTCCACTCGCGCAAAGCGGCATCATCACTGGAGGGAGAACTGACCGTGTATTCGAGGCGATTGTTGGTGAAAGTCAGGCGCCCCCCCTCGCCCCTCATGGTGGGAGCACTCCAGTGGGTGGTGGTGGTGAGATCGTCACTGCCGCTGAAATTGCGGGCGACTGGCGCCACCCGCAGCAGGGCAGCGTCGCTATTCAAAGCGATGCTGTTGCTGACCACGCACCGGAACTGGTAGCGGCTCAGGGCGGTCGTGGCCCCGGTTACGGTCAGCGTGGCCGTGGTCACGCCGCTGTAGGGCACCGTGTTCGTCAGATCCGTCCACACGGAGCCACCGTCGGTCGAAACCTGCCACCGGTAGCCGGGCGCGGGATTTCCGCTCGCCGCCACAGTGAACGTCGCGCTGCCCCCCGCGGTCACTGTCTGAGTCTCCGGCTGAACCGTGATCACGATGGGAGGGATGAGAGCCCCCACCACGTCACTGCCAGTGATTCCTCCACCGGACTCGAACGCAAAGCCATCGTTCCAAACCACCAAGTACTTGCCGCCGCCGAAGACGACGGGGGATAGTCCCTGATTGCCGTTGCCAACGGCAATGCCGAAAGCGGCACCCAGCGGCGTGCCGTTGGAGCTAACATACCGCCCGGCAACGTCCAGATTCTCGGGGTCCAGATTCTCGGGGTCATGATGCGCCGTCCATGCCACCAGGTAGTTCGCTCCGTCGAACGCTACCGCGGGGAAGAAAGGCCGGGTCGACGTGTCGGCAATAGTGAATTGCGACCCGAGGAATCCACCCGCGGGTGTCACCACCCGGCCGCGCAGCTCCCAGATCGCACCGCCTTCTGCATCGACACTCGCATCGTAGTTCCACACCACGAGGAAATTGGTCCCGTCCGTCGCCACGCTCAGCGGGTTGTTGTCGACCGAGCCTGTGGCGTCGATGGTGATGAGATCCGACATGACACCGGTCTTGGAAACCGTTCGTCCCTGCACGATGCTCTGGCTTCCGCCGATGTGTGCCGGCCACGCCACCAAATACGTGCTGCCGTTCCACGCCACGGCTTGGATTGTTCCCCTTGCATTGGATGCCAGCACAAACTCGTTGCCGACCGCTCCCGTGGTGGAGACAAACCGGCCGCACCAATTGTACGGCAGCGATTGAGGGCCCGTACAATCCCCGTAAATGACCAGGTAGTTCGTGCCGTCGAAGGCAATCCCCTGCGGCGACTGCTTCGAAGATGCCCCCGTCCTGACTGGGAAAGCAAAGGCCGAACCGACGAGGGTACCGGCGGGGCTGACGAACACCCCGTAGAGCCGATGGACCGGGGACAAGGCATCGTCCTCCCAGACCATCAGGTAGTTGGTTCCATCGAAGGCCACCATCATGCCTACACCCACTATGCCAAGCATTCCGCCGGTCCTCCCCGTCGAGTGGAGAGCAGGCGCACAGCAGACTCACAAGCTGGATACCCAATGTCCATTAAGCGTTTGGGAGACGCACTGGTAAGCTCTGTGTTTCCTGCTCCCCCTCTAAAATTCCGTA
>CAYHAJ010000456.1:0-6237 GCA_964354535.1 uncultured Pirellulales bacterium
TCGACGTTCGTGATCTCGGCGGCGCTGATGATCCGGGGGATATTGAGGTAGCTTTGATCGCAGTCCGCCGGCCCGATGCAGATCGCCTCATTGGCCAGACGCAGGTAGGAGGCGCCGCGGTCGGCCTCCGAGTAGACAGCGACCGTTTCGATTCCCAGCTCGTGGCAGGCTCGAATGATCCGCAGGGCGATCTCCCCGCGATTGGCGACAAGGATTCTGGATAGCATGCGGCGCGACTCTTATAAAAACCAGTTGGAAGTCTCAAGTGTGAAGTTGGAAGTTGAGGACGAGCTTCGCACTTCCGACTTGACACTTCCCACTTCGAACTACGCTTTAATCCGGCTTCACTCGGAACAGCACTTGGCCGTACTCGACGGCCTGCCCGGTCGCCACGACCTTTTCGACGACCGTCCCGCTGATTTCCGCCTTGATCTCGTTCATCACCTTCATGGCTTCGATGATGCAGACAACGGTCTGCGGATCGACGTGGGAGCCGGTTTCCACGTAAGGGTCGGAGTCCGGACTGGGGGCCTCGTAGAAGGTGCCGACGATCGGGGATTTGATTTCCAGCAGTCCCTCGCTTTTGGCGTGGGCGCCGGGGGCGGTCGGTGGGATGGCGGTTGGGGTTCCCATACCGGGTGCGGACGCAACGACGGGCGCCAGGGCGGTCCCGGCTGGCTGAATCCTCTGCAAGGAGATGTAGTCTTCGCCGTGACGGATGTCGATCTTTGCCAGATCGTTTTCCTTCATGATCTTGATGAGCTCTTTTATCTTTTGGACATCGGCATCTTTTTCAGCCATCGTCACATCCTTTCCGGAGGCCCGGGTGGGCGATCCAGAGTCCCTGCACTACTCCCGGATAGGGAGGGGGACGATCGTCTGACTACCGGGGTCAGTATAGTCGCCATGGCAGGTTTTGCAACACAATTCCAAGTCCGGGGATGGTGGTCGCGACCTCTTGGGCCCTCGGCGTGCTTCGCCAGAGTGCCAAGGTTGCGCCAGTTCACATCGGCTTGTGTGCGTAGAAAAACGCCGCGGCTACAGGGGCCGCGGCGTGAAGGGTCTTGGCTAATTGCCGTTGACGTTCTGCTGATAGAAGTGCGTGGCTTCCATCGATTCAATCGGCAGCGCGAGCTGATCGGTGTGCATCGTCGCCTTGAACCGGACATCCCCGGCCTGCACGCCCTTGACCACGACGCGCCAGGTGGCCTTCATCTTGGGCTCCAGGATGCGGAGCGGAGCGAAGCTGACGGTCTTGCCCATGAGCGAGCCGGCGGTCGCACCGGCCGAGGAGACGTACTGGAGCTTGTCGTCCAGCGTGCAAACGATGCGGATGTTGCCGTCCGACGCGGAGCCTTCGTTGCTGACGGTGATCGTATAGGTCGTGGTGCCGCCGACCTCCACCGGATCGTCCAGATCGATGATTTCCAGGCGAGCCGCGGCAATGCCCGTGATGGTCGTTTTCGCCGAATCGGTCACAGGCTCGGCGCAGTAAGCGGTGGCGGTGGCACTGGCCATCAAATCACCTTCCTTGGCCGGCGTGTAGGTGACCCGCACTTTCTTCTGTGTGTTGGGCTCCAGGGTGCCGAGCTCCCAGATGAGCTTGGCGCCGGAGAATTGGGCACCCGTGGTGGCTTCGATGCCGGTCACGCCGGGCGGAATGATGTCCTCGATAATGGTATTCTGGGCGGGGCCGTCGCCCTTGTTGAATACCACGATGTCGTAGGCGACGGGTCGGCCGAGATACTGGCGCTTCGGGCCGGCCTTGGTGATCGTCAGAATCGGCTGGCGAACGTTCGTCGTCGTGCTCTCGGATTCCGCCTTCAGACCGGCGGCCGAAGTGGCCATGGCTTTTCCGGCATAGGTGCCCACCCGGTTCGCTCGCAGCTTGACGGAGAACCGGCGGGACTCGCCTGCCGCCAGAGTGCCGGCCTCCAGGATGATCTTGCCTTTGCCGTCCGCGGTCTGCATTCCTGCGGGCAGGTTATCCACGATTTGCACGTTCTGAGCGGCGCCGGTTCCGGTATTCGTCACGACGAAGTCCACCTGGATCGGCTCGCAGAGCAGCGCCTCGGCCGGCGCGATCTTCTTGATCTCCAGCGAGGGCTCGACCACCTTGACGACCGCCGAATCGCGAATCGTGTGCGTGACCGCCGTGGATTGCTCCAACGGCTTGGAGGAGGTGGCGATCCCCGTGATCTTGATGCTTTTGCTGGCCCGCGGCCCCAGGGACTCGATCTCCCAGAGGAGCTTGTTGTTTTCCGTCTGAGCCGTCGGCTCCGACGCTTTGAACTCGAAATCTTTGGAGACGGTCTCGGTGATCGTGATGCTCGTGAGCATCGTCTCGGTCAGGTTGGTGACCTTGATCGCGTACGAGAAGGCGGTATTCAGACGCACCTCCTCGGGCATGGTCTTGTCGATTTGCAGGATGCCGAAGTCCGGGCGAGGATAGGTGAAGGAAAGGACGTGCCCGCCGGACTCGTCGACGGAGATGAGCCGCCCGAGGGGCGTGACTTTTTCCGTCCCGGGAGTCCTCGAACTCGACCTCACGGGTTGGATCGGCTCCACAGAAGTGGTCGCGACCTCCGACGTTACGACGGGTTCTTTCGCCGACTCCACCGCGGTCTTGACGACTGGTTCTGCCTGTGCCTTCCCGGCGGCTTGTTCCGGCTCCTTGACAACGGTTTCCTGCTTGGGCTTGGACTTGGACGCGGGAGGCACGGCCATCGTCGGCCTGAGGTCCTTATCCCAGAAGTAGGTTCTCCCGGAAGCCTTGGCAGGCTTGGAGGCGAGGTCGTCCGTTGCCCGAGAGGAGCTTTTGCACCCCGAGAGCGACACCAGCGGCACCAGAACCAGAATAACGCAAATTCTCTTCATCACACCACACCCCCAAGGGCGACTCGGCGTAGGGGTTTCTTGGGCCCACTCACGCACCTTCACATCTAAAATATACGAGAGAACGGTTATCGACACAAGACAGGGACTACTGCGACCTTTGCCTGATTATACTATGTTGCCCACCTTCACGTCAATAGCCAAGTCGTGGTAAGATGGGGAATTGCGTCAATCGGGACAGAGAAAACCGTTTCATGGGCACGGCTTCCATGATCTTATCAGACCAGCCGTCTTGATCGCAGGTGGGGAAAATCGCTTGCACCTGTGCGGACTTGTCGCTATTGTCGTGCCATTGCGGTTACGACGATCCGCATTCACAGGCTGGGAGGCCAATAGATGGAACGATCCGCCTTTGATCAGCTTGTCTCCAAGCGCGTCCTGATCGGAGATGGGGCGATGGGGACGATGCTGTACCAGTATGGGGTGTTCCTCAATCGCTGCTTCGATGAACTGAACCTGAGCGACCCGAGTCTGGTTCGGAAGGTCCACAGCAGCTACGTGGAAGCGGGGGTCGATTTCATCGAGAGCAACACCTTCGGCGCCAACCGGCTGAAGCTCTCGAAGTTCGGCTTATCCGCAGAGGTCGAGCAGATCAACCGCGCGGGGATTCGCATCGCCCGCGAGGCGGGCAAGGAGGGGGTCCTGGTGGCCGGTTCCATGGGACCACTGGGAAGCGAACGCACGGGACACGGCCCAATAACCATCGACGACGTCCGGCAGATCTTTGCGGAGCAGGGCGGAGCTCTCCTCCAGGCGGGGGCCGATTTGCTGATTCTGGAGACATTCTCCAACACGGAAGAACTGCTGATCGCGATCGAGGCCATCGCCGGCTTGGGCGAGGTGCCGATCATTGCGCAGATGACGGTCGATGAGGATCACGAGACCCCGTATGGCGAGCGGATCGATCACGCGATTGCGCGAATCGCCCGGGAGGAGGCGGTGGCTGCCGTGGGCCTGAACTGTTCCGTCGGGCCTTCGGGGATGCTCAGCAGCCTGGAACTGATTCGACGAGTGACGGACAAGCCTATCTCCGTGCAGCCGAACGCCGGCCTGCCCCGACAGGTCGAGGGGCGACAGCTTTACATGTGTACGCCCGAATATATGGCCGAATACGCCAAGCGGTTCTTCGAGATGGGAGCCCGGATCATCGGCGGCTGTTGCGGTACCACCCCCGGGCATATCCGGGAGATTGTGCGTACCGTTCGCTCCGTCAGCAAAGCGGCGGCGCAGAAGTCTGCTCCCTCCGTGCGCGCAGTCAGCCAAGCCGCCCGGCCGGTTCTGCGGGAACCCCAACCGCTGGCGGCGCGGTCCCGGTTGGGAGCGAAGCTTGCCGCCGGAGAGCCTGTCACCTTCGTCGAGATCACGCCGCCGCGCGGTGTGGATGTGACCGCCATCGCGGAGAAAGCCAGGCAGTGTGCCCAGGCGGGTGTGGATGCAATCAACATACCGGACGGGCCGCGAGCGAGCTCCCGGCTCTCGCCCCTGGTCACGGCCGTGCGCATCCAGGAAAGGGCCGGAATCGAGGCCGTCCTGCACTTCTGCTGCCGGGACCGTAATCTGATCGGCATGCAGTCCGACATTCTGGGGGCCTCGGCGATTGGCGTGCGGAACTTGCTGATCATCACGGGCGATCCCCCGAAGATGGGCGAGTACCCCACCGCCACGGGGGTCTTTGATATGGACTCGATCGCTCTGACGACAGTGGTTCGCAATCTCAACCGGGGTGTCGATATCGGCGGCAACGGTATCGATCCGTCCACCTCCCTTGTTATCGGGGTGGGGGCTAACCCGGTGGCGGCCGATCTGGAACGGGAGATCGAGCGGTTTCGCCAGAAAGTCCTGGCGGGAGCCGAGTTTGCCGTCACGCAGCCGGTGTTCGATCCGGAGTCTCTGTGCCGCTTTCTGGATGCGACAGGGGGGACCACAGTGCCCATCATCGCCGGGATCTGGCCGTTCACCAGCTTCAAGAACGCCGAGTTCATGGCCAATGAGGTCCCCGGTGTGGTTGTCCCCCAGAGGCTGCTCGAGCGCATGAGCAAGGCGACAACCAAGGAGCATGGACGGGCCTTGGGGATTGAGATTGCTCAAGAACTGGTGGCGAAGATCCGGAGTATGGTGGCGGGTTTTGCCGTCAGTGCCCCCTTCGGGAACGTCGGCACTGCGTTGGCCGTGTTGGGAAAGACGGGCGTCGGCGTTGCCTGACACGTCACCGATCGACACACGGAATTACCGCTGTGGGAGGCCTGAGCCGCCTCGCGTCTGTCACCCCCGCGCAGGCGGGGGTCCAGGAACGTAGGGTTTGTGGATTCCCGCCTGCGCGGGAATGACAAAACGTAGGGCAATTCCGCATCATCGTATAAGGAGGGTTCATGGATGGACATATGTACGGGGCTCAGTTGGAAGTGGAGCTGGTGGCGATCACGCCGGAACCCGAGAGAGTCATTGAGCTGGCCGGCCGGACCTGCTACCTGAGTTTCGATCGGATCGAGGAGGGTTCGCAGTCCGATTTCATTCGCCGGCTCATCAAGGTGGGCCACGAATCCCCTTTGGAGCACGCCTACGCGACATTCCGCGTGAAGAACTGCTCGCGGGCGATGACCCATCAGCTTGTCCGACATCGGCTGATGGCGGTTTCCCAGCAGTCCCAGAGATATGTCAATGAGGAGCAATTCTCCTATGTGATCCCCCAGGGGATGCCGCCGGAATACCTGGAGGATTTCCATCGGGACATGGAGACGATCCAGGCGATGTACCGCAAATGGCGCGACCGGGGATTGAAGAAAGAGGATGCCCGCTTCGTGCTGCCCAACGCCTGCGTCAGCGAGATCGTGGTCTCGGCGGATCTGCGGGAGTGGCGCCATATCCTGCAGCTTCGCCTGTCCCCCAAGGCTCAGTGGGAGATCCGCAAGGCCTGCGAGCTGATACTCGCGATCCTCAAGGAGCACGCTCCCACGTGTTTCGAGGACATTATGCCGGTTACGCCCTGATAGCAGGAGGCAATTCCCCGGAGGAGAAATAACCACGCGAACAGAACATGTAGGACAGCCGCCCTCGGCTGTCGAAACTACAGACAACCGACTACTGACTACCGACAACCCTTCTTTCTTCAGCCACAGATTGCCCGAACGGCGCGGGGCACCGAGGCGGTGTCGCCGATTTGCACAGATTAAGCCGCAACCGGAATCACATCAGCCGAAAGAAAGAGACTGTAGCAAGCGCACAGAGTCGTATCGCCGTAACCGCTGTCTCGGTAATGAGTTACATCAGCACAATGCTGCTGAGAATCACAGGCCCGTTGCTGGGTCGTGCCGTGGTGGCCGAAAGCCTGCGAGACAGAGGCTT
>CAYHAJ010000457.1:0-11003 GCA_964354535.1 uncultured Pirellulales bacterium
ATAGACGCAGTCCACAAAGCACGGCACATCGCCGATGATGCTGAGGATGCCGTCGTGGTTGCAGTCGCCGACGGTGAGGGGATCGACCCCACTGGGGCAGTTGTTGAAATACACGCACTGCACAAACGGCGGCACGTCCCCGATGATGCTCACGATCCCATCGCCGTTCCAGTCGTGTAATGGGACGGAACCGAGGGCGACGGAAAGAGCCTTGACATCCGTTCTCTCGAAGGATTGGCCCGCGATTTCGCCTGTGGCGTGGGCAGAGATGACGTACTGGTCTGCGATGGGCAAGGGACAGGAATTGGAGTAGATGCCATCGCCGGGTGTGGCATCGCCATGGGAGCCGTCATCGTAGAGCATGGACTGTTCTGTTGACTGGTCGGGCTTGACAATCTCGATGCTAACGCTCGCACCTGTGACCGGGTCGTTGCCATCCTTCAGTTGCGCCACCAGCGTGGCGGACGCGCCGCGAGGATAATCGTAAGTACCTTCGGCGGTCGCCAAGTTGAGAGCGACGGAACTCACAAAGAATACAGCCAACGAGTACGGTTCCCCCTCCGGCGGAACATCGATGGGTATCAATCGCGCCGTCCAAAGACCGGGCGTGGGCGCATCGACGACGTAGCAAATCGCGTTGTCTTGTTTCCAGTACTCCACCACCGGATAGGCATTGGGATCGAGTACTTGTTGCGCCGGCGAGACGATTTGCAGGTCAAGGTCGCTCCCGGACCAATCGGCTAAAACTGTCGCTTTCCGCACCGAAGAATCGACCTTGAAGGGAATCGCTTGTGGCGCCTGGCGAAAGACGTAGCCCTGATTGCCTTTGCCGGGAACCAGGTCGTCAAGGCAAGGGTCTGGCTGGGGCGGCCAGTTATTCTGCGAGCCGGCGGAGGGGTTCTTCAGGTACCCCAGAACCAGTTCCAAAGTTCCGCCGTTTGTGAGGATGGAATTGTGGTCGGCATCAAGACAGTCAATGCCGAACGGTCCGGGAAGTTTGGATTGCTCCATAGCTACGACGCCATCGCCTTGGAAGGTCCAATAACTATGATGACGGCCGTCAGGCTCTGTCTTCTTGGCATACGTTTTGCCGTGCAGACCTCGAAACTTTTTGGATGACGAGCTATTCCAGCCCACGATTACTTTGTATTCAACGTTAGGTGAGATGCCGCCGCTGTTGACCTGTTCCACAGCATCACTTACGGTTTGCATATAGTCAAGCACAGGATCATCCATGGTCATCTCGGGGAAGAAACTGCGAAGAATTCCGGGAATCAGGAAACGAAACAGGTTAACCAGGGGATGGTCTGTAATGTGGGCCCCCTGATTAACTGGTGCAATGCCGATCCACAACCTAGTCTTCTCGGCGCCTCCCAGCTTCTCCATATACCACCGGGAGACCATCGCTCCCATCGAATGACAGACGATGTCAAATTGGCCCGTGTAGTGGGAATCCGCGACAAGGCTATCCACCTTGCTGGCAAGCTCTTGCGCGTAGACGATTGGGCTACCGTCGGCTTTGAGGTTGCCATAATCGAATTCGTAGTATCCATAGTTAGGGTCCCCGTCCTGCAACTTGCGTTTCAAGGTGTCCCAGGTGGCCACAGCGGTTTTCTCTTTGTTTAACAATGGCCGCCAGCCGTGGACGAGAATGACGGGGACATTCAAATGGTACGATCGAGTCTTCTTGCCAACCAAGCCGTCATTGTCTGTCACCGTCAGCGTAATCTGGTAGTCGTTGGCATCGGCGTATGCATGGGTGACAATCATCCCTTGGGTTGTGTTGCCATCGCCAAAATCCCATTGATAACTCCTGATGCTGTCTTTTGGCGTTGAGGCGCTTGCGTCCACTTTTATCTTGTTGCGAAGGCCAGGATTTTTGGGGTCTTCGACATCGCATGCGAAGGAGGCGACCGGCCCCGTGGAGATCGAGATATTGTCGATTACCCCCCAGCCATGTTGGTGTACCTCAAATCCAATACCAATAATCCGGGCGCCCGCAGGGCTGAATGCAGGTAACGTGGCGAAATCATCGAAAACATTGCGGCTGTATCTACCTGCCGCAGGGTCCAAAAAGACTTGCATGGAAGTAGGCAACATAGTAACTGGCTGCGCAGCGGGATGTCGTTGCAGTATATAGAAGACTTCGTCGCCACGGTTATCTATCAACATGAGTGATATGTTGTCAAAACACGGAGGCGTTAGTGTGGGGTTGATCAGTTGGCCGGTTTCATCAAATGACAGGGTCGTGGCGCTGGTGATAGGGATGGAGAAGCCAGAATTGTAACTCCCCCACCCCCAGTCCTCCAGTGCCACCCATACGCTATCCGCCAGGACGAGAGTTGGCAGGCCGCTGTCGTTGGATGTCAGCCGCAGGGCCTTGCTGCCGTTGTGCATCAGAACCTCCGCCCTCTGAAGCGTCGGCCCCCACTCGGGGAAGTGCGACATCGCGTCGCCCACCTGCCACCAGCCTCCATCCGCGTGAATGAACGTTGCGTCAATAGGCTCATTAGTGTCAATGGGCACGCGCACGCCGATCGGTGCACTCTCCCATCCTTCAAACAATGTGGTCGCGCCCTGGATTTCGGTTGAACCTAACAAGAGAACAAGGATCGTCCGCACACTCCGTCCCCAGCTTGCGAATTGACCTCTCATAACCTGCCTCCTTCCCTGCGTTGTGAAACCAGCATGTTGCGAAGACATGTCGACGTCATGGTCGCCCTCCTCGCACCCTGCGGTCACGCTTGATCTCCCACTCTCTTGTTGTCCAGAAGAGCCTCGCTGACTTCGGCGAGCTGTTTGTTCACCGCGGCTCCGCTTGAGATCCCCAGGAGCTTGGGCTGGGTAGGATGAGTCCTGTCAACGCCCCCTTTGGCCCCATGCGCGCCAAGCGTTGCCATAGCCGCGTTCTCCAGTTCCAATCCGAAAGACCGGGTTCGCCTGATCCTGGTCAGTAGAATACGCCTTTCCCATTGAGGCGTCAAGTGATTTGTCCTCTCGGCGTGGGATGGGAACTGGGATCTACGTGGGAAGACCAGAGACAGCCGCGAACAAAGCCCGATTTCTTGATCGTCGATGGAAAGACAAGGCGGCTAAAGACACTGACGAACCCAGCGAGCAACCGAAGGATGATCCGGACAAGGAAGCAGAATCATAGGGAGGACCACGTCCGTCCGGCCTCTGTCCCGAAATCGGGTAATTCAACAGCCATGAATTCACTTGCGTCGTGGAAGCAGCAAGGGTACGACATAAGAGAGAACACCGGCTGGTTTTGACCCGCCCGTTGCCGACAGATTGGTGTCTGGTTGGAAGGAGCAGGAAATGCGACCCGGATGGCACACACAGCTCATCACTAAAACCATGTTGCTCGCCGTTGTTGCAGGGACGAACGCACGCGCAGCAGATAACTCGAACAATCCCCGGATGACCATCGGCGGCGTGATCTATACGGATGTGAAGGACCCTATGCGGACCGGCCTGCCGGGGGTCACCGTCAAGGTCCACGGGGACAAAGGCGACTACGAAGCCGTCACCGGCGGTCTCATCGGCCTTTGGAAGATGGATGTGCCGCAGGGGACGTATGTGGTGACACCGGGGAAACCGGGATACCTGATGCAGCATCTGGTCGCGGGCTGGTGCGACGACCAACGCGCGATTACCATCGAGGTCAATCGTAAGAATCTCGCGGCCAACCAGAGCATCCAGTTCCTGGCGGTCCATTGGCCGGAACCGAATACGCCAATAGCTGCCTCGCCCGCTGCGGGACCGAACACGCCAGCAGCCGCTTCGGCTCCGCCTGCGGCACCGAACATGCCAGCCGCATCTACCCCAGCCCCCGCTCCTGTACGCGGGACCGAGCGCACAGGCGGCGGCTGTGCGACAGCGCGCGGACGACAGAGCACGGCAGCCGATTTCTTCGCACCCTATACCGCCTGTTTCTGCCTCTTGTTGGTCACCAGGCGCGTGGACACACGAAGGCGTCGCCGACGGCGCTGGTAGCGTTCGTTTGGCATCGCTGTCCGTCAATTTCCACCCTGTGCGATGTCCCCTGCACGCCGGGCGGTTCTTGGCGCTTCACTTCAGGACGACACCCCACTCCGCCGCGACGAATCCGGACCGGGTGAAGGGCGGGAGAACGGGCTCCAGCAGAGTGAGAGTACCGTTCTCGAGTCCTCGCACCACATAGATGAGCCGCAGGAGGTTGTCCGGCCGGACTGAGAATTCAAGTTCCGTCGCCTGGTCGATCTGCTCATTGTACTGAGGGTACAGAGCGTAGTAGGGATGCTCGCTCAGACGCGGCACCCAATACGCGACAAAATCCTCGATCTCCCGGCCCTGGAATCCCGTTCGCGTCATATTCTCGCGGAAGAACTCCTCCAGGTCCTCTCGGGCCACGACCCAACCCCTCTCATACTGCCCATAGTCCGGCTGTGAACTCTCGTAGAAGAGGTACTCATACTGCCCATCGATCACGCCCGACGGCTCCGCTGTCACGTGCCAGCCGTCTTCATAGGTGGGAAACGACGCCGTCACCCGGCCTCCATACGGGAAATCGATTCGCACATCCAACGCCGTCGTCTCTGGCGGGTAGATATAGATGTTCGGCTTGTCTGCCTGGACGTGGTCTGGGAACAGGAAGTCTTCGTAGTCTCGCTCA
The DNA here is from genome assembly GCA_964354535.1 of uncultured Pirellulales bacterium. Classification (GTDB taxonomy): domain Bacteria; phylum Planctomycetota; class Phycisphaerae; order Sedimentisphaerales; family Anaerobacaceae; genus PLanc-01. The sequence goes on from CAYHAJ010000457.1 coordinate 4,658, forward strand.
ATCTCCACAGACTCTCGATAGAGATCCTGACCAGTCGCGCCCTCGTGCCTGAACTCGAAGAAGTAGGAACCATCACTCAGGTCATCTTCAAGGTGCAAGCGCCCCTGACCGTCGGTACGTGACTGAGCGACGATGGCATCTCCGGCGTCCTTTATCGTCACGTCCGTGTCCGCGAGAGGATGGCTGGAGAAGAAGCTCTGAGTCAGGAAGATCGTGCCGCTGAAGCCTCCGGCGGGCACCGGGTCCAGATCGACATCGACCACGATGTAGGGCGACGATGGCTCACCCGTTGCCACACAGTTCTGCATCTCCGTGTAATATCCCTCCCTGGAAATGTACACATAATACTGCGATGGTTCGAAATAAGGTTCCTCTTCCTGAATAGGTACCTGAATCTCTCCCTCTTGCGGCACAGTCGCCGTTTTCAGAAGAGTGCCCCAACCATCCGAATAGATCTTAAGCACATACGACAGCGGGCAGCGGCCGAAATAGACACAATCCACAAACCCCGGCACATCGCCGATGATGCTGAGGACGCCGTCGCCGTTGCAGTCGCCCGGAAGGACAGGATTTTTGCCGGGGAACTGCTGCTCGTAGCCGGCGTAGTCCCCAAAGTAAACCACCCGCACAAACCACGGCACATCCCCGATGATGCTGACAAACCCATCCCAGTTCATATCGCAGGGGATGAAGGCGGGCGCCGCGCAGGTGGTGAACGACCGCGCATCCGACCAGTCGCTCCAAGCGCCCTGGCTATCCTGGTAGCGTACCCGCCAGCAGTAGGTCGTGCTATACGCAAGGACGCCGGAGGGCACGCCGTGACTGGTCTTGTCGGAATCCGTGTCTTCGTAATCCCAGACCGGACTGGCGAAATCGCTGGTATCGTCCACCTGCCACCGCGTCGCTTGATGAGTATCCCCGGCATCGGGATCCGAGAAGAGGGAACTCCCCAGCGTGGGTGTCAGGCTAACACCTGACGTAGCGCCCGCTGGCAAGATGCAGCTTGGCACATTCGGCGGCTCGTTCGTCGAAAGAGCGGAAAACGAGTACAGAATGAACTACCTCGCAGCAAGCTGCGAGGTATCGAAACAATCGGCTTACCGCTTCCACGCGGCAAGCCGCGGGGAATGAACCCGAATGATTCAATTGTGCGTCACCGGCCGGGAAGCCTCCGCTTGTACCATCGCAGACCACAAATCGGATATACCACGGGCTACCCAGAGCCAGCGTTTCCTCCCTACGCAGTCTCCCGCCGCCATCTGGACCTTCCCACAGACGAGCGACGCCCGACGGATCAATCTGAATCGACCAGTTGAACTTCCCCGGACCCGGTGCCGGTATGGGACCGGGTGGATCGGTGCTTACGGTGTTTCCCAAGAACCAACCCCGGACGGGATTCCCCCCTGAATCCGCCATCCACAGCAGGTTCGCGGTCTCCGGTCGTACGTCAGCGTCGTTCCAGTGCAGACCATGATCAGGCGATGTATAGCCGTCCGTCACCTGGATGTAGTAACTGTTGAAGTGGTTATCCACATACTCCGGCTCCCACACGAAGTTGATGAGATGGCTCTTCCCGTCGTTGAAGTCGTACGCCGTGCGAATCCACGCATCCGCTCCGTACGTATTGCCTGATGTAGGTCCATACACTCTCATCTGGAGGAACCCATCGGGATCACCCTCGTGGTACGCGGTCTCCACGTGGGAGATCTCCCACTGACTAACGCTGTTATCCCAGCCAATCCCAGGGCCACGTTTTTGCCCTCCCACCACCCAGAGTTCGCCGTTGATCGAATCGTCTTCGAAGTCGTCAGCCAACGTCTCTTCTGCGTCCCCAACTCCGGTGCCCTGAATCACAAAGTCATAGGGATTCTCATCGCCGTCAGTGTTTGCGATACTTACATGGGCGGTCTTGAGACCTTCACCACTCGGGTCGAACCGGATCTGGAACGTTGTACTGTCCCCGGCCAGAACAGATGCACCTGGCTGTGTAACCACGGTGAAGTCCGCGCTGCCGGTCAGGGAAACTATCGGGTCGTCAGTCAATGTCAAGCCGCCCGTCCCGAGGTTATAGATCGTGAACGTTCGCGCCACCGAACAGCCGGCAATGTCCACACTCCCAAAATCTGTGTGGTCGTCAAGGCTCGGTGTCGTATCCCCATCCGCGATCGAAACCCCATTGCCCAGAACCGTGATCTCCGCCTCTCCTGGGGCAACATACCCAAAGATCCGGAAGTTGAAGGGATTCTCGATCCCATCCCCACGATCCGCATCATTGTTCGTAAATGAGATATCCCCGGTCTTCTCGCCTACCACCTCCGTGTCCAATTGAACGGTGAACGTGTCCGACGTCCCCGGTGCCAAGCTGCTCGACAAACCTTCTGTCAGCGTGAAGCCTGCCGGCACGGTGACGGCTCCCAGCGTCAGCGTTCCGCCGCCGTCATTGCGCACGGTGAAGGTACGCGGGATCGGGAGGTTGCCTTGCATCACCCCACCGAAGTCCGTGTAGTCCACCGGGGTCGGCGTCGTATCCCCATCCGCGATCGAAAGCCCATTGCCCAAAACCGTGATCTCCGGCTTGTCGTCCGTACCCCCATCTATGATCTGAATCACATCCCAGTCTTTCTGAAAACTGGCAGAAGGGTCGTCGGGGTCGGGCTCGTTGTTTGTCTCGCACGATTCCTTCACGCTATCATTAGCATCAGTCTTTACGATGAGGTAGTACGTCCCCTCGGCTGGATACTCTGGGCTTGGGGGCGCGCTAGGCAGTAGGAGCGTCATTTTCCCAGCCTCCCCCCCAAAAGGAACATAGTCGTTGCCACCCATGACTCTGGTCCACCATCTGCCCAAGTAGCAATCGTCTGAACTCCATACGTTATCTCTGGAGAGATAGAACTTCTGCACGGATTCGCGAGCGAAACCGGGCCCAGAATTCCGGGTCCATCCGACGACTTCTATGGGCTTTCCCCATTGCGCAAGTGGCGTCTGATTCCTGAACTCGTAACCATATAGGTCCGGCTCTATATCTGACAGACCATTTAAAAATTCGGGCCAATGGGTGTCTGTCACAAAGGCCAAGTCGTTCGCGCCGTACGAACTTATGATCTCTTGGTCCAATCCTGGGAGGTAGATGCTGAGCCCTTCCCCGGTCACCTCGGACCCCGCATAGTTAGCATCCACTGCATCACTTAGCGCATCGCAAACCAACTGCGTCGCATCCCTGATTGAGCTCGTCGCTGTAGAGGCTGCTACTGCAGACATGAATTGCCCGAGGTCCCGATAGTCGTCGTAGAACACTGTACCCGGCTCACCGGCACGGGCATACCCCCGCGCGGCGTTGCGCGCCGCCCGCAATTGAGTCCAGTCGGCGGGCGTGGCGCTAGCAAGGGCCACGTGTGCAAACTCGTCAATCTTGGCGGCGAGGGGACTCACTTTGGTTAGATCGATGGATGACAGGGCACAATCACCAAAAAGCTCGTTCCACCAGTAACCATACTTGTCGACGATCATCTGGCCAAGCTCTTCTGGCGACATAGTCGGATGGTCATTCAGGTCGGCGAGTATGGTGTCGTAGGGCCAACCCCAGGCACGCAACAAGGGTTCGCCCGCTACCAATACTGTAGCATCCATAAGCTCATAGGCAACTTCGACCATGCTCATCAAACACGCGTTGAATCATTCGGGTTCATTCCCCGCGGCTTGCCGCGTGGAAGCGGTAAGCCGATTGTTTCGATACCTCGCAGCTTGCTGCGAGGTAGTTCATTCCGACCAAATTGACGGTCACATTCGATGCATCGATGGCCTCTCTGATTTCGTCTACCAAGAGGCACTCCACGCCCGTGCCAACGCCGGACAGGAAGCCGCTGCCATGATCCCACAAGACCAAGGCATATCGCTGTGCGGGATAGTTTGCCGTTCCCCATGATATGAAGTCCCTCAGCGTCTCCATAGCACCCATGTCGCATTCACCGATGGAAGGGAGAGGCGGTTCATCAGTTGCGGGGTCATCGTAGGCTATCAGGCCACGATAGGTATCATCATCTTTGTAGTCCACCAAGACTACCGTACTTAGCGTCCCCTCCTTGTAGTCGACCGTCTGCATCTGTTTCAGATCAGCTGTCGCGTAGTCATAATACGGAAGGCCGTCCTTTCCAGATAGATCATTGTCAGCATTCATGTAGACCAGGAATGTCCATCCTCTGTCGTCTTCGGTAGGCAATTCTAGCTTCACATCGTTGAGATTCTCATCGTCGTTTTGTAGGGGCCATACCCCATACCTGTCTACCTCTAGCTCACTATTCTTCAGAATGATGTATAAATCCCATGTCCGATGGTCTAAGTCGGGTTCGGGAGCGGTGGTGAGAATGTCGTTGATACTCTGCCACGCGTTCGTGCCCGTGATCGTGTAGGTCTTCTCGGCCACCTTCCTGTCATTGATGCCGGCCTCCCAACTGTCCGCCCATATTTCAGCCGTGACAGTCGCCGTACCATAGCTTGCCTGAGAACTCCAGTGGAAATCAAACCGTCGGCCAAAGGTATCTTTGTCAACGTCCTGATCAATGACGATGTAGGCATCGGTAATGGTAAATGTCTGGGCTGCTAACGCTTCTATCGCCGCTTCTCCCCCAGCTTTATCTCCGTCATGCGCGTAGCCCAGTAAATGCCCCGCCTCATGGGCAATAATCCCCGCCAGATTAGTGGCATACCCCTCAACCAAGCAGCCAGTCACCTGCGTACTAAACACCAGACCCTCATCAGTGGGGTTCAGGTTCCCCACATCCACCTGCTCAGCCAAGCCGAGGAAGGAGCCGTACTGGCGGAAGGCAGAATCGTCGCCGCCGATGTAGATTGTCGAGTAAGGTAGACAGGCCTCTGAACGCGTGGTAGCAAAGACGACGCCGGAGCCCACGAAGATATGGTTCAGGTTCGACAGGATCTGACCAATGATGGCTTCTTCTTGTCCGGCGAGTTCGCCAGCGGCCTGGAAGGCAGGACCGTCGAATGGCCCAACCATCACGGGGCCGTGGTACGTGACGTTCGGATCGCCGTCAAAATCGAGGTAGACTATCTGACCTTGCCAGTTGGAAATGTCCGGATCAACCAACCGCAGGCCCGGCAGGGTAGGAGGCCCACGGATCTCAATAGGCAGAGCCTCCGACGCGGGTACGTTATCTTGCTGAGCCGAAAGGACCGGAGCAGCGGAATCGTCCTGTGTGATGCCCGAGGAGTCCGCCTCCGTTTCTTCTGCGAGAACTCCGCATTCGACTGACGCAACCGGTGTCTCCGAGGACAGGGATGCTGATGCCGGTTGATCGATCCGCTCGGCAGATGCTACGTCGATGGTCAGAAGGGGGGATGAACCCGCCTGGCTATCGGAGTCCCGTTGCTCAAGACTGACGTGGATTTCCTGTTCGGGCGAAGGGACATTAAGGGTAAGAAGAGGTTGAAGGGTCGACAGATCGGCATTCAGGAGCAGTCGCGGCTCCAGCGGCTCGAAACAGGGCGCTCCGGCGGGTCGGATGGGCGAATAATCATTCGCCCCAACCGGAACCCCGGTTTTCTCCCCCAACCAACTCCACATTCCTCGCCGCACCGTACTTCCCTCGGCACGTACAGGCCGCTCGGCCCATCCTGCACGACCACATCCAGTCGCTGACCTCCCGTCCGATTTCCAAGCCCGTGATCGGAATGCCTCCATGCCCAAGGCGACCGCAAAGTCGCCAAATCGGATGAGAGTATACGGGGACACGTCGAGAATATCAAGATGAAATTGCTTTCGTATCCATCCGTATCTATACCTATTTTTGCATCTTCTTTGTTCCTGGTGTCCAAGGGCAGGCGGCGTTGCCTAAGTACATCAACAACCTCCTGTTATGAAGGCACATGGCGTACCAAAGATGGCAAATTGCAGGCTCAAAGGCGAAAGGTCTTTCTCCGACGTAATCCGGGTCTTCTATGCGCTGTCTCGATCCCTATGCAACTCATTCCGTCCCGGCGTTCACTTTCTTGACGCTGCTGGCCTATGCGGCATCGGGCAAGCAAAAGGAGAAGAAACGCCCCGCCGTTGCCATCCCGGCGGCGCTCGGCACAGCGAGTGGCTCGCGGTCGCCATCAAAGGGGTCGATAAGTGTGGCGCTGCCTTCGCCGCGGGGACTGACACGGGAGTGATTCGGGTGCTCGCTTAAAATGGTGTTATGAATGAACCCGAATGAACTACCTCGCAGCAAGCTGCGAGGTATCGAAACAATCGGCTTACCGCTTCCACGCGGCAAGCCGCGGGGAATGAACCCGAATGATTCAAGGGATTCTTCCTGTTTGTCCGATAACTTGGTGTGGCTCTGGACAGGTT
>CAYHAJ010000458.1:0-4557 GCA_964354535.1 uncultured Pirellulales bacterium
TCAAACCCATTCTTCAGAGCAAGCATGTGGGACCCGAAGCGCAGCTTCTCCAAGCCGGCATCCTCGTGGACAACCGTCGGTCCAAAGAGGCGGTGACCATGCTGAACGGTTTACTCAATGACCGTCCGGAGATCGCCGGAGTTGCTCATGCTCTCTTGGCCCGCATCCTCTGGGAGACTGGATCATCGAATGCCGAGAAGCTCCAGGAGATCGAGGAGCACCGCCGCCAGGCCGAGGCATTGCTTCCGGAGACCGCCGAAGCCTATTTCCTGCGGGCCATGACCGCGCTGCCGGTCAAAGAGCAGCTTGCCGCGCTGGACAAGGCCTTGCAGCTTGACCCAGACCACTATGAATCCCGCCGGCTGCGGGCCTTCACGTACTACGCCTCGCGGAAGTACGAGCGAATGAAGGATGATGCGATGGTCATGTCCGTCGCACGGCCCCGGGAGCCGTTGGGATACTCCCTGCACGCGATTGCCTGGCGCGAATTGGGTCGATACGCCGAGGCACTGGCGGACTATGACAGCGCGCTGGCGCTTACACCGAAGGAAAGCCCCGAGTGCCTTGATTTGTCCACCCAGCGGTGCGAAACCCTCTTGCAGATGGGCGACTACAAGCGAGTCATCGCAGAAGCTGAGACGTGCTTGAGACTCTGGCCCGACAAATCTGTCTTTCGCTATCACACCTTCTGTGCCCTGACCGCCCTGGGGGACTACGACAAGGCCACAGCGTTGTATCGCCAAATCATCAGCCCCGGCTATGACGCCCGGAGCAAGTTCCAGGACTGGTGCGCCAAATACGTCTTCGATACCCTGGAGGCCGGCAAGTCCTGGCACTTGGCGGACCGCGAACCGGCCGGGGCGGCCTTCCTGCCGCTGGTGGAGGCCGAAGAGACCTATCGCGGCCTCGCGGCCAAAGGCCGGCGCCTGACCACGGATGGTTTCAGTACCGCGTGGTCCCCGGACGGCAAGAAACTGGCCTTCAGCCTGGGCGTGCAGGGCCGAAGCGGCGTGGCCCTCTTCGATCCTGCGACCAAGGAGACGGACCTGCTGATCGTCCCCGGCAAGGACCCCAAGTGGTCGCCCGACGGCAAGTACATCGCCTTCGTGCGGGATCGCCAGAACCTGCGGCTGGAGGAACTGGCTGCCGCCGAGGGCGCGAGCAAGCAGCCTCCCGCGACGGACGAAGAGGTCTGGCTGATGAACGCTGACGGCACAGACCCCAGACGCTTGGCCCCAGGCGGCTCCCCATCCTGGAGCCAGAATTCAAGAGCGGTCTACTATCACTCGCGTGCGGACATGACGCTCTGTTCGATCTCCGTGGAGGGCCAAGACGCCCGCCCGAAACCGATCATGAAGTGCTCGAATACCCTGCCGTCGGTCTCGCCGGACAATCGGCACGTGGCGTACTTCGAGCAGGGATCGCTGAAGATCAAGGACTTGGCTTCGCAAGCGCTGGTCGCTGAGCGTCCGGTCTCTTCCCTGTCCTGGGGCGTGACCGCCTGGTCTCCCAGCGGCAACGAAGTCCTGTTGGGCGGCGGCAACCCCCAGCAGCAGAAGACCGGCCTGTGGCTGTACCATCTGCCCACAGAGGAGTTCTCCAGAGCCCTTGACGGCCAGATCACCCGGACCGGCTGGTCTCCCGGCGGGACGGACCTAGCCTTCTGTCTGGGCACGCCCTACTTGGAGATTTGGGCCGAACATCTTGACCCCAAGGTGTCTACGATCGCGGCCCTTGGGTCCGGTCGGACGCTTCGGGACCACTACCGCCAAATCGCCGCCCAGTACACCCGCCGAATCCAAGCCGATCCTCAGGATGCTGACGCCTACCTCCAGCGGGCGCAGCAGTATCACTACCTGCATCAAGGCGCGAAAGTCCGGGCCGACATGAGGCGGTACACCGCGATTGTGACCCAGGGCGAGTCTCTGGATTTGGCGTCCGACATGCCTTGGGTTACGGAGCACCTCATCAACGGTCCATTTGGTTATCAACTCGTCTTCTCTGTTGAAGAACGGGATCATGGGATTCAAACACTGTGTGTCGCCATTGGGCAGAAGGGAAGGGGTAATATGAAATCGTTTGAAATTCCTTGGTTTGTTACGGCACTGTTTGGCCTTTGTTTCCTCTCTGGCTTTGACACGCCGCCAGTGTATGCGGGTTTCACGTTCGGCGAACCGGTGAACCTCAGGTCGGTAGTTCCGGGCCTCAACACTCGCTCCACCGAGCTGGCCAATTGCTTCTCCTCCGACGGGCTGGAGTTCTATTTCATGTCCTTTTTCCGCTCCGGCGGATATGGCGGCGCCGACATCTGGGTGCTGAGACGTAGCTCCAAGGACGAGGATTGGGAGCCGGCGCAGAATCTCGGTGCTGGGGTCAACAGCGGTACTGATGACAGCTGGTCATCCATCTCCGCCGACGGACTTACGCTGTACTTCTGCTCCGACCGGGCCGGCGGGCATGGCGGGTGGGACATCTGGGTGACACAGCGCCCGACCAAGAATGATCCGTGGGGGCAGGCGGTGAACATGGGACCGAAGATCAATAGCTCGGTGGGCGATGTCATGCCCTGGATATCGGCAGACGGTCTGGAGCTGTACTTCAATTCAAGCCGGTCTGGTGGATACGGCGCGCACGATATCTGGGTCGCAAGACGCGCGACTGTGAACGATCCTTGGGGCCAGGCGGTGAACCTTGGCCCCCTCGTGAATAGTCCTTGCCGGGACCACTACCCCAGCCTTTCAGCGGACGGACTGCTGCTCCTATTCTCCGATGATGAGAGCTTCCCACCACGCCCTGGTGGATACGGGCTCGCTGACCTGTGGATGGCAAGGCGGACGAGCCTTTCTGACCCTTGGCAAGCTCCAGTGAATCTTGGGCCGATGGGGAACGGACCCGCAGAAGACTATCAACCACGGATCTCACCTGATGGGCGCACCCTGTACTTTATGTCGAACCGCAGTGGCGGTCACGACAACTGGCAGGCACCGATCCTCCCCAACTGCGACTTCAACGGCGATGGCAAGGTCGATGAGAAAGACCTCCTGGTCATGACGCAACACTTGGGCGAGAACTACCCACGTTGCGACATCGGCCCGTTTGTCTGGGGCGATGGGGTCGTGAATGCCGACGACTGGGTAGTCCTTATGGAGACCACCTTCGGATCGAACTTCGCGCTGAGTCCCAAGTTGCACGCGGCAGAGGTCCCGCGCGATGCGATCCTGAGTTGGACGTCGCCAGAGTTTGCGCAAACCCATGACGTGTACTTTGGCACCTCACGCGATGATGTTGACAACGCCAGTCGAAGCAATCCACGTGGCGTCCTGGTTAGCAGGGGTCAGACTGCGACGACGTACGATCCCCCTGGCTCTCTGGTATTCGCGCAGGCCTATTATTGGCGAATCGACGAGATCGGCCGCCCTGCGGACTCCACCATCTACAAAGGCCCCGTCCTGGACTTCACCACCGAAGCATATGCGTACCCCATTACGACCAAGATCATCGCCGCGGCGTCCAGCCGCCAGAGAGGCATGGAACCGGAAAAGACAGTCGATGGCTCCGGGCTCGACAAGAGCGACGGACATTCGACCACGAGCTCCGATATGTGGCTCAGCATGGGAACGCCGCCCAATTGGATTCAGTATGAGTTCGACAGGGTCTATGTCTTGCACGAACTGTGGGTATGGAACTCCAACCAACAGGTCGAGTCGTTCGTTGGCTTCGGCGCCAAGACAGTCAAGATCGAGTACTCCACGGACGGCACCGCCTGGACGGCGTTGGCCAACGTGCCAGAATTTGCGCGGGCTACGGGGCAAACCGGCTATGCTCACCACACCATTCTCAACTTTGCCGGGGTCTCCGCGCGGTACGTCAAGCTAACGATCGAGAAGAACTGGGGGACCGTCGCCCAGACCGGCCTGAGCGAGGTCCGATTCTTCTATGTTCCGGTCTACGCGCGCCAGCCCACGCCAACTTCAGGGCGAAAGAACGTCGGTGTCGATACGACTTTGACCTGGAAGGCCGGGCGCCAGGCCACTTCACACAAGGTCTACTTCAGCCCTGACCGGCAGGCCGTGGCAACCAGCGCGGCTCTCGTCGGCGTCGCTACGGACGCCCGTTTCGATCCCGGCCCTCTGAATTTGGGCCGGACGTACTACTGGCGGGTCGACGAGGTCAACGAGGTCAAGACCCCCAGTGTCCGCCAAAGCGAAGTCTGGGACTTCTCCACGAAGGAGTACTCGGTCGTGGACGATTTCGAGAGCTACAGCGACGCGGAGGGCAGCCGGATCTATCAGGCCTGGATCGACGGCTACACGAACAAACTCAGCGGCTCGACGGTCGGCCACAGTGAGGCCCCGTTTGCCGAGCGACTGGTCGTTCACGCCAGCGTGCAGTCGATGCCCCTGGACTACAACAACACTAGGCCCAAAACAAGCGAATACCCCGAGCCTGCGCGGCCATATAAGGCGATGGGAGTTATCGACATACCCTCCGCGTCTCCGCCGGTCGGCGGCTTGAGGGGATCGTTCCAGGTTGTCTTTGCTTCATGCGAGGGCGGCT
>CAYHAJ010000459.1:0-13649 GCA_964354535.1 uncultured Pirellulales bacterium
CGGCCGCCCTCCCGTCCAACAAAGCGTGCAACATGTCTTTGTAGTCGCTGTTGAGCACCGTCCTGTCCCCGCAAAGACCACACTTCGGCCGTCAGTTCCCACATCATGCCCAGACACTCGGCGGGCGATGCGTCTACGAAATCGTCGTCTTCGTCGCTCAGTTTCCGCAGCCGGGCCTTGTCTCTTTGTACTTTCATCATGGCCCTATTGTACCAAAGCCCCGGCGGTTCCTACAATCAATCAAACCACTCGTCGGCGGGGTCGAAGGGTGGGATGTAGATGTTGCTATGCGGAGCTTGCCGACGGCACGGCTCTGTTCCCGGCCAACTACCGTGGGAGAGGATCGCTCTGGTATTGGAACACGTCGCCAGTGCTGGTCCCGTATACGTCTTCCGACGGCAGGGGTGTGGACAATCTCATCAGGATCAGTTGGGCCGGCTCGTCCACCTCCGCGCGGAGTTCGACAGGCACTTTCCCGAAATTGGCCATCTCCAGAGTGATCGTACCGCTGAAACCAGGATCGATCTTGGGGGCCGTGAGATGAATCGTTACCCCGATACGCGCAAAGCTGCTTCTGCCTTCAACGAATCCAACCAAGTCGTTCGGTATGGTCACCGATTCCAGCGTGTGGGCGAGGACGAATTGACCCGGGTCCAGTTTGAAGGAGTCTCTTTCTTGGTGCTCCCACAGATCGGCTGATTTCCACAAGGACCTGTCGCAGAGAATCGCGGGAAGATAGCCGGGACATTTCTTGAAAACGGTGAACTTGTGCCCGAGTCGCAGATCAATGGAGACCTGCTTGACTCTCTCGGGGGAAACCGCCGGCTCGAAGCGGATTCGGCCTTCTTTGAGATACGTTAGGATGTCAGGTCTGGAGAGGACCACGAACTACTCGCGAAAGAGAACCCCGAATGGAGGAGGCCGTCAACGATTCGCCGGGAAATGCCGCGATGAAGGAGTCTCCATGCACCTCCAAAACCGTGGTGTAGACGAACGTCCTGCCCTCACGGACTGGTGTTCTCAGGCCGGAAGCAGGAACGAAGCCGCACCATTCAATTCCGTCGGTTTTCACCCGAACAAGCCTTTCATCGGGGAAAGGTCCTGGCTTGACGTCACAAGGCATCCAAACCTTCTTGCCCGCTATAAGATCAATCATCTGTCTCCTCATCGCTAATACCTGCCATTGCAGCATGTTCTCTTGCACCTACTATACGTGCCCGACAGGTAAGAACGCAAGAGAAGAGGGAAGCCAGCCTCAGTCAAACCACTCGTCGGCGGGGTCGAAAGGTGGGATGCAGAAGTTGACGATGCGCAGCTTGCCGACGGCCCGGTGACGGCAGAGGGGCTTGATCAGGACTGTGGTGAAGGGACGCAGGGAGACCACGTCGCCGTCGAGCTCCATGTGGCCCTCGCCTTCGAGAACCAGGTAAATCTCCGTGAGCTTCTTGTGGTAGTGGACCTTGGAGTCCTGCTGGATGTCCACGATGTGGACCGTGGCGGTGGCGTTGTCCGGACGGCCAAAGGCGCGGCGGGCAAAGCCACACGGGCAACGCACCGCGTCGATATCGTCAAAGTGGTCTACGAGGTAGTTGGCCATGTTGGTTCCCGGCATAGTCGTATGGGGCCCCCGCCGTGGCGAGGGCATCTTGCCCTTGTTCTCCTGTGGCGAGGGCATCTTGCCCTTGCACTCCGGCCGAGACGGACACCTCGCGACTTGGCGAGGCGAGGCCAAGATGGCCTCGCGACGCAAGGGCGGGACGCCCTCGCCACGGCGGCTGGGCTACACGATTCCAATCCGCCCAGACTTCGCAAGTTGAAATCATATCGCGGCTCGGGTATATTCTGCCGGAACGTTTGCTGTGTGACAAGACCGAAAAAAGTGAGGAGAATGGGGCCGAAGGGGCCGGAAGTCGGTTCCCCAGCCGAGGGCGGCTGGGCTACACGTTTTTTCGCTTCTTTTCGTTTCTTTCGGCTATGGTGATTCGGGTTGCGGATCTTCGAGCCCTCTGCGGTTGAACAACTGAGAAAGGATACCAGCAATGAAAAACATCTTTGACGTTTCGGGCAAAGTGGTCGCGATTACCGGCGGCGGCGGCATTCTGTGCGGCACGATGGCCAAGGCCCTCGCCGAGGCGGGGGCGAAGGTGGCCGTGTTGGACCTGTCGGAGGCCGCCGCGAGCAAGATCGCCGGTGAGATTCAGTCCAAGGGCGGCCAGGCCATCGCGGTTCCGTGCAACGTGCTGGACAAGCCCAGCATCGAGAAGGCCAAGGACAAGGTGATCGCCGAGTTCGGCCGGGTCGATGCCCTGATCAACGGCGCCGGGGGGAATAGGAAAGAAGCGACCACGTCGCCTGAGATGCCGTTCTTCGCCCTGCCGCCCGAGGCGATCCGGTTCGTCTTCGACCTGAACTTCCTCGGAACCCTGCTGCCCTCCCAGGTCTTTGGCAAGGAGATGGTCGAAAAGGGCTCGGGCGTGATCCTGAACATCTCCAGTATGAACGCGATTCGGCCGCTGACGAAGATCGCGGCGTATTCCGCCGCCAAGGCCGCTGTGAGCAACTTCACACAGTGGCTGGCCGTGCACATCTGCCAGAACTGCTCCAAGGATATTCGGGTCAACGCCATCGCCCCGGGTTTCTTCCTGACCGAGCAGAACCGCTTCCTCCTGACCGAGGAAAAGACCGGCGCCCTGACACCCCGCGGCAAGACCGTCACCGAGCATACGCCCATGGGCCGGTTCGGCGATCCCCAGGAACTGGTCGGCACCGTGATCTGGCTGCTCAGTGACGCCGCCAGATTCGTCACGGGCGTCGTGATCCCCGTGGACGGCGGCTTCTCCGCTTTCAGCGGCGTGTAGGCAGATCATGGACGGGTGGTTCGTAGGGCATCGCGTCGAACATGTAGGGTGGGTTCTTAACCCACGCGTCAAGTGCACCACGATCGGGGGAACGCGTGGGTTAAGAACCCACCCTACCGAACGTGCTCATCTTCTTGTGGCGTGCATTTCTTCTCTTGCACGTGAGATCATGAGGGTCCGATGAATCGAAGAGACTTTCTGCAATCGGCTGGGGCAACTTCACTGGCGCTGGGCTTGGGGTCGGCGCAGGCCAGCCAAAGAACAACAACTCTGCCGCGGATTCCCGGGCGCAAACCGCGAAATGTGGTGTTCATTCTCGCCGACGACCATCGGTACGACTTCATGGGCTTCCTGGGCAAGGTGAAGTTTCTGGAGACTCCGAATATGGACCGCCTGGCCCGCGAAGGGGCCCACCTCCAGAACGCTACTGTAACGACGGCGTTGTGCTCGCCCAGCCGGGCGTCGATCCTGACGGGCCAACTCTCGCACAAGCACGGCGTCGTGGACAACCAGACGGATATCCGGCCCGACGTGGTCTTCTTCCCGCAATATCTCCAGCAACTCGGCTACGAGACGGCGTTCCTGGGCAAGTGGCACATGGGTCACGACAGCGACGAGCCCCGCCCGGGCTTCGACAAGTGGGTCAGCTTCCGGGGCCAGGGCGAGTACTACAATTGCCAACTGAACATCGACGGCAAAAGGACCCGCACCACCAAGCAGATCACGGACGAGTTGACGGACTACGCGGTCGAATGGCTCAGGCAAAAGCGCGAGAAGCCGTTCTTCCTGTACCTGTCCCACAAGGCCGTGCACGGCATGTTCGAGCCGGCCAAGCGACACCTCGGCAAGTACGAGAACATCAAGCTCGAGTATCCTGCGACGATGGCGGATACGCCGGAGAACTATCGCGGCAAGCCGGCGTGGGTCAAAGAGCAACGCAACAGTTGGCACGGCGTGGACTACATGTACCACGGCCAGATGGACTTCGACACCTTCTACAAGCGCTACTGCGAGACCCTGCTGGGCGTCGATGAGAGCATCGGCCGGGTCCTCGATTGCCTGAAGGAGATGGGGCAGTTGGAATCGACGCTCGTGTTCTACATGGGCGACAACGGCTTTTGCTTCGGCGAGCACGGGCTGATCGACAAGCGTCACATGTACGAGCCCTCGATGCGCGTGCCGCTGCTGGCGTACTGTCCGGAGATCATCAAGCCTGGCACGAAGGTCCCGCAATTGGTGCAGAATATCGACATCGCCCCTACGATCCTCGACGCCGCCGGCGCTCAGACGCCGGAGCACATGGACGGCCGATCCTTCCTGCCGCTGCTCGAAGGCAAGGAGACGGCGTGGCGCGATATGGTCTTCTACGAGTATTACTGGGAAGCCCCCTACCCGCAGACCCCAACGACCTTCGGCGTGCGGACCGACCGCTGGAAGTACATCCACTATCACGGCATCTGGGACATCGACGAGCTGTACGATGTCCAGAACGATCCGGACGAGCGGCAGAACCTGATCGACCAGCCCCAGCATCAGGACCTGGTCAAGAAGCTGCGGGCGCAGCTATACAACTGGCTCGAAAAGACCGATGGCATGCAGATTCCGCTCCGCCGGGAGGTCGGCGGCCGATCGGACAAACGCGGCCCGAAGCAGGTGAAAGAACTCAAGTACTACGGAGAGGGCCAGTGACGCCGACCGATCCGGCACAACCACTGAAGGATTCCAAGCCCGAGACCGAGTTCTTCATCGGCCTCGATTCGGACGGTTGCGTGTTCGATACGATGGGGATCAAGCACCGGGAGTGCTTCTGCCCGTGGATGGTCGGGTACTTCGGGCTCCAGCCGGTAGCGGTGGCGGCCCGCGAGTGTATGGAGTTCGCGGACCTGTTCTCCAAAACCCGCGGCGCCAACCGGCACAAGACTCTCAAACGCATCCTCGCGGAGCTGCTGCCGAGCCATCCGACCGTCAAGACCCGCAAGTTCAAGGTCCCGCAGTTCCCCTACTATTTCGCCTGGGTGGACCACGCCGGCAGTGTGCTCAGCGACGAGGGTCTCAAGCAGGCCATCAACCAGGCAGGCGGTGACGCCCGACAGGAATTGGAGCTGGCGCTTAAATGGAGCGAGCGGGTCAACTGGGCCGTTGAGAAGATCGTCACGAACCTGCCGCCCTTCCCGTTCGTGCGGGAGAGCCTGCAAAAGGTGCGCGGCAAGGCGGATATCTTCGTCATCTCCGCCACGCCCGGCGTGACCCTCGCGCGAGAGTGGGCCGAACACGACCTCGCCAAGTACGTAGCCCTCATAGCAGGCCAGGAGATGGGGACCAAGGCCCAGCAGTTGCAGGCGGCCACGAAGGGCTACTACCAGGAAAAACATGTTCTGATGGTCGGTGACGCCCCGGACGACCTGCGGGCCGCGCAGGCGAACAATGCCCTGTTTTTCCCCGTCAATCCCGGCGGCGAGGATGAATCGTGGAGAAGGTTCCACAACGAGGCCCTCGACCGATTCTTCCGCGGGCAGTATGCTGGGGCCTATGAAAAGAAGCTGATCGAAGAGTTCGACCGGCGTTTGCCGGAGAAACCGACGTGGATCAGGTAAGAAAGCACGAAACACGAAATCCGAAATTCGAAACAAAATGAACTACCTCGCAGCAAGCTGCGAGGTATCGAAACAATCGGCTTACCGCTTCCACGCGGCAAGCCGCGGGGAATGAACCCGAATGATTCAAAATCCGAATGACCGAAATTCCAAACATGGCATTGCGAGTGCAGCGAAGCAATCTCCCATCCACAGGACTGAGATTGCTTCGTCGCTGCGCTCCTCGCAATGACGTATGGGGCCATCGCCCGGCGGCAGCGTTTCGGTCATTGGTTTTTGAGTTTTGAATTTGTTTCGCCCCCGCCTCCGCGGGGGTGTCATTCCCGCGAAGGCGGGAATCGTGCTTCGAATTTCGAATTTGTTTTCAGGTGACGGACATGATTATCGAACGGCAAGCTAAAGATGGTGCTGTAGATCAGCGCCAGGCCAGCGAGGCCATGGGTGAGTTCTTCGCACAAAACAACTATGCGGGCAGGCGGGTCCTGGTGATTATCCCGGACAACACCCGTTCCGGTCCTATCGGCGAGATTTTCAAGCTGCTCTACGAGCGGTTGCAGCCGCAGGCCCAGGCGGTGGATTGCCTCGTCGCCCTCGGGACGCACCAGCCGCTGACGGAGCGGCAGATCTGCAAGCGGCTGTCCATGACGATCAGCGAGCGTAAGAGCAAGTACGCCTCGGTGCAGTTCTTCAACCATGAGTGGGACAAGCCCAAGACGTTCGTCTCCATTGGCAGGATCTCCGCCGACGAGATCGAGCAGATCAGCGGGGGCTTGTTCCGCGAGGAAGTGGACGTCCGGCTCAACAAGCTGATCTTCGATTATGACACCTTCCTGATCCTCGGCCCGGTCTTCCCGCACGAAGTCGTGGGCTTTTCCGGCGGGCACAAATATCTCTTCCCCGGCATCGCGGGCGACGAGATCATCAACTTCTTCCACTGGCTGGGCGCGATCATCACGAACCCGGTCATCAACGGCTGCAAGTGGACCCCGACGCGCAAGGTGGTCGAGAAGGCCGCCTCGCTGATCGACATCCCGCACGCTTTGGTCGCGGTCGTGGCGGTCGACGGCAAGCTCAAGGGCCTGTTCCTCGGCGACGCTCTCGAGGCCTGGGAGAAGGCGGCGGACCTGTCCAACGACGTCCACATCATCTACAAGGACCGGCCCTACCATACGATCCTCGGCTTGTGTCCCCAGATGTACGACGACATCTGGACCGCCGGTAAGGTGATGTACAAGCTGGAGCCCATCGTCGCCGACGGCGGTACGCTGATCATCTACGCCCCGCACATCAGCGAGGTCTCCTACACGCACGGTAAGGTCCTCGACCAGATCGGCTATCACACCCGCGACTACTTCCTCAAGCAGATGGACAAGTTCCGGGACGTCCCGCGCTCGTCGATGGCCCACTCGACCCACGTCCGCGGCTGCGGCACCTTTGAAAACGGCTTAGAGAAGCCCCGCGTGAACGTAGTCCTTGCGACGAGCATTCCGAAGGAACGTTGCGACAAGATCAACCTGGGCTACATGAACCCCGCCCAAATAAAGGTTGCCGACTACGAAAACCGCGAGGCGGAAGGTGTCTTAGTCGTCCCCCACGCCGGCGAAATCCTCCACCGGCTCGGAGGTGCCTGACCAGTAGCACGAGCGTCCCGCCCGTGAGATTCAGTGGCATCGGCATCCTGCCGATGCTTCATGGGCTGGAAGCCCATGCCACAATTACTGCTTCCTCGACCCCGGAAAATACCTTGGAATTTGGCCATGACATGGTTAAATTGCAAGGTATGTACAAAGAGAGAATACTCACCGGCAAGCTGCGGAAGCTCGTGGAAGCGTTTCCCGTGGTGGTAGTCAGTGGGGCTCGGCAAGTGGGCAAGACAACGTTATTGCGCCACGTTTTCCCGGACTACGACTATGCGGTGTTCGACCCGAGTATCGATCTGGAAAACGCCCGCAGTGAACCTGATCTGTTTCTTCGCAACCACCCGTCTCCGGTCATCCTAGACGAGATCCAGTACGCACCGGAACTGGTTTCCGCCCTCAAACGGCACGTGGACGCAAGCAACGCACGTCCGGGGATGTATCTGCTCAGCGGCTCGCAGCAATGGCAGGTATTCCGCTCCCTGGCCGAGAGTCTGGCCGGACGTGCCGCCTTCCTGGATTTGCGCGGCTTCAGTCTCCAGGAACTGGCTGGTGCAGGCACATCGCCCTGTTGGCTGACCGGTTGGCTGCACGACCCACGTGCATTTGTTGACCAGGCACGACAAACGAACGTACGTTTTACCGGTGCCCTCTGGGACTGGCTCTGGCGCGGGTTTCTGCCGCGTGTCAACGACCTGGATGAGGAACTCGTGCCCGAATTCTGGATGGGCTATCACCGGACCTACGTCGAGCGGGATGCCCGACTGATGGCGGACGTGGGGGATTGGCAGCAGTTCGGCATGTTCCTTCGCCTGGTCGCCGCTTTGACTGCCCAGGAGATCAACTACAGCCAATTGGGTCGAGAGATCGGCATGAGCCCCAAAACGGCCCGCCGGTGGCTGAAGGTGCTCGACGGCACATTTCAATGGTTCGAGATCCCTGCCTTCACGGGCAATCTGCTCAAGCGGGTCTCTTCCAAGCCCAAAGGCTATCTGGCCGACACCGGACTGGTTTGTCATCATGCCCAGATCAGCTCCCCAAAGACCCTGGGGGGACATCCCCTTCTGGGGCCTTTGTTTGAGACAGCCATGGTCAATGAGATCCTCAAGCAAGCAGGCACGCTGTCCGGCCGGACGGGATTCCACCATTGGCGTTCCGCCGGCGGTGCAGAGGTGGACCTGTTGGTCGAGCGTGACGGCGTGCTCTACCCCTTCGAGATGAAACTGACCGCGAATCCTTCCGTCCAAGATACCTCAGGCCTGAGGGCCTTCCGGCGAGCGCATCGAGACCTGCAAATCGGAGCAGCCGCCATCCTCTGCGCGGTGGATCGCCCGCGCTGGGTCACGGAAGACACCGCCGCCATCCCCTGGAACACGATCTGACCTGCTTCTACCCTCAGCACTTTCAGCCGCGAAATCCATCGTCGTGTCACGATGTCGCTAGATTCTCTCCTCGCCGTTCCCACCCAGCGTTATCGCGGGCGTTCTCGCCACCGGCACCCCGAAGGAGCGTTGCGAGAAGATCAACCTGGGCTACTTGAATCCGGCCCAGATCAAGATCGTCGACTACGAAAACCGCGAACACGAAGGGATCTTGGTCGTCCCCCACGCCGGCGAAACCTCCACCGGCTCCGCAGCTCAAGATCGTCAATGACCTGACCGACGCGTGCGCGATCTGCCATCATTTGGAGATCAGACCATCGTCCTCGGAATGAAGACATCGGATACCGAACGGATCGCGAAACTATCGGTCATGCCTGCAACGAAATCCAATATGACCAGTTCATCGGAGTCGGTGGGCACATAGACGTTCTGCATGTCCTCGGTAACGAACTGTTGAAGGATCCGGTAGACCACGGGAACCGCACCATCTTCACCGGCGGGAGGATAAGGATCGGAGACATATCGGTTGGTTTTTCGGAGCTCCATCAACAAATCATCGAAGAGATACGTTATCGCCTTCTCCGCTTGAGCGCGATACCCTTCGGCCTGTGGGCTGCGATAGATGTGGTCGTTATTGAAACTGATCAACTTATGAAGGAGGTCGCCCAACTCAGAAGACACAGCCACATAGTCTTTCCCGTGGCTGTTCCTTACCATGTCCTCAATAAACGTCCCGATAAGCCGTCCATTTGTCGTGCCCAGTTTCTCCCGGATCTCGACTGGCACCTGGTTTCCGTTGATGAGCTTGACCTCAAGTGCGTCCTCGACGTCCTTACCCGCATAAGCAACTTTGTCAATCAGCCGGACAATGCACCCCTCCAGTGTGGCCGGCTTTCCTGCATCTTGCCGCGTTTGGATCTGCTCCAGGTTCTTCTCCCCACTAGCAGGCTCAAGCCGGCAGGTTGTGAAGTCCTCTCCACAATGTGAGACAATTCCATCACGAACCTCCCACGTGAGATTGAGCCCGGGCCTTTCTCGATCCCGTTTGGCAATCGAATCGACAACTCTGAGCCCATACACCTCATGTGAGAACTTGGGCATCAAGCGTTTCAATGAAGGGTGTTTCTCGAAGATCCCGGATAGGAAATCTTCTCCTTGGTGCCCGAATGGCGCATGGCCAATATCGTGAGCCAGGCCTATCGCCTCTGCCAAGTCCTCATTCAGCCCAAGACACCGGGCAACAGTCCGAGCGGCCGATGCAACAAACCTGACATGGTCCATCCTTGTGCTAACGTGATCATTCTGCGGAAAGTAGAAGACCTGCGCTTTGTGTCGCAGGCGCCGGAAGGATTGTGAGTAGATGATTCTATGAACGTCCCGCTGAAAGTCAGTGCGAAACTCGTCCGCGTCCTGATGCTTCCGCCTGCCGCACGTCCCTATGGTTGCGTGGGGGCTTGGGAACAACTCCCTTTCGGATCTTCTGAACTGCGACATATCCTCTCCCCAAAGAGATCAATGAGCAGGTCGGCAATTTCGTCCCCCGACTTTCGGGACGTCAAGTAGCTGTAAATTTCTCTTCCACTCTTGGTTGCAGCATCAAACTGGCCATCCCTTCCAAGCAACTCATCCTCAGCCGCGGCGGCGAACCTTGCGCCAAAAGCAAGGGCGATTTCGTCATAGGCAGCAACCTGAGAGAAATCAGAAAGACCGAGCACTAAGGGATTACAGTTGCCTTCGATCAAGGACCTGCTGTCACTGCGGAAAATCACAACCACCTTGTTGTTTGCCCAGGCAATGCCCGCCTCCACCATCGCACCTTCATCGGGCACGCGACCATTCATGTTAAGCAATAGGCCATCGCTATTCTTCACGATCTGAAACACGTCAAGCGAGAAGATCGCCATGTTGAGGATCTTCTTCGCATCCGAGGCTGGAACGCCCTTCTCGATGAAGAGAGGGAATAATTTGGCGAACTCCAGCCCGTCCCTCTGAGGCAAGAAGACCGAATATCCGCCATTCTCGAGGACAGAGGCAATCTGGGACATCTCCTCGCGTTCTTTCGGGTTGAATAGCGGACCGGCACAGTAAATCTTACGTCGCTCCACGGCTACTCTCCGATGAACCACGCACAGGTTTCGGTTCTCCACACGGCCAACATACATGATCAGAGACGTTGGTCGAGCAGTCAAGAAAAATCCGCGTCTCGCTGCAGAAAGCAGCGACGCGGCGTTCCACGCATTGGAGCCCCCGACACGTTCAGAAGGGGTTGGCACCGCGTGGGGTGCCAACCTGCGTGCCGTTAGGCACCGTCACAGTGCTCAGGTCGCACTCCTGCGTTGCCCCCTGCCTTCGCAGGGGCAGGCTCTATCCCCCGTGACGGCATCTTCCATTATATCCAAGCGTGTCGGGGGCCAGAAAGCGATAAACTCCAAGGGCAGTCCTCGGACGGCCCAATAGAAGTCTCCCGGCGAATTACCCTGCGACTGGGGGCGATCCTTTGCGCCGTGGAGCACCCTCGCTGGGTCACGGAAGACACGGCCGCCATCCCTTGGAACACGATCTAACCAGCGGGAGGGTGGGACTTGCCCCACCATAACCTGTATCCCGAGCAAACTGGTGGGGCGAACCCCACTCTACAGACTATCGGGTCACAATGAAGCACCAGTCGAAAGGTGCGCCACGATCCTTCTCGCTTCGTTCCCGGCCGCCATTGTCCTGCCCGTCCGTATCGACGCTGTAAAGAAGGTAGCCGGGCTGCGTACGCTGGTAACGAATCGGTTGATTGTCGAATGGATCGATGGGCACCTGCTCCAGGTACTGGGGTACCAGCTCCTCCAGCTTCTCCGGCACCTTGCCGGTCGCCAGTCGATACCGCTCGACCGCCAGGGCCGCCCGGGCCAGGTCCAGATGCGCCTGAAGCCGTAGATCCAGCTCGGCCACACGGGTCAGCGCCGGCGTCACCATCTTGATCATCATGTGCAGGAACGAAAGCTGCTGAATCTCGTTATCCATCTGGCGAAATCGTTTCAGCCGCTCCCCCGGCGGCAACTTGGAAGCCTCAATGCGAGCCTCCATGGAGTCCAGAATGTCGGCCAGCCAGGCGCCTCTCATACCCGGCAACAGCCGAACCCGGATGCTCTGACCAGACGATCCCAGCAGCGACGGGTCCCTCCAAACCTCGACCATGCAGCATCGTTCGGTGACCAGGGCCTCGGTGAGACCCAGCGTGCCGCCGGTCCGCGCCAGCGCCGCGCCGAGTTCCTGCAACTGCTCGTCCTGGAACGCGGTCAAGCTCAGGCTGTGCTCCAATCCGCCCAAAGCCATGCTGACGCCGGAGATTCGCATCAAGTAACAGATCAGCGCCGGCTCCCGCCGCAACGAATCGCTGAGTCGTAATCCATCTTTGATGGACCCCACTGCTGCATTCGCGTCGCCCTGGCCTGCGTGATCGGTCGTAGCGAGCCGGAGCAACTGCGCACAACGTCTCCACTCTGTAGCCTGGGGCAGGAATTGCCGGTAGTCCCAATGGTAGCGGCAATGCTCGATGCCCGCCGCTTCGTGCAGCAGCGCCAGACACGACTGGTTGTCCGCCAGGCACTTCGAAACGGCCTGGGCCATTGCCTGGGACAGAGGCGCTCCCCGGTCGGGCAGCTTGGCCTGGCCCAGCAGCGGCACGTTCGCCTCCTCCACCGGCGGCACGTACGTGGCAAAGGCTTGCAGGTATACCCCCGCCGCATTCTCGGCCCCCTCGGGTAGCTTGGTGTATTCGGACAGCTCGGAAAAACTCGTGGGATACCCCGCCGCCCGCAACACCTTCAGTCGTCGCTCGACGTTGTTTTGGCGGACTACAGAGTACAGGCCGAGCAAGCCCACGAGCACAACGAGAACCGCGAGCGCCAAGTGCCAGCCCTTCAGCATGAAGCGTTTGTCCGGCACCTCGGTATCATCGGTCATAATCCACACCTCTCAAAACTCGGCTGATCCGCCACGGCCGTCTACGTCCAGCTCACGTCAATCCTGTGATGGTATCTCCATTGTATCCATGCGTACGGCGGGCCGAGAAGTGATAAACGCATCCACAGTGGATTGGTTGTGAGAACGCGGTTCGGATGAGGGCGAATGATTATTCGCCCCTACAGGCGACCCAGAACCACGTAAGGCCGTAGGGGCGACGCATGCATCGGGCTCCCAAACGCGATCTTTCGCGTTTGGGGTCCCGTCGCCCCTACAAACGGACGAAACGCGCCCCGCAGGCGCAACCCACACACGCCTCCGTCCTTGTCGTGGCCGTTTCGCCCGGCTTCGTAGGTCGTGCGTCCCCGCACGACGTCGTGGCACGGGCATCCTGCCCGTGGAGCCTTGTGGCATCGGCATCCTGCCGATGATTCATGGGCTGGAAGCCCATGCCACTTGGGCGAGCGAGGACGCTCGCCCTACGAAGAGATGCCCTTACGGGCACACTACGAACGCAGGGCCAATTCTCCCGCATCAATTTCACACGCCTCTACCCAAGCGGCGGGTTTTGGGGTAGGATAGGTGGGCTGTGGCGTGCTGAATGAGATAACCGCAATTATCGTCGCTTTGGATAAGGAGTACGTGTCATGACACAAGCGGATATTGGCTTGATCGGGTTGGCCGTCATGGGCGAGAACCTGATCCTGAACATGGAGAGCAAAGGGTTTACGGTGGCCTGCTTCAACCGCACGGTCTCGAAGGTGGACGACTTCATCAACGGGCGGGCCCAGGGCAAGAACATCATCGGCTGTCCCTCCGTCGAAGAGTTGATCGCCCGTCTCAAGAAGCCGCGCAAGATCATGATGATGGTCAAGGCGGGCAAGGCCGTGGACGAGCTGATCGACCAACTGCTGCCCCACCTGGAGGACGGCGACATCCTCATCGACGGCGGCAACAGCAACTATCAGGACACGATCCGCCGGTGCGCATATGTCGAGGGCAAGGGCAAGCTCTATATCGGCACCGGCGTCTCCGGCGGTGAGGAAGGCGCGCTGCTCGGACCCGCCATCATGCCGGGTGGTTCGCCGCCCGCCTGGGAGCACGTCAAACCGATCTTCCAGAAGATCGCCGCCCAGGCCCCGGACGGCGCGCCCTGCTGCGAGTGGATGGGCGAGAACGGGGCCGGCCACTTCGTCAAGATGGTCCATAACGGCATCGAGTACG
>CAYHAJ010000460.1:0-43681 GCA_964354535.1 uncultured Pirellulales bacterium
CAGCAGCGGTTCGGTGGTACAGTCTGTCATAGAAATGGCCTTTCTGTCTGAGGGTTGGAAGCGTTGCAAGTCCTTACCCTACCGATGGTTAGGCCATTTGTCTACTAAAAACCACCAAAATTCGATGAAATATGCGGGTTATGGCACGAGGGCTGACAATTATGGATAGGATGACAAAGACAAACGTGTGTGGTGTCCAGTTCGCCAGTTCAGTTCTCCTGGCCATCCTTCTATGGTCTGGGACCGATGTCGCGAAGGGAAGCGGCGAGAGTGTTCCCTGGCCGCATCAGTACAAGATCCGGCCCGAGCAGACGGATCGTCTGACAGCGGCCGATGTCGTCGGGCCGGATGGGATTGTGTACCCCAACTGGACCCGCTGCGGCGTGCAAGGGGGCATCCCGACGGTCAACGTCGTGGCCAAGATCGAGGACTTCGGTGCTCGGGCTAACGATGACCTGGATGATTCGCAAGCCCTCCAGACTGCCTGCGAGGCGGCGGGCCGCACGGGGGGCGCCGTCCTGATTGAGGCAGGGACCTATTATCTCGACCGGCCCGTCACGGTTCGCCAGGACAACGTGGTCATCCGGGGCAAGGGTCCTTCCCAGACTCGCTTGATCTTCCGATACGCGATCCCGCCCGAAGAGGTGGCATTCTTCTGTCCGGCGGCGAACTCGCGCGTGGGCCCGGATACGCGGATCGAGATGCACTGCAAGCCCACGGGCCTCGTGAAGATGACGCTCATGATCGGCGACACAGTCATTGGCGCCTGGGCGCCAAGCCAGCACTCGGGAAACACCTTCTTCTTTGCCAAGTCCGGCAGAGACATTCCCAAAGAAGTGCCGGATGGTCCGCACACGCTCAAAGGTATTGCCCAGTATAAGGACGGCTCCCAACGCAGGGCCGAGATCCCGATCCTCCTCGATCGGCGGTTCAAAGACCCGCAATTGGTCGCCGACTCGCGGGCGGCCATTACGTTCGCAGGCCGAGGAACCGTCGGCGAGAAGTTCCCGCTCGCCAAGGACGGCAAGCGGGGCAGCACGGAACTGCTCCTGCAGAGCACGCAAGGTCTACGCGTGGGCGATTGCCTCTTCATCGACGGTCCGGCCACCGACCGCTGGAAGAAGCTGACCCAGAACGCCTGCCTGTGGGGCTCGTACCGCAACTATGAAGTGATCGTCACGGGCGTCACGGATCGATCCATCACTCTCGGCCAGCCGTTGCGGATCGAGTTTCCTATCGTGGACGGTTCCTACGTGCAGAAGGTGATCCCGATCCAGCGCTGCGGCATCGAGGACCTCTATCTCGAGCAGACGGAGAACCTGTGGATTACGAGCGTGCTCTTCTCGCACGGCTGGAATTGCTGGGCCCGCGGCGTGACGGTCAAGAAGTGCGGCCGGTTCCCGGTCTATGGGTCGGCGGCCAAATGGTGCGAGATCCGCGACTGCGTCTTCGACGACGCCTGGTTCAAGGGTGGCGGCGGAACCGCCTACGCCGGCTGGGACCGCTGCTGGGATTGTCTTATGGAGAACGTGGAGACGTTCAAGCTGCGGCACGGCCCCCTGTTCCAGTGGGCGGCCAGCGGCTGCGTCATCCGCAAGAGCGTCTTCCACGAAAGCGACGCCCAGTGGCATGCCGGCTGGACGAACGAGAACCTGATCGAGCAATGTGTCGTGGAATCCATCCAGGGCAATGGCGGTTACGGCTACGGTATGTGGGCCTCCCCGCCCGCGGATACCGCGCATGGTCCCAACGGTCCGCGCAACGTCGTCTACAACTGCGATATCAGCTCCCCGAAAGCCGGGGTCTGGATGGGCGGCATGAATGAGAACTGGCTGATCCTGTACAACCGCTTCGTCGTGGACAGCGGCCCGGGCGTGTACGCCAAGACCTTCAGCTTTGACCATATCATCCGGGGAAATGTCTTCGTCCTGAAGGACGGCAAGTCCGCGATGGTCCAGTTGGCTTCCGCCGATTGCACCGGGATCGAAGCCGTCGACAACCGCCTGTACGGCGGAAGCGGCCGCTTCCTATCCGGCCCGTCCGCATTGCTGCTATCCGAGGGAAATCGGGCCTTGCCACTTTCCGTCGGTCCCAGGCCGCAGCCCGCCATACCGTCGATCTACGAATGGCAGCAGCAGGGCACGAGATGACAGATGGAGTGGTGCGTAGTACGCACCCTACGAATATCGCCTGGCCGCCAGTAGTCTTCCAGGACGGCCGGGCTCCATAGGCGAGCGTCCAATTGCCCGCACAATTTGTCTTGCCCTGGCCCTTTTGGGGGCAGAATGTGGTATAATCATGAAGATGCGGCAGTCCTTGTATACGGCCTACCTCGGACACGGCAGGTGAAGGGTGGATTGATGAAAACGAAAGCGTTTACCTTGATCGAGCTGCTGGTGGTGATCGCCATCATCTCACTGCTGTTTGCCATCATCATCCCGGCGTTGAACCTGGCCAAGCAGAAGGCAGGGACAACCGTGTGCCTGAGCAATACCAAGAACCTGTCCCTGGGCTGGTTCATGTACTCGGGCGACAATGACGGCCGGATCATGAGCTCCGAAGACACCGGCACGGAACCGGGCGGCAAATTCGTGGGCTGGTGCGCCGTGCCGCGGAATGCGAGCGGCGCCGCCATGGGCAACACGCAGACCAATCCGGCGGTGACGGACGAGGATGAGATTCGCGGCATCAAGCTCGGCCTGCTCTTTCCGTACATCAAGGAGCCGAAGGCCTATCACTGTCCCGCCGACAACGTGCGCAAGAGCCTCTACGACCAGACCAAGGTCTTTGTGACGTACTCGGTCCCCATGTGCCTGTATGGACATCCGGGCGATCCCGGCTATACCACCGAGATTCGGCGGTACAGCCAGATCACGCAGCCTTCGACGCGGTATGTGTTCGTGGAGTCCGGCGAGACCCGCAACTGGAATGCCAGCCACCATTTCGTCATCGGGGCGCCTGAGTATACGAACCTAGCCACGTGGGGCTGGTGGGGCGTGATGGCGATCAACCACGGCGACAGCAGCGTCCTGGGCTTCTGTGACGGCCATTCGGAGGTGCGCAAGTGGCGGGACAAATTCACCATCGAGCGCATGGATAAGCTCATCAAACAGGGGGGCGGCAACTACGGCACCGAGTACCCGCCCGCCGATCAGACGCAGGACATCGAGTACATCGCCAAGGGTTGGGCGTATCGGCATAGAATCGGCAAGTAGCCGGGCATGAGGAGAAGAACAATCCTCGGCCTAACAACAATTGGATTTGGAAGGAGGACGACTATGGGTGAGAGACTTACATTTCTATTGGCGGCAGTCCTCGTGCTGGGTGGATTCGGGCTATGGCCCGCGGGCGCGTACGACAGGAGCCTTTGCGGCTGGTGGCCGTTCGACGACGGCGCCGGCACCGTGGCCGTCGATGCCAGCGGCAAGGCCGTCAAGGGAACGCTTTTTGGCGACCCCGCCTGGAGCAAGGAGGGCAAGAACGGTGGCTGCCTGACCTTTGACGGCGTGGACGATTACGTCTTCATCGACGGCAAGTTCAAGTATGGCAATTACACCATTGCCGTCTGGTTCAGGAACGATTCTCCCACCGGGGCGGCGCATGACATCGTTTCCTGCTACGCCGCCACCGTGCTCCATGGCATTCTCCTGGAAGTGCGCGCCGATGGCACGATGCGGTTCCTGCATCGTTTCCCCCTGGGTACAGGGGGCGGCAGCAACATCTATACCACCACTACCTACGCCGACGGGCAATGGCACCATGTGGCGGCGACGAAGTCGGCCACGGAAATCGCGCTGTACATCGATGGGAAGGAGGTCGGGAGAACGGCTGACACCAGCGTGTTCGGCGCTGCCGACGCGTTCGGGATCTGTCTGGGCCTCCTGGACAACGAGCGGGCTCCGGACCGGCGGTTCCTCGGGGCGATGGACGACCTGCAGATCTATTACCGGGCCCTGACCGCGGCGGAAATCCCGGGCACCATGGCGGGTCTGGTGGACCAGGCCCAAGCCGGGATCGTCACCCCGGCGAATAACGCGACGGACGTGCCGCGCGAGGCGGCGCTGAGCTGGACCGCGGGCGAGTTTCCCTCAACTCACGACGTGTATCTCGGCACGACGTTCGCCGACGTCAACAGCGCCGCGCGGACGGCGGCCAAGGGCGTGCTGGTCAGCCAGGGCCAGGCGGACACCACCTTCACGCCGACGGGCGTGTTCGCCTATGGCCAGACCCACTACTGGCGGATCGACGAGGTCAACACGACCCCCGACAATACGATTTTCAAGGGCAACGTGTGGTCGTTCACCGTCGAGCCGTACGGCTACCCGGTCAAGCCCGCGAAGGCCACGGCTTCCAGCAACCAGGCCGGCATGGGCCCGGAGAAGACCATTGACGGTTCCGGCCTGACGGGGGATCTGCACGGCGCCGAGCCGACGACGATGTGGATGAGCGCCGGCGCGCAGCCGAACTGGATTCAATACGAGTTCGACAAAGTCTACAAACTGCACCAGCTTCAGGTGTGGAACTCGAACCAGTTGATCGAGAGCTTCCTGGGCTTTGGGGCCAAGAAAGTCACGGTCGAAACGTCCACCGACGGCACGACGTGGAAGGCGCTGGCCGAGGTGCCGGAATTTGCCCGGGCTCCCGGGGCGGCGGGCTACGCCGCGAACACGACCGTCAATTTTGGCGGGGTCGAGGCGAAGTTCGTCAAGTTGACGATCACGGCCACCTGGGGCGGTGTGGCGCCGCAGGCGGGCCTGGCCGAGGTCCGCTTCTTCTACGTCCCCGTGCAGGCCCGCAGCCCGCAGCCGGCCCAGGCCGCGACGGGCGTGGACCCGCGGACGATCCTAAGCTGGCGGGCCGGCCGGGAAGCCGCCAAGCACCAAGTGTACTTGGGCACGGATCCCAACGCGGTGCGCCAGGGGACGACCTTGGCCGGCACGGTCACCAAGGCCGAGTTCGAGGCCGGCACCTTGCTCCAACTGGGACGGACCTACTACTGGAAGATCAACGAGGTCAATGATCTGGGAAAACCTCCCACCTGGGAAGGTGCGGTCTGGAGCTTCTCCACCGCCGCGGCCCTGCCCGTGGACACCATGGAAAGCTACAATGACGATGAGAACAAAGGCACCCGCATCTATGAGGTCTGGATCGATGGCTTCGACAATCCGAAAGTCAACGGCGCCGTAGTGGGCAAGGATCAAGCTCCCTTTGCCGAGAAGACGGTGATCCACGGCGGCAGCCAGTCCATGCCGCTGCGCTACGACAATACCACGGCTGCCCTTTCCGAGGCGGTCCGCACCTTCGACCCTCCGCAGGATTGGACAGCGTACGGCGTCAAGGGGCTGACCCTCTGGTTCAGCGGCGATCCGGCCAATACCGCCACCAAGATGTACGTGAAGATCAACGGTCAGAAAGTGCCTTTCAATGGCGATGCGGGGGACATCCTGCGCAAGGGCTGGCATTTCTGGTATATCGACTTGAGTGCCGTGGCGGGTGTCAATCTCAAGAAGGTGACCAACCTGACCCTGGGCTTCGAGGGCGGAAAAGGGATTGTGTTCTTCGACGACATCATGCTGTCCCCGGCCGACCGCAACGTCGTGACACCCGTCAAGCCGCAGGCGACGGGCCTGGTGGCCTCCTACGCGTTCGAGGGCAACGCCAACGACAGCACGGGAGCGCATCCCCTGACGGCCACCGGCGCGCCTAAGTACGTGCCCGGCAAGGTCGGGCAAGCGATCAAGCTCGATGGCGTCCGCGACTTCCTCACCGGCGCGGGTACCTACAGCCTGCCCACCTACACGGCGTCCGTATGGTTCCAGGTGGAGGGGGGCACCGGCAACCGCGACATCCTCTCGGCCTACGAAGGGACCAATCGGCACGGGATTCTCCTGGAGATCACGACCACCGGCACCGTGCGTTACCTGCACCGTGCCCCGCTGGGCACCAGTGGCGGCCCCAGTATCTACAGCACCACGACCCATGCCGATGGCGCCTGGTACCACGTGGCGATCGTCAAATCGGCGAACGCGATGACTCTGTATGTCAACGGGGAACTGGCCGGCTCGCTGGCGGACACGACCCAATTCGACGCGGCCCTTTCGCAACTGACCGTCAGCTCGCTCGGGCACGCCAGCCCGTCGCGCTTCTTCCCCGGCGCTCTGGACGAACTGTCCATCTACGGGCGGGATTTGTCGGCGGCCGAGGTCGCGTGGCTGGCCGGGCGGACGCTGCCGTTTGATCAGCCATGACCGTGTTTCTACGTATCCTGTTACTGGTCCCGCTGCTGCTGATCGCGGCGGGTGAGGAGCCTCTGGGGGCGGCGGAACCGAAGGCGCCGGCCGGCGTCGTAGATTCCAACGCCCCCGGTCTCCGTTTGCTGGTCCGGGACAGCTATCTGCCCGGCGTGCCCATCCTCGTGCGGGCGGAGATCGTGGGGCCCAATGACGTGATCAACCGGGAGATCTGGGATGCCAACGCGGTGCTCACCGTGTCAGGCAATCCGAAGATCAGCCTCTCTCCCAACCGGTTCCCGCTTTACAACGGCTTGGGCAGCGCCCTGGTGACGATCACCGGCAAAGGGGATTTTACACTGACGGCGCGCGTCAACGGGATGGAAAAGAGCGCCACGCTCGCGGATTGGAGCAGCCGGCCGGTCCGCACGGTTTCCGGGAGTCTGGGGCGGTCGGGGATATGGAGTGGCATTTACCATGTCACCGGTGATTTGACGATCCGCGCGGGCACCACCCTCACGCTGGCCGCGGGCACGCTCGTGCTGCTCGACGGCGTCGCCTCAGGGACCAACGGCACGGACATTGACGTGGAAGGCAGCCTCCAATCGCTGGGCACCGCCGAATCGCCCGTCACGTTCACCGCCTACGCCCCCGGCTTCAACTGGGGCGAGTTGCACTTCGCCAATGCCAAGCCCTCCGCCTTCCGCTACACGGAGATCATGCGAGCCGGGCGCAGCCCGGGGGCGGGTCATACCGGCACAGGTCCCGCGATCCGAGCTTCGAAGTCCACCATCGTGTTCGATCACGTTTCCCTCTCCGACAATGCGGGCAAAATCATGCAGTCTGACTCGGGGACGGAATTGACCTTCACTGATACCCTGTTCACGCGCTCGGTCATGGGACCGGAGATCACGGGCACCTCGCTGCTGTTCGAGAACGGCTGGATCATCGACATGCGTCACAAAGACGATGCCGACGGCATCTACATCCACAGCCAGCTTGCCAAACAACTATGTACGCTCACTCACAGCGTGATCGCCGGCATAGACGATGACGGGATCGACACCCTGGGCTCGGATCTGGTCGTCCAGGACTGCATCGTGCGTGGCTGCCGGGACAAGGCGGTCAGTGTGTATGGGGGCGAGACGACGCTCCTGCACTGCCTCCTGGTCGGCAACAACCTGGCGCCGGAGGACCCCACCAACGCGGCCATCGCCGCCAAGACCTTGGAAGGCCGCACGGCGATCGTCAACCTCGACCATACGACGCTGGTTTCCACCCGCACGCCGGGACACGTCGATGCGGGCCTCCAGTCGCACAACAAGTATGGCGTGAAGAAGGGGACGATCTTCTTCAACGTGACCAACTCCATTGTGGATGCGACCGAGCCGGTCAGCATCCAAGCCCCCTACCTGAGATCCGACATTCGCATCAGTTACTCCAACATCGTCGGCCTGGCCTGGCCGGGGACGGGGAACTTGATCGCCGATCCGCAATTTGTCGACCCCGCGCACCACAACTACCGCCTCCGCGGCACGTCGCCGTGCGTGGGCAAAGCCAGCCCAGACAGTCTCTTGAGAGACGTGGGCTACTACCAATCCGATCCGGATTGACGTTTCCCTTCCGCAGCCGTGCGGCGGAGATTACCTCCCCCGCCTGGGCGGGGGCAGGCTTCGCGGCGCGCCTCGCCATGACAGAATGTTACCCTGTATGTCAGGGGCGGGTTCTGGCGATCCTCTTTTGGATCTTGCCCCAGGACGCCGTGATGAGAAAGCTCTCCTCCATGTTGTCGAGCATCCGTTCGAACTTGGTCCTCGGGACAGCAAAACTCAGCAAATCCTCCGGGATGAACGGACGGGCCGAGACATCGAACATGCCGATGACCGCTCGGGGCGAATCGGATGATCTTTCCAGGTAGGGATGTTGCACGATGGACCCGCAACCGGCGCTGAACGGGGTGAATACGCCGTTCGGGTCGGCCCTATCAAAGCCGGCGAGGGTGAACAACCCGGAGAGAACGTCCGGCCGGGCGAAGAAGACGACCACCTCCGGCTCATCTGCGGCTTCCAGCTTGTCCCACCGCTTGAAGACGATGAACTGGTGCGGTGCTTTGAACTTCGGGGCTTTCTCCATCAAGGCGTTCACGATTTCCGGCGTCTTCTTGTACCGCTCGCCTTCCAGCTTGCCCGGAATGCCACAGGAGAGGAAGTACTCGAAATTGGGCATCACCTTGTCGCTGAATCCGAGGTAGCGCTGGCCGCCGAAACAGCCGATCGCCTGGGCATCGAAGCACAGGGATTGCCCGGTCCGCACCTTCACCAGATCGGCGAAAATGCACCGGTGTCCGGCCGGTGGCTTCACCAGGTCGGTTGAGGGCATCTGATCTGTATAGTAGAAAGTGACGGGCAGGTCGGCCCCGGGGAAGTACTTGTCCCAGAGTCTCAGGAATTCCTCTTTACGCTTCGCATCCATATCCTTTATCCTCTCCTGGTCGGCGCTTCATGGCGACGCTGCTCAGATTCCATTCTACGCCAGAGGGTACCTTCTGTTGCTTGAGAGGGGTATATGAAAAACCGGAAGATTCTCCTTTTCGGCCTTGGCGCGATCCTCTCCGCCGGCGCATCGCAGGCCCAGACACCAGACATCGCGCGGGGCGTCCCGACCGCGACGGCGGATCATCCCGGCAATATCTTTCTCACTGGCGAGTCCATCGTGATCAAGATGCCGCAGCAAGCGGTCCGATGGCGGGCCGTCGACGATGCCAACAGTGTTGTCGCACAGGGCCAAGTCCGCGACGCCTTAGTAAACCTCGGAACTCTCGGCGTGGGCTGGTACCGGGTTGATTTTCTCGACGCTGCCGGCGCCGTTATGGCGCGGACCACCGCCGGCGTTCTGACGCGGCTCGGCGCTCCGACACCTCAGGATTCGCCCATCTGCGTGGATTCGGCGACGGCCTGGTTTGCCCGGGGCGACGCCGCGAAACAGGAGCGCTTCGCGTATCTCGCCACACTGGCTGGCGTGAACTGGATCCGCGACCGGATGAGCTGGGGCGACGTACAAACCGGTCCGGAGACGTTCGTGCAAAATACGACTTACGACAGCGCCGCCACAGTCCAAGCCAAACATGGCTTGAAGGTCCTTCAGGTCTTTCACGGCACCCCCGCTTGGGCGACCGACCGCGAGTTGGACGGCGACCGTGCCACGCGTCGCTTCCCCCGAGACCTTCGCCATCTCTACCACTTCTGCAAGGCCATGGCTCAGCGCTACGAGGGCCGTGTTCCGGCGTGGGAGCCCTGGAACGAGGCCAATATCGCCATGTTCGGCGGCCACACCATCGACGAGATGTGTACCCATCAGAAAGCAGCGTACCTGGCCTTCAAGGCGGCCAAGCCGGACCTGACGGTCTGCTGGAACGTCTATGCCGGCTCGGGCACGGCCCTGCACACGCAGGGCGTCCTCGAGAACGAGGTGTGGCCCTACTTCGAGACCTACAACATCCACACCTACAGCAAACCCGATACCTATCTGAACGAATTCGCTTCCGCCCGCAAAGCCGCTTGCGGCAAGCCCCTCTGGCTCTCGGAGTGCGGGATCGGCCTGCACTGGCAGACCGAGCGGCCCTGGAGCGAACTGTCGTCCGAGGACGAGCGACGCCAGGCGCAGTTCATCGCCCCCTCGTACGCCAGCAGTCTCTTTGCCGGCGTCAACCGCCATTTCTTCTTCATCCTCGGCAACTACCCCGAGAACCAGAATCAGTTCGGCATTCTGCGCAACGATCAGACGCCGCGTCCCGCCTACGTGGCTTTGGCGGCGGTCGGACACCTGCTCGCCGGAGCCATGCCTCTGGGGCGGCTGGTCCCCGAACAGAATTCGGAGGCGCGCCTCTACGCCTTTCGCGCTGTTCCGGACGGCGTCGAACACGACGTCCTTGTCGCCTGGGCCAATAAGCCGACGAGCATTTCCTGGCCTCAGGGAATAGCGCCGGAGGCGATATATGATTACCTCGGCCGATCCGTTGCATCCTCGTTGCCCGCCGACCTGACTCCATCGGCAATCTTCGTGGTTGTGCCGAAAGGTGGGACAGCGAGGCTGACGCTACAGTCGCCGATGTCGGTCTCCGCTCCGCGCCCCGGCACCGTCTGTCCGGTCGTTCTCCAGCTCCAAATGCCTTCCTCGACGACTAATCTCGAACAGCAGGCTCAGATTGTCCCCCCCGGGACATCAACCGGTCTCGCACTATTTGCCTACAACTTCAGCAGCCGCAAGGTCTTCGGCACAGTCCGCGTGCAACAGGTGCCCGCCAATTGGGAAATCACACCGACAAGCTGGACGGTCGATCTCAACTCGATGGAGCGAAAAGTCCTGTCGGTTCAGATCACCATACCCGCAAATGGTGCAAAAGCCGATTGGGTTAGCTTGAAGGGCGACTTTGGTCCGGCGGGCCAAGCCGTGCTGGCGTTTCGCCTCGCGGCCCAAGGGAACTGAGTGTCGCAAGAAAAGGATAGAACCGTAACAAGACGGTAACACGGCAAAGCTATAGTTGTAGGGTGGGTTGTGCCAGCTATCGACCGCGTTCATTCGCAGGGATCGGCGAGCACAGCGTAGGATTCCCAAATGCAAAACCGCCTTTGAGGTCCCCCCACCCTACGAACGACCATTGTCTAATTCCGGAGGTGCGGCATGTGTACGAGATCCGTCCTAACGCTGAGCTTGGCTCCCCTTTTGTGGTTGTTCCCGGCCACGACGGCGCAGAGCCCGCCTCCGGCCGCTCAGTGGGTGCCGCAGGATGCGGTGATCTGTCTGCAGGTGGCGCGGCCCCAGGCACTACTGGACCTCCTCGCGGGCAAAGACATGACCCAGGCGATCACCTCGTCGCCGCTCTACCAGGGCCTGTCGTCGCAACCCAAATTCAAGGAGTTCCTCAACGGGATCCAGTTCCTGGAGGCTTCTCTGGAGACCGACTGGCGAACCGGCTTGGCGAAGCTCGCCGGAGGCGGGATTACGATTGCCATCTGCCCGCAGGATACGGTCGTGGCGATCATCGACGCCCAAGAGGAGGGCCTTCTGCAGAAGCTGCACGAAACGATCCTGAATATCACGCGGTCGCAGGCCGAGAAGCAGGGCCACCCGGAAAAGGTTGCCTCCAGGGAATACGGTGGGGTCACCGCCTGGACCTTTGACGGAAAAGAGGCGCATGCCATCGTCGGCAGGCGGCTGATCTTCTCCAGCCGGGCGGAAGGTCTCAAGACGATCCTGGACCTGCGCGGGCAGTCCGAAAGCAGGAACCTGGGAGCCAGTCCGGCCTTTCACACGGCACAGAAAGCAGCGAACCCGCAGGCCGCGGCCACCGTGTTCGTGGACCTCAAGCCTCTGATGAATCTGCCCGGACTCGCCACGGCCCTGGAGAAACAGCGGACGAATCCCCTGGCAGCACTCGTGTTTGCCGACCTCACGGAGTCCCTGTGCAACTCGAACTGGCTGAATCTGGAGCTGAACGTCGAAGGCAAGACGCTCGCCGCCCGAGCTTTGACCGATGGCACGGTCGCTGGGCCGGTGAATCCCGCCGCTTTTGCTCAGCCCCAGAAGGCCGGTGACGGCGCCTGGCCGAACCTTGCCGTGCCCCGGCGGATCGCGGCGTTGAGCCTCTACCGCGACCTGCGCGGTTTCTATGCGGCCAAGGACACCCTTTTTCCGGAGCGCTCCTCCGGCCTGATCTTCTTCGAGAACATGATGGGCATCTTCTTTACCGGCCGCGATTTGACGACCGAAGTCCTGGCGGAAACGGAGCCGGAGATTCGGGTCCTGGTCGCCGAGCCGCCGAACGATCCTGCCGGCGGAGCGTCGCCGGTGAAGATCCCCGCCTTCGCGGCGGTTCTGCGGCTGCGTCACCCGGAGCGGTTCGGCAAGGTCGTCGAGGAGGCGTGGCAAAAGGCGATCGGCCTGGTCAATTTCACCCGGGGTCAGAAGGCGCAGCCTGGCCTGATCATCGACCGCCCCGCCTACCAGGACACTAAGTACACCGTGGCCTACTTTTCTCCGGCCGACGCCAACGACGGGGCCAAGTCCAGTCCACAGCTCAACATTCGTCCGACGCTGGCCATGCCCGGCCCCTACGTGATCCTGAGTTCGACCGAGAGCCTGGCCCGCGACCTGATCGACGCCCTGAGTCGGGAGGCCGGTCCGCCGGTTCGGCCGGCGGCCCGAACTCATAGTGTCCTCGAAATCGATGGCAACCAGGTCGCTTCCGCTCTTCGCGCCAATCGCGAGACTCTCATCCGCGGGGATATGGTCAAAAAGGGCAGAACCCACGAGGAATCTGCCACGGGAATCGACATGCTTATCACCCTGGTGAAACTCGTCGACCAAGTCAAGCTGAGCCTCGGCACGGATCAGGGGTTGGCCCAGGCACGACTGACGATGAAGCTGAACTTGCCATGATCTGGAACCATAGGTCCTATCGGTCCTACGAGTCCCATAGGTCCTATTCTTGTTCCGAAGGGGACCGCGATGTCCACGCAAGCTGAGAAACACCGGCCCGAGCCAATTGGCCCCGTGACGGCGACAGAATGGGCCGATCCCGGCTGGGCCTGGGCACCGTACGAGCCGGACGCCCGGCGACCTTGGACCCTGGCGCTCGCCGCGCACCTCTATCGGCGTGCGGCTTTCGGAGCAAGCTGGGAGCAGCTTCAGCAAGCGCTTTCGGATGGGCCGCAACGAACGGTAGACAAGCTGCTGCGGCCGCAGACTGACGTAGAAGGCTTCAACCGCCGGAGCGAGGAAGCCGAGCGCACGGCCGGGGGATCGGTCGATGGACTGCGGGCCTGGTGGCTCCGCCGGATGATGGAGACGCCGCACCCGCTGCTTGAGAAGATGACGTTATTCTGGCATGGCTATTTCGCGGTCAATGCCACAGAGTTGAACAACCCCCGGTTGATGCAGGAGCATCTGCGGCTCCTGCGGACTCATGCCCTCGGCTCATTCGAGCTACTCCTGCGCGCGATTTCGCGTGACCCCGCCATGCTCGTGTGGCTGGGCGCGGACGCCAACCGCCAAACGGCCCCCAACGACAGCTTCGTCCGGCCGCTGCTGGAGACGTTCAGCCTGGGGCCCGGCCATTTCACCGAAGAAGATGTTCGCGCGGCCGCTCGCGCTTTCACCGGCTGGTCCGTGCTTCGGGGTCAGCTTCGCTACCTCCCGCATGAGCACGACGAGAAGACTATACGATTCCAGGGGCGAGAAGGCAGTTTCACCGCAGACGATGTTCTGCGGATCGTGCTCGAACAGCCGGCCACCGCCCGGACGGTCATTCGCAGATTGTACCGCTGGCTGATCAGCGAGACGGAAGAACCGAGTGACGCCTGGGTCGCGCCGCTGGCGGAATCGTTTGCCGGGGACTCCAGTGTGGCGCGACTTGTCGAGACGATGCTGCGGTCCAATCTCTTCTTCTCTCCGCAGGCATACCGCCAGAGAATCAAATGCCCGGTAGAGTTCGCCATGGGCATCGTCAAGGCTTTGGGGGGGATGGTCTCGGCCACGCAGCTTGCACAAGATGTCGCAGGTCTCGGCCAAGATTTGTGCCACCCGCCCACGGTGAAAGGCTGGACCCGGGGGCAGTACTGGATCACCACCGCGACCCTCGTGGGCCGGCATAATCTCGTGGCCGCGCTGCTGCAAACGGGCAAACCCTACAATAGCAGACTGGACCCCTGGGCAGTCGCCCAAAGACACGGACGTGGCACGTCTGAATCGGCCGCGCGGTTCTTGTTGGACCTGTTCGTGCAGGGCCTCGCGCCGGATGTTCAAGAGGCTCTGCTTCAGAGCGTACGGACGCCCACGACCGATGGCGATAGTGGACCGGCAACCGCGCTCCGGCGTCTCACTTATGCGGTGGCGACTTTGCCTGAATATCAACTGGCGTAGCACGGGCATCCTGCCCGTGATTCGGAATCCATGGGTGCTCGCGCCCATACT
Organism: uncultured Pirellulales bacterium; assembly: GCA_964354535.1. Taxonomy (GTDB): domain Bacteria; phylum Planctomycetota; class Phycisphaerae; order Sedimentisphaerales; family Anaerobacaceae; genus PLanc-01. Next base: position 14,202 of record CAYHAJ010000460.1, read on the forward strand.
ACTTTGAAAGAAGACGCTATGCTGTCTACCCGACGCGATTTCCTACGGGCCGCTCTGGGGACGTCGGCACTGATGTCCCTGGGCTCGGTCGCCCCGGACTTCCTCCTCCGCTCCGCGGCAGCAGCCCGGCGCAGCGACCGCGACACCGTCCTGGTGGTCCTCCAACTCACCGGAGGCAATGACGGCCTGAACACCGTCGTCCCGTATGCCGATGACGGATATGGCCGGAACCGAACCACCCTGCGGCTACCAACAGCCGAACTGCACAAGATCGATTCGCTGCTTGGTTTTCACCCCCGAATGGAGACCTTCCTGCGGCTGTACAAGGACGGGTATCTGAGCATCGTCCAAGGCGCTGGTAGTCCGATTTCGGACCAGGATCATGAACGTGCGCTGCGGATGTGGCACACCGCCAATCCGCAACGGCCTCGCCAACAGACGGGTTGGCTGGGCCGGGTGGCTGACCAGGCGTGGACGCCGACCACGCCGGACACTACTGCCGTATTTGTCGGGCCGATTGCTCGACCGTTTGCTCTGAACGCTGAGAACGTGGTTGTCCCGTCTCTTCGTTCCGTAGAGGACCTTCGCGAGCACGTAGGGTGGGCTGTGCCCACCGACCTTCCTCAATACGGGCGGTCAATGGTGGGCACAGCCCACCCTACGGACAACATGTTGCTGCGATCCATGCGAGAGAGCACCGTCGACGCTCGTCGCAACGGCGAACGAATCGAAGCAGCGATCAAGACACCTGGTGGCGCTTATCCGCCGTTCGGGCTGGCCCGGGATCTTCGCACGGTGGCCCAGCTCATTGGCGCCGATGTTGGTATCCGCATCTTCCTGGTGGAACTCGGCGGCGGCGGCCTCGGCGGTTTCGACAACCACGCCAATCAACTGGGCAACCACTGTGCGTTGCTGAACCAATTGGCCGAATCGGTGGCGGCTTTCATATACGATCTCAAGCGGGACCAGCAGTTGGACCGCGTTCTGCTGATGACCTTCTCCGAGTTCGGGCGAACGGTCAAGGAGAACGGCCGGCGCGGCACGGATCACGGCGCGGCGGCTCCCATGTTCCTGGCCGGCGGCAGGGTCAAGGGCGGCTTGATCGGGTCCCAGCCCAGCCTCACCGATCTGGATAAAGGCGCCCTGAAGATGCACATCGACTTCCGCCGAGTCTACGCCACCGTGCTGGACCGCTGGCTCGGCTTCGAGAGCGAGCCTGTGCTTGGCGGGCACTTCGAGCCGTTGGATGTTCTGAAGAGCTGATGGCGCACCTGCGTCATTCTCTCGGGAACCGCAACGGGTCCAGTGAGTCGGTACCGGCTTGCCGCTCTTCAACATCGGTGAAGCCGTCATTGTCGTCATCGGGATCAGTATTGTCACCGATGCCGTCGCCGTCGGTGTCCCGCCATTCCTTTGCATCCAAGGGGAAGGCATCCCACGGAATGACCTCAGCCCGGTTCACGCCGTCGCCGTCCAAGTCCATCTCTCTGTAATCCGGGGTCCCGTTCTGGTTGTCGTCATCGGGTGTGCCGTCGCCGTCGTCGTCTGCGTCGAGATTGTCCCCGATCCAGTCACCGTCCTTGTCTGACCATTCGGAGGGATCGAGGGGAAAGGCGTCCTGTTCGTCCGGCGCGCCGTCGTTGTCATCATCGGTATCCAGATGGTTGGGCGAGCCGTCGTGGTCGATGTCAGGGGCCCCATCCGGCGTAACGAGCAGCACGAGATCGACTGTGAAGGGTGGAACTTCGAGCTCGTTCATGCCTGCCGCAATATCGATGATCTTGATAATCGAGGCGTCCTGGGGATTGTACCAGTATCCTTTCGTCCCGCCCGGCAGGTCCACGTCGAGGCGCAGGCCCTCCAAGCGGGTCGTGTGGTTCTGGAAATGGTGCAGATAGATTCCCGCTCGACGTTCGGAGGCCAGGGCGTAGCCCCGTACGGCGGCGGGCTGCGAAACCTTGAGCGTGTGGACCCGGATATCCTTGTCGAGCCGGTAGGCGAAATCCTGCATGGCCCGCACGTACTGCCGCTCCTGGGGGCCGAGCCAGATGTTCATGTAGTGGCCGTCCCGCGCGTAGCTTGTGTTCCAGAAGATAAAGGCAATCTCGTTGAAGAGCGCCGTCCAGTTGCGAATCCGCATGCGCAAGGCGGAGCGGTCGTCCCACACGCCGCCGACGCCCGGGATAGGCTTCTTCCGGTCGCTGGTGTTGCCCTGCTCCCCGACGACGACCGGCTTGCCATGTTTCTTCCACTCGTTCGCCCGCGCGGCGGTCACCTGATCCGACTTCAGCTCATCCTCGCGCTGGTACCAGTGCGGAGCATTGATCTCAATCCCGTTGAGATAGGGTCGTTCCCAGCTCGTGGTGATCGGGTGGCGGTACGGGTCGATGGACCTCAGGTAAGGAACCATAACCTCGTACCAGCGGTCATCGGCGTGTTGCTCGTTGAGGAATTCCCAGAAATCCACGTACGCGCCCCAGCGATCCACGCTGTACTTGATGAAGCGCTTGACCTTGGCGAGGCCCTCCGCATTGTTGGGCTCATTGTTGAAGACCTTCTGATAGCCGAAGAGGCCGTAGAAGACGCGGAAACCGTACTTGCGAGCGGATTGGAGCAACTCGTCCGTCATGATCCCTTCCGGGGCAAGATAGTGGTCCAGGTCGCGGTAGAGGTCATACGAGCAGTTCTTCTGGGAGTAGCGGTACAGATTAAAACCGCATTGCCCGAAGGACCGGAAGAAAACGTCGGCGTTTTGCGGATTGGAGGAAGGACCGCGCAGGAACATCGGGCCTGGAGGGAGGGCAGGCGGCTCTTTGAGGTCGGTCCGGAAGGGACCTTCCATCGAGAAGACATCCAGCACCGAGCCGTTGTGATTATTGTCGCCCCAGCAGTCCTGCACGCCGATGGGGAAATAGGGTGTCCCATCGTCGAACACAAAGCGATAGGGGTTCTCCGGGTGCCGGCGGAGGAATCCGGGATTGGGCTTTCGCCCTTTGATGCAGGTGAAGGTACCATCGCCGGAGGCGGTCCGGCCCCCGGCCTCCTTGAGGACGAACCGGTATGTCCAGCGGCCCAATTCCCCCGGTGTGAAGCGCGCCTTCCACAAGCCGGGCTGATAATAGAAGCCTCCGACCCGGACCTGCTTCGAAGACGGCGAGGTCAGCGTGACGTCAATGGTGACATCGAAGAAAGGGTTCTCGTATTGAGCCTCGTGTTGGAAGGTGATTTCAAATACTTCGTACAGCGGAATGACGGGGGAGTCTTGCGTGTGTTTCACTTGGGGGAGAATACTGCCGGACACGTCCGACGGCTGTGCCGTCGAGATGCCTGCAAGAACGACCACGGATAGAATCAGTGCGGTTGAAAGCATCGCCTTCCGGACCATCGTCATACTCCTCACAAGTTCAACTTCGTCAGCTATGATCTCTCTGGACATGCCTCATTCTATCAGACACGATGAGCTATGGACAGGCGGCGGTGACACGGTAGAATCTTGTCATTGTTCATGTGGGTGTGAAGAACACAAGCTGCGCCGGAACCGCCGGCAAGGGAGGTGATCATGAGGTCCAATCGTCTCGTACTGTTCGTTCTATGGAATGCAGCCATCATCGGATTTGCCGTCCAGGTTCCAGCGGCTGCCCAGCCGCCTGCCGGCGCGGCCGGGGCACGGCGACGACCCGTTCCCGTGCGGTCGCCCCAGATTCTGGCGGACCGGCGGGTGACGTTTCAGCTCCGGGCACCCAAGGCGTCGGAAGTTGTCGTCGCCGGGCAGTGGCCCAACGGGCGGGCCGCGATGACCAAGGACGCCAATGACGTGTGGAGCGTTACGGCGGGACCGATCCCGGCGGGCATTTGGGAGTACAACTTCCAGGTGGATGGCGTGCAGATGATCGATCCCGGCAACCCGGCGATCAAACCGATGCGCGAGCCGCGCACCAGCATTCTGCATATCCCCGGCGAGCCCCCGCTGCCGCATGATTTCCAGAATGTCCCGCATGGCACCGTCCGCCAGCACACGTACCTCTCCAAATCCTTTGGCCGTCTGCGCGAGGTGGTCGTCTATACGCCGCCCAGCTATGACAAACAGGCGGACGCCCGCTTTCCGACGCTCTACCTCCAGCACGGCATGGGTGATAATCAGGCCACCTGGGTCGCCCACGGCAAAGCGCACTGGATTCTCGACAATCTGATGGCCCAAGGCAAGGCCCGGCCCATGGTCGTGGTGATGATGGACGGCCACGCATCCATCGCCCAGGGCATGGCCGGCTTCCAGAACAATACAACGGCTTTCGAGCGCGACCTGTTGGAGGATGCCATGCCGTTTGTCGAGGCGAACTACCGCGTGAAGACCGAGGCGGCGGACCGCGCGATCGCGGGCCTGAGCATGGGCGGCGGGCAATCGCTGACCATCGGCCTGAACCACCTGGACCGCTTCGCCTGGGTCGCGGGCTTCAGCTCGGCGGTCCCTTCCCGGGAGGCCATCGCCGGCGTCCTGAACGATCCGGCGGGTGCCAACGCGAAACTCAAGCTGCTCTGGATCGGCGTCGGCAAAGCCGACTTCCTGCTCCAGCGCAATCAGGAATTCATCGCAACGCTTAAGGAGAAGGACATCCGCCACGAGTGGCATCTGACCGACGGCAACCACAGTTGGCCCGTCTGGCGGCTCTACCTTGCCGACCTGGCCCCGAAGCTATTTCAGTAGCACGGGCGTCTCGCCCGTGAGAACAGGGCCAAGATGGCCCTGCGACGCAGTGTTCCGCGTTTGGGCGCCCGATCCATGGGCAAGATGCCCATGCTACGGCACGGATCATTGACCGCTTTGTGCCTCCGTTGTTTCTGCGATGACTTCGATGCCGCAGAGGATCGTCTCCATCTTTGGATCGGCCGGCGTCAGGGAGACCGTGAGAGAGCCCGAGGCGACGATGCCCGGAACCTTCTTTACGATACCCACGTTGGGCGCCTTCGCCTCCGCCACGATGTCGAAGCCTTTCAGGACCGTCTGGTCGCCGAGAGCGACGTCGAAGACCCGGTCGCCCGGCTTTTTGTCGTCCGGCTCCATGAAATGCAAGCAGACGGTGTAAGGCTTGGGCGTCTGCGGCGCAGAGCCGGAAGTCGGATTCGGGATCTCCAAGCGCAGACGTGACACTTCGATCTTCAAGCCCGGCTTGGGACCCCACAGCCCGATGCGAATCGATTGGAGTCCCTTGGCGCCCGAGGCTTCGACCCACTTGAGGTCCCCTCCCTGCAGCCGCAGGGAATGCCGGCGGAAGAAGGCGGGGTTCTCCGGGGTCGTGGCGATATCCAGCTTGGGCGAAGTCCCGCCGGCACTCGGATACTCCAGCCATAGCGTCCCATTGTCGGCCAGGCGATCGCCCGGCGCGCCGAGATTGACCCCGACACGTCGGATCGGGGCGTCGCTACCGTCGATATCGCTGAACGACCACGTTTCGACCTCCGGCATGTGGACCATCGCCAGCGAGGTCTGGTTCTGGTAGCTGCACGTGCAGGTCTCCGTGTAGTCGGGGGCATTGAGGACCCCATTGGCGACGACGAGATTCGAGGTGCAACCGGAGCGGAAGCCGCCGAAATTGCCGGTGCCCACGTCGGTGGAAAGATCGTAGAAGCCAGCCGCAGCGGAGCGGAACGTCAGCAGATTCTGGCTGGCAATCGGCGTTCCGCAGCCGTAGTTGCGGGAGTATTTCCAGGGGACCGGCTGTCCGGTCAGCGGGTGCTCGCGCATCTTCTGCTCGCCCGTCCTGAGATCGTACGCGCTTTCCGCGGTGATGATCGTGTCGCTGTGCAGCATGCAGGGGCCGGTGTACGCGCGCTTCTTGTCCCAGAGCACCGCGCCCGTGGTGCCGCGAAAGGCGGCCATCCGGTTGCCCGGCTCCAGCAGCATGTCGCGAGATTTACGATAAGCCTGCAACAGAATGTCGTGCTCCTGCGAGTAGCTCAGCCAACTGCCGAAGACACACTCGTGATTCTCCCAGAGGATCTGGCCGCTGTGCAGGTCCACAGCCAGGAGCCGCTGCTGGGGGTCAGGGTCCAGCGGTTCGGGTTTGGCGTTCTTGACCGTCGTCTCCTTGTTCTTGATCCTCGTCACATACGGGACCACATCGAGACAGAAGATCTTGCCCTGGCCTGCGGTGATGCCGTTGTGGAGGAATCCACGCTGGGCCTCCATTGTCCAGAGGACTTGACCCGTATGCCGATTCATGACGACCAGTTGCTTGCTGGCAATTCGGTCGAGGCCGACGATCAGATTGGGGTCCTTGACCTCCGTGCCGAGCGTCATCGGGAACTTGACGAATCCCGAGCCGGCAATCAGGCAATCGTCACACACGCCGAGGTAACCCCAGTCCTTCTGCGGTTGGCCGTCGCGATCGGGCAAGTGGAACACCTGCTGGGTCTGCCCCGTCTGGACGTCCAGAACATGACAGTCGCCCTCTTGAGTGACGTAGACGTGGTCCGGCATGGCGACGAAATTGGTGCCCCGCGCGTTGGCCCCGGGGATGTGTTTCTGGTTGCCGCCCAGGTCGCGAAAGTCGTGTTTGTAGGAGGCGTTGTAGTAGACGCCGAAGCTGCCGGGCTCCTTCAGCGGCGTGCGCCAGAGCGTTTTGCCCGTATAGACATCGCGCGCGCTGAACGCGTCAATCCCTTCGATGAACAACCGCCCATCGACCACCTGCTCGGGCGGGCCGTGCCCGTGCCGGGGCAGAACGTCGCCAAAGGCGGATTCTTCGCCAAACCACAGGATGCCCAGCGGCGGCTTAAGCTGGTCCTTCGAGCAGACGGTATTGGCCACGTCGCCGTACTGGTGGGTCCAATTAGCGGACCCCGGCACCGGGCCGGTGCGCTTGAGGATCAGCGTATTGTCCAGGTTTTCCACCGTCAAACCGGCCAAGTCGGCTTGAACCTGTCCGGAAGCCGCTACCCATGCCACTCCGCTGTAGGGCCGCAGCAGGTCGTACAGCTTCTCAATGGAGGTCTTCGTTCCGTCAAGCCCAGCCGCAACAAGGTTCTCCACGACCACCAACGAGGCGGCATAGGGCGGCACGTTCAGAGTGTTGAGGTCCCCGTGCAGCACACAGACGCGCGATCCATAGAGGCCGGCTCGATCGAGTTCCCGACGCAGAGAAGCGACTTTTGCAGCCTCCGGATCGAGGACGATCACATGCAGAGAAGATTGTCGCAGCAACTCCCGGAGCAGGCCCCGATTACGAGTCCCCAGCCACAGGCAATATCCCTGGGCCTCCGGAGCTTGCGCGAGAACCTGTTGGATCCGGCGTCGGGCGCTGCGCGATCCCGCCGGCGGCTTGGGGGCCTCGCTCGGGTAACGTTTGGGATTCGTCTTCGCGGCGCCGAAGCAGTACAACTGCCCTTCCTCGGTAACGACGAAGAGCTTGCCGGCGCCGGCCAGCATGTTCCACACGTGTCCCGACACCTTCTCGCGCCAGACGACCTCGACCGGCTCGTTGCTTTCCGGGATCTGCAAGGCCACAATCTGGCCCTGGCTGTCGCTGCCATAGAGCCGATCTCCGGCGGCAACATGAATGCGTTCCAGCGCCGGCTCCGTCTTCCCCTTCCATCGGGCCTGGGCCGTTGCCACGGTCCTGGGTTTCCTGGTCTTGACGTCTTTCCCTTCCGTCTCGGCCAACTGGTAGGCCATCACGTTGCCGGTCGCGTCGATGCCCACCGCGGTATTCTGGGTCATGACGTGACCAGAGATGACCCCCAGGGGCAGCCCGTCGGAAAGCCGATACACCACCTTGTTGTTGAAGTACCAGTCCTTCCAAATGGACGCACCGCACCCGCCGACCGTTTTACCATAGGTGGTTTCGGAGAGGCGATAGTAGAGCAGTTCGCCGGTCTTGAGATCGAAGCACGCCGGGATCGTTCGACTGGTCACTAACAGCTTGTCGTCGCTGGCGGCCAGGTAGCCCTGCGGCGCCACACCGGAAAAGGCGGGACTGTTATGCGGCTGCGGGAAGTACGTCGCGCCGCTACCGCTGTTTTCCCAAACGACTTTGCCGGTCATGGCGTCGAGCGCGTAGAGGAAGACGCCCATGAACGGCCAGATGCTCGCGGCACAGTAAATCTTGCCATCCTGCAGCGCCGGGCCGCCGCGGGCGGGCCAGGCGGAAATGAGTCGGCCGTTGCCGAAGACCTTACGATTCGAAGGAGCCAGGCTGTACTTCCAGAGCAGTCGGCCCTCTTTGGCATCCAGACAGTAGAGACCCCCGTCGTCACTGATGAAGTACACGCGGCCCTGCCAGGCAATCGGGGCGAAGCGCACCGGCCCGTCGCAGAAGAATTGCCAGTTCTGCTGGCCCGTGTCGGTGTCGTAGGCCGTCACCGTGTCACTGACCATCGAGGGGACGAAGATCTGTTTGCCCATGACCACCGGCTCATAGGAGCGGTCGAATTGGAGTTTGTACTGCTCTTCGGACCACGCGGGGGCCGGTCGCGGCAGATCCCGAACCCATTGCAGGTGCAGCTCGGTCGGCAACGAGACGGGCGAGGCCGCACTGCGGCTGGCATCATACCGCCACATGGGCCAATCTTGCGCCGCTGGTGCGGGTGAGAGATCTTCCGCCGCTACGGGTCCACTACGAACCAGGACGGCAAGAAGGAGACAAAGGACGACAGCCAACGTGAGAGCGAGGAGGTGCCCGGCGCAAGGCCGAGTGCGGCGTGCATTGTTCATCGGTGCTACCCTTGTATGGCGTTGTGCATTGAGACCATCCAACCGTTTTGCCGGATCCATACCCAAGCTGAGTCTTCAGCATACCAGATTGGCCCTGCCGATGCCAGCCGGCAATTGGAGCGGGACGAACACAGAATCATTTGATATCTGGGTGGCATCGTCAAGCGCACCCCCGCTTCCGCGGGGGTGACGTCATTCCTGCGTAGGCAGGAATTGGCGATGGCGACCTGGCTGTGCGTAGAACCATCGCCAAGGCCTTCGGCCTTGACGCTGCCACCCGTCACCGAAGACGGTGACGCCCCGAACAGACTCGCCTTCAGGACTTTACGCCCGCCCTGGTTATTGGAGCGAGAGACGGTCCTCGTGGTAGATCGTGCCGTCCGTGCCGTAGTGCCGGAAGGTGATGGTCGGCTTGCCGTCCGCCCGCTCGGCCGCGACCAGCAGGAAGCCGCCCTTGATCCTCAGGTACCGGTGCATATCAGTCTTCAGGGATTCGTTGAAACCTCCGGCGTGGGCATCGGAGCTCGGACCGCAGGCGTATTCGCGAACACCCGTCTTGGGATCGACCGAGACGTACTGCCAGTGCCGGTCGCCGCAGATGACATACATGTTCTTCTGAGCGCCGAGGAATTTGCGGATCTCGTCCCCTTCGTACGTGAAGCCCTTGTTGGCATAGCTGTCGTTCTTGTTGGCCCGGTCGGGACCGACCAGGGGCGTGGGACTGATCAGAATGCGGAAGGTCGCGTCGGATTCCTTGACGGTTTCGAAGAACCACTGCTTCTGTTGGCGGCCCCAGATTGTCTTATCCGACCCGTCCGGCTGCTTGTTCGGCGTGCGGAAGTCCCGTCCTTCCACCATCCAGATCTGGAGGTCCTTGCCCCAGCGGACCGTCCGGTAGGTGGACTCGCCCATGGGAACTTGCTCGCGGAAGATCGCGAGTCCCTGCTCCCAGGTCAGATCGCCGTATTTCAGGCCGGGCCAGGCGTCATCTCGGAGCGTGTCGTGGTCGTCCTTCATGAAATAGCTGGACACGTTCTGGTGGAACTGACGCTGGAACGGCATGGCAAAGATCCGGTTCCATTTGAAACGGGCCAATTCCCGGCTCCTCCCAAAGGGCAGCGGCCGGTCGTAGTACTCGATGTCGCCCGTGTGAACAAAGAAGTCCGGCTCCAGCTTTCGCATCAAGGGGTAGATGCGATGCCCGTTCTCCGGGTCATCGCGCAGGGGATATTCCTGGCACGTGACCACCACGAAAGCCACCCGCGCCGGCGCCGCCGCATTGGGCGCGGTCTCAAAGCCGCCTGCCAACGTGCAGGTCGGCTCCGTGGCCCCGGCCGGACGCCCCTCGACCTTCAGATGGTATCTCGTCCCGGCGGCCAGGCCGGCGAGCTGAAACTGGCGCGTGAAGTCGGCCTCCGGGTTCACCGCCTGCCAAGAGGTCGTGTGCGACCGGTTTTGAGATCCTTGCGGCCAGCAAGTAACGCGCACCTCGCCCCCCACGCCGGGGACGCTGCCCTCCATCTCCTCAAGAGTGTGACTCTCAGGCACGCCTTCATCCTTCTTGGCAAAGGCCAGCCCGTGGATGTTGCGTTCTTCGTTCTTAGTAAGACGGGTCCAGAGGATAGCGGAGTCCTGGCGGACCTCGCCGATCTTGATCCCATCGGCCATGTAGACCCGACCGCGTTCAGCGGCACCGGCCGCCACGTTCAACGAAAGGACCAAAGCCAAACCGACTGTCACAAATCCGGCCATCGGCATCCCCTTCACCTTCCTCGATTCGTACGTTTCAAACGAATGGCGTCGCGCCACCACAGAGATTAGTACGGGACAACCTCGCCTTTGTCAAACACGGCGCCTCGGGTTTCCGCGCACCGTATCGGCCCTCCATGGTTCTGTGTTTCACCGTTTTCCGATATAATGGTTGCCATTGGTCACCGGCCTGTAACCGATGAACAGAAGAGCAAGAAGGAGGACCTGCATGAATCGACGCGATTTCCTGAAGACCGTTGGCCTCGGTTCCATAGCCGTGGCCCTGGGCCCATCCGTTGGCGGCGCGCCCGTAAGGGCATCGAACAAAACGTCTGACGGCGTCACTACCAACCGCAAGCCCAACATCCTGGTCATCATGTCCGACGAGCACAATGCGGGCGTGCTCGGCTGCTATGGCAACCGCATCGTCCGGACCCCGAATCTGGACAAGCTGGCGGCCACGGGGACGCTCTTTCAGAGTTGCTACACCAATTCGCCCTTGTGCGTCCCTTCGCGTCTGGCGTTCACGGCCGGCAAGTACATCTCGCGCACCGGGGCCTGGAACAACTCCTGCTGGCTGCCCAGCGCTGACTATCCGTCGCTGCCCCGCATCATGAACGCGGCCGGCTATGAATCCGTGCTCTGCGGCAAGATGCACTACGACAGCACGCGCCGGTATGGCTTCCGGGAGATCGGCGGCAATATGAACAACAACGTCAAGAACGGCCGGGGCAACCGCCGCCAGGCCGATGACCTGACGCCGACGCCCGGCCTGTCCCCCCGCTTCGATGGGTTCCACGCCGGCGACAGTTCCAGCATTCTGAACCACGACCGCAAAGTGACGGCCGGAACCGTGGATTTCCTCGAACACCGCAAGGCCGGCGACAAGCCGTTCTTCCTCCTCGCCGGATATCTCGCCCCGCACTTTCCCTTGACCGTGCCGCAGGAGTACTGGGATCATTACAAGGGCAGGGTGCCGATGCCGGTGATTCCCGCGGGACATCTGGAGTCGCTGCCCCGGAACTACCAGCATCTGCGCATCGGTTTCAACGTCGAGGACGCTCCGGAGGATGTCGTCCGCAAAGGGCGGGAACTCTACTATGGCCTGACAGAGTGGGTGGACAACGAGATCGGCAAGGTCCTCGCGGTTCTGGCCCGCAGCGCGGCGGCCGACGATACCGTCGTCATCTACACGACGGACCACGGCGAGAATATGGGCGAGCATGGCCTCTGGTGGAAGAATGCTCTTTACGAGCACGCCGCACGAGTGCCGCTGATCGTCAGTTGGCCCGCCCGATGGAAGGGAGGGCAGCGACGCCTTGGCGCGTGCTCGCTGGTGGACGTGGTGCAGACCATCGCCCAGATCGGTGGTGCCGAGGTCCCCAAGGACTGGAATGGCGATTCCATGGTCCAATGGCTCGACGATCCCCAAACGCGCTGGAAGGACAAGGCGGTCAGCGAGTACTACGCCCACAACATCGCTTCCGGCTACGCCATGATTCGCATGGGCCGGTTCAAGTACGTCTACCACACGCCGGCGGATGCGACCCATCCCGCCGAGCGGGAGTTGTACGATCTGGAGGCCGATCCCGGCGAGTTCCACAATCTGGCGAGCGATCCGAGTCAGAAAGACCATGTTCAGAAGATGCACGCGGCCCTGGTGGCGGAACTCGGCGAGGAGCCGGACAAGACCGAGCTGCGCTGCCGGGCCGATTATCAACGCGGCTACGACCGACCGGACCAGAATGGCACGAAGCGCCAACAGAAGAAGAAACAAAAGCAGAAGGCTGCGCAAGGGCTGTAACAAAGGAGTGCGGTATGTAGAGTATGTCATTGCGAGCGCAGCGAAGCAATCTCTCATCTGCCGGGTTGAGATTGCTTCGTCGCTGCGCTCCTCGCAATGACATTCTTCAAACTTGACACGTGACACTTCTCGAACAAAGGAGAATGCGGATGAATCGACGCGCATTTCTGAAGACCCTCGGATGGGGTACCGCCTCAGCCTTGAGCATGACCTGGTGTGCACGAGGGGCCGAGCCGAAGAAAGGGAAGTTGAATATCCTTCTGTTCACGGCCGACGACCTCAACTGCGATTCCGTCGGTTGTTTCGGGGGCAGGGTGCCGGGCCTGACGCCGAACCTGGATACCTTCGCGGCTGCGGGTCTGCGCTTCGCGAATGCGCACGTCAACGCCGCCATTTGCCAGCCGAGCCGGGGCGTCCTGGCGACCGGTCGCTACGGGCACAACAGTGGCGTCATGGGTTTCATGCACACGAACCGGGACATCCCGACGGTCATGCAGACGCTGCGCGACGCGGGCTATCTCACGGGTATCCTCGGCAAAGTCGACCACTCCACGCCAAAGGTGAGCTATAAGTGGGACTTCGTGCACGACCAGAGCGAACTCGGCAGTGGCCGCGATCCGGAGATCTATTACCGCTACTGCCAGGAGTTCCTCGCCCGGTGCCGGCGCGAAGGAAAACCGTTCTATTTTATGGTCAACTCTCACGATCCGCACCGGCCGTACCATATCCCGGGAAAGCCCATCGCCGGCGCCAAGGAGCCCTCGAAGACCTACACGCCCGGCGACGTCGCGGTGCCGGGCTTCGTCCCCGATCTGCCGGGCGTCCGCGAGGAGCTCAGTCACTACTTCAACTCCGTCCGGCGTCTCGACGACACGTTCGGCAAGACCATGCAGGCCCTGAAAGAAGCAGGTTTCGAAGAGAACACGCTCGTAATGTTCCTTTCCGACAACGGCATCGCGATCCCGTTTGCCAAGTGCAACACCTATCTCGCCAGCACGCGCACGCCCTGGATCGTTCGCTGGCCCGGCGTGGTCAAAGGAGGCTCCCTCGACCGGCGGCACTTGATCTCGGGAATCGACTTTTTCCCGACCGTGCTGGAGGCTGCGGGTCTGCCCGTGCCCCAGGGACTGGACGGCTTCTCCTTTGTTCCCCTGCTGCAAGGCCGCGAGCAGTCCGGGCGGGACCAGGTCTTCACGCAAATCGACATGAAAGCCGGCGGCGACGCCGTACCGATGCGGTGCGTGCAGAACCAGCACCTCGGCTACATCTTCACTCCCTGGAGCGACGGCAAGTTCGTTTACCGCAACAATAACGAGGGCCTCACGATGCAGGCGATGGTCGAAGCGGCCCGGACCGATCCGCGGGTCGCGGAGCGGGTTCGGATGTTTCGGTATCGCACCTTCGAAGAGCTCTACGACCTCCAGAACGACCCCGACTGCCTGAACAACGTTGTGGACAAGCCCGACCGCAAGAACGACCTCGACCGCATGCGCAACGAACTGTACACATGGATGAGACGGACGCACGACCCACTTCTGCCGGCCTTCGAGAACCGCACAGACCCTGAGAAGGTCAAAGCGGTGCTCACCAGCGTCTACGGCGAGAACTACACGAGGGTAATCGCGAGCCCCAGAGACGCCGAGAAGAGGAAGAAACGCAAGAAGTAGGGTGGGGCTTGCCCCACCATCTTGGTCCTCCCGACGACAGGAATCGGTGGGGCAAGCCCCACCCTACCACTGCTACTCCAGCAGGACGATGTCCGAGGGGGCTTTGCCGGTGGGCAGGCGGGTGAACTTCGCGCCATACTGGGTGAAGCCGGGGACGAAACCGCCGTGGGACAGGAAGAATTGCCCGTTCTCCACGCCCATAAAGCGGTCGAGCCGGTCGGCTTTGCCCGTCGGGTCATGGCTGAAGGTGGCGGTCGTCAGCTCGATCCACTGACCCTCGGCGGTGCGGATCCACTGGTTGCCGTAAAGGGCCTTGCGGAGCAAATGGCCGTTACTGCCGCCGAAGTTCTCGCTGAAGCTGTACAAGCGGCGCAGATAGCCGCCTTCCTTCGGGGCTTTCCAACCGGAGATCAGGACCCACTGCTTCTTGTCCGGGTGGAAGTAATACCCGGCGTAGATCGTGTGCGTGGCGTCGGTGGGCTTGGCCGTGACGAGGAAACGCTGCATTTCGCCGGTCCTCCAGGCATAGACGAGATGGCCGTGGCCGCCGGTGCCTTCATTGCCGAAGTCATTGGTGACCACCCCCTCGCCTTTGGCGACAAGCTGGACGCGGTTCTCTGCGGCGACCTTGCCGCGATCGACGGCCTCGCCGCCGCTGTCCCAGACGCTGAAGATGATCCGCCGCTCGGTGAGACTGTTGACCTGCATGCCGAAATAGCCGCGATGCCAGCCGCAGGCCATGTAGTAGGTCGCCACGGGATCTTCCAGGCCCGTCATCTCGCAGTAAAACGCCTCGACCCTGGTATCCTTGTCCACGGGATACGTCAGGTGCACCGACGCGGCATTGCGGCGGGACTTGAGATTGAAGTGCGCATCCTGCGCCGCCGGGCCGTTGAGGACCAGAGCGTCGAGGTCCCCGAAAGATTGGCCCTGAGGATTGAGCGATTCCAGGGTGAAACGCTGGTAGCCCGCCTGGGCGATATTGAAGGAGCCGAAGCCGACGGTCACGGGGTCTGTTCCCTTGCCTTGAACCGTCGCTTCGTGCGACTGACCTGCGACACTCAGACGCAGCTTGGAAGTGACCTCTCTCGGCAGGCGCAGCACGATGGAGCCGTCGAGTTGGCCTACGGTCTTAATCTCACCAAACCAGAGTACCTTGGTCGCCGGGTTGTTCCAGCCGGTAATGCCCGAACGCTGCGAAACCCGTGCCCCGCGCCCATCCGGGTCGAGGTAAGCGGTGAAGCCCGGGATGCGCAATTCGGCGCCCGATGTTACCGAGACGAGGAGAGCCGCAATGGTCTGCACGAGCATGACAGAATGACTTGGCCACTTCATATGATTCTCCGATTAGCGTGTGAATCCAAGACGTGGTATCATACTATCCGTCGATTTCCAGCGCAGCAAGGGCAGGACGGACTATTGACCAGGAGGTGCTCCGATGTCACGACAGCCGATCAGCAGACGGCGGTTCCTTTCTACTACAGCCACAGCGACCGCGTTCACCATCGTACCGCGGCACGTCCTGGGCGGCGCGCAGCATACCGCTCCGAGCGAGAAGCTCAACATCGCCGGCATCGGCGTAGGCGGCATGGGCAAGAGCAACATGAGCCAGCTCGAAACGGAGAACATCGTGGCCCTGTGTGATGTGGACCACGAATATGCCGCCGGGACGTTCAAGAAGTACCCCCAGGCTAAGGTGTACAGCGACTACCGCGAGATGCTGGACAAGGAGAAGGGCATCGACGCCGTGATGATCGCCACGCCGGACCACACGCACGCGGTCATCTCGATGGAGGCGATGCGCCGGGGCAAGCACGTCTACTGCCAGAAGCCCTTGACCCACGATGTCTACGAGGCCCGCATGCTGGCGAAAACCGCCCGCGAGACGGGCGTGACCACGCAGATGGGAATCCAAGGCCACTCCATGGAAGGCGGGCGGCTGATCTGCGAATGGATTGCCGATGGCGCGATCGGGGAGGTCCGCGAGGTCGATGCCTGGTGCAGTCTGTCGTACTATCCGTGGGGCCACGCGTACTGGAGCTCCAAGTGGAGCCGCCGGCCGACAGACAGCCCGCCGGTGCCGGTGACGCTCAACTGGGATCTGTGGCTGGGTCCCGCCGCGCAGCGACCCTATCATCCCGCTTACCATCCGGGCGTGTGGCGCTGCTGGTGGGATTTCGGTTGCGGCATGATGGGCGACCGCGGTGCGCACACGCTCGATCCGGTTGTTTGGGCCCTGAAGCTGGGACATCCGACGAGCATTGAGGCCACGTCGCTGGACCTGAATCCGGATACCCATCCGCTCGGGTCCATCGTCACGTATCAATTCCCGGCCCGAGAAGGCACGCCGCCGGTGAAGCTGACGTGGTACGAGGGCGTTCGCGCGCCCCGCCCGCCGGAGCTCGAAGACGGCCGGCGGATGGGTAATGTGGAAGGCGGCTCGTTGTTCAAAGGCGCCAAGGGCAAGCTCGTCGGCGGCGTCTACGGCGAAGACCCCCGGCTGATCCCCGAGAGCCGGATGAAGGAGTACAAGCTGCCTCCCAAGACCATCCCGCGCGTCCAAGGCTCGCACGAGCAGGATTGGGTCCGCGCGTGCAAAGCGGGAAGGAAAGCCGGGGCGGACTTCGAGTATTCCGGCCTGCTCACGGAAATCTGCCTGCTCGGCAACATCGCGAAGCGCGTGGACGCCCGGATTGAGTGGGACGGTCCCAATATGAAAGTGATCAACCTGCCCGAGGCGAACAAGTACGTCCGCACGACCTACCGCGAGGGGTGGACCCTGTGAGGCTTCCGCACGGCGTTTTGGATGAAGCTATGTCATCCTGAGCCGAAGGCGAAGGATCTGGCCCGCGAATGAGAGGTCTCTCCAAGTCGCAGCCCAGATCCTTCACTGCGCTTCGCTCCGTCCAGGATGACAGGCTGCGGTGGGTATCACTTGGACATTGTGCTTCGGACAGTGATGGTCTTGTCCTCTGCGTTGTAAGCCGGGTCGATCTGCTGTCCGTTAAGGCTTACGGAGCGCGGCTTGGCTGTCGCGCGGACGGAAGCTCTGGTGATGGGCTGGCCGTGAGCAGTGATCTTCATCTCCGGGCCACCGCACGTGAACACCGTGTTGACTTTCGAGAGCGAGTGAAGTGTGACTTTCCCGTTCTTGCGGAGATAGCTGCCGCAGGCCACGAAGCAGCGCGTGACGGAGTCCGGATCGCTCTCGCTGCTATCCACTGGACGGGTCAGCGCGAGCAGATAGGCGTCCGTGTCCCAGCCGTCGATCACGTTGTTGCTGTTGCGGTGCATGCGCCGACCGTCAGCCATCAGGTTCAGCCAGACATCAGTAATCGTCTTGTCGTCACGGATGCGCAGACCAATCGCGTTGTCGGCGGTTAATGATTCAATGTGGGGCATGGGGCCGGTATCGGCCTTTCGCATCGGCACCAGAGCCACGACGAATTTGGCCTCCCGCAGCTTGCCCTCGGGCGAGAAGGCAAGATACGTTACTTTTCTATCGGGCTGGTGATCCCGCAGGCCCTCTTTCTCCACCACCTTCATGCCTTGTGGGAACAGCGGACGGACCGCGACTTGGGCGTCCTCGTTGGACAGGATCAGGTCGTAGGGTGGGGCTTGCCCCACCGACTCTTGTCCCTGCGGAACGGATTTTGGTGGGGCAAGCCCCACCCTACTCGCACTGCCTTCGTAGTGGAGCAGCCATTCGAGCTGGCCCGGCTCGTGGGTGCGGATGTCGTCGAAGATCAAGAGGACGTCATCGACCCACAGGAAATGACGGTAATTGCGGGAGAACTTCCACGAGGTGGGCTCGGTGGCATCGGCGAAGAGGTACCTGACGCCCGCCAGATCCAGCAAATCCGGCAACCGCCCCGGCGTGACCACGCCCCGGTCGCCCCGGCTGCAATCTTCCGGATTCTGGGCCTCGCCGTCGATCAGGACCACGTTGTGAGCCTTGCTCTGGCGGTAATAGCTGGTGTACTCCCGGCGGCTGTAGGAGCAACTGCCGGAGTCGATGATCAGAGGCTTGCCCTCGTGGAACAGGAGGAACGAGCCTGCATCCGGATGCGCGTGGTTCCAGGTAAAGCCGGACTTGACCGCCAGCATCGTGGCATTATCCTGCCACGAGGACCGCAGAACCGCCCAGCCGATGTCGGGATAAAGCGCGGAATTGGACAGGCTCTCCGGCGGACGCGACACGGATCGGGCCTCGCACCAGACCAGACCGATCGGATCGTCCAGCCCCGCATTCGTGCGACCGAGGTACCAGTCATACGCCTGGGCCTGGTAGCCATTGGCCAGGAGCAAACGCACCGTCTTCGCTCCGCTCGCCCGCAGGCTGCTATCCCCGAAGTCGGTGGACAGCAGGGAAGCCGTGGTCGGATAGCTCGTGTGCACGAAGAAATCCCCCACCCCCTTCAGTATTGGGATCTCGGGCGGTTTCCTGTCCCGATAGACATTGCTGTAGGCGAGGCGGAACAATAGGTACTCCGACAGGGCATACTCGGCGTAGTTGACGCTCTCATAGAAGGCGCCGTTGCGGTCGAAGTTCAGGGACTTATTTTGCAGGACATTCCCCTGGAAGGAGAACCACTCGGGGAACGCCTCCGAGACCTCCTGTACCCACTGCTCGGCGCGAGGCTCGTCGCCCAAAAGCGAAAGGGAGGCCAAACCCGCCATGGCGACGCAGACGCTCCACCAGTTATGTCCCATCGAGTCCAGGGCGTGAATCCGCGCCCCCGGCAGCAGCCAGTCGTCCAGGGTCGGGAGAATACCCAGCCGGATCATGGCTTGGGCAATGGAGGCGCGCTGGGCCTCGCTCAGGTAGTCATGAATGCAGTCGTAGCCGACCGCGTAGCCGAAGCAGAAGCGCGCGGTATTCAACTCTGAGTGCCAGGGCGGCACGTGTCCCGCATCACCCGCCCAACGGGCGAGTTCGGCGTAATGGAGGAGGGCTTCCTTGAGTTTCTGCGCGTATTCCTTGTTGCCGGTCATTCGGTAGGCCAGGCCCAGGGTCGGGCTCAGGTTGGCGATCTGGCCGCTGGGCGCATTGTAGTTGCCGTGTTGGCCGGTTCCCCCCTCCGCGTATTCCTTGGAGACCAGCTTGTCCTTAAGCTGGCGGTCGGCCCGCTCCTGGATCCGAAGCCATGCCTGCCGGAAACGGTCGTCCTGCTCGATGCGCTGCTTCAGTCGTGACAACTTCTCGGGCGTGAAGAAAAGCCGCGGCCGGGCGCTGTTCCATCGGCCTGTGTCCGAGGTCTGTTGACCGACTGCCCGGACACTCACGCACAGCAATAGGATCAACGCGAAACACCGGGCCTCTCGTCGCCGCATCGGGCCATCTCCTCAAGATGTTCATGATTTCCCGAACACCTGTTGAGTTCGGGCGATCCAGAAGATAGCATAAGTGACCAGATGTTCAAAGACCCATTCACAATCTGGATGCGGCTGTGCCTGGGGGCACTGCTCGTAGGTCTCTTCGTCAGCGGGACCCGGGCCAATGACGCGGGAATGCAGACTCTGCTGACCATCGAGCCGGGCTCAGGGAATCCGCGCAACTCCGAGGGGGACATCATTGAGCTCAAAGACGGGCGACTGTGCCTGATCTACACCCGGTTCACCGGTGGTGGAGCCGACCATGCGGCCGCCGATCTGGCCATGCGGATCTCAACAGATCGCGGCCGAACCTGGACTGACGACAAGATCGTGGTTCCGCGCACGGGCGGGCTCAACGTCATGTCGGTATCTCTACTGCGACTGAACACCGGGGAGATCGCGTTTTTCTACCTGCGGAAAACCTCACAGGAGGATTGCCGGCCCCTGATGTGCCTCTCGACGGACGAGGCCCAAACCTGGAGTATCCCCACCGTCTGCATCACAGACGAAGTGGGTTACTACGTTCTCAACAATGACCGTGTCGTCCAGTTGCACAGTGGCCGCCTGATCTTGCCGGTGGCCTGGCATCAGGGTCTGGGTCGCCCGCGCGACAACGCCGGCATCATCATGTGCTATCTCTCCGACGACAACGGTAAGACGTGGCGGCGCAGCAAGGATTCGTTCCAGGGCTATGCCCCCGGCGGGCAGCGCATCACCGTGCAGGAGCCGGGCGTGGTCGAGCTCAAGGACGGCCGGCTGCTGATGTACCTCCGGACCAATGCCGGCAGCCAGTACGTCTGTCACTCTCCGGACGGCGGCGAGACCTGGTCGAAAGCCCAGCCCTCCGCCCTGGCTTCGCCGCTCAGTCCCGCCACGATCAAACGGGTCCCCGGGACGGACGACCTCGTTTGCGTTTGGAATGACCACTCGGGAGTGCACCCTTACCCCGCCGGGCGCCGGACGCCGCTGTGCCTGGCGCTCAGCAAGGATGAAGGCAAAACCTGGAGCCGCTCCCGGATCCTGGAGGGGGACCCCGACGGCTGGTACTGCTATACGTCCATGACATTCCTCGACGACCGTATGCTCCTCGCTTACTGCGCGGGCGACAAGAAGGTCGGGGGGTTGAATCGACTCAAAGTAGCATGGGCATCTTGCCCATGAGTATCACGGGCGTCTGGGGCCCCCAAACGCGAGATGATGCGTTTGGGGAACCCCTCTCGCCCGTGCAGGCTGGGGATGGCCCTGCGACACATGGGCGGGACGCCCGTGCTACTTTCCTTGATAGGAGCCTTAGTATGAAGCTGCATTCCTGGCCTGCTGCAGGCGTAGTAATCCTGATGACAATTGGCTTCGCGGCGGGAGCGGAATCGAGCGCACCGACGATCACGGCCGCAAAACAGATGCCGGCGGATGAGGCGCCGGGGGCCCGGCCCTATGAGATGGTCTGGGCGGACCGCAAACCGCCACACGTGCCTTTGGTCAATTTCGACTCGCTCGATGGCTGGCAGATCGAGTGTTCCCAGGGCGCCGTGGCGGACCTGATCGGCTCACAGAAGCAGCGCGTGTGGGAATCGCCCGTGGCACGGCTTGTCTATCATGGCACGTCGAACAAGAGCACGATTGTCTTCCGCCCGCCTGCTCCCATCGTGATCCCCGACACCGTGTCGGCGACGACGATCTGGGTCTATGGCAACAATTGGGCCTGGGCCCCGGAGCCGGGGACGCCGCCAACCACGATTGCCCTACTGCTCCTGGATAAGGACAACACGGCCCGTACACTCGACCTCACGCAGGTGCGCTGGAAGGAATGGTGGCTGGTCCACAAAGTCCTGCCGCAAGATCTGCTCGACAAGAAGCCCCTGCGCGTCGCAGGGATTCGGGTCACGGGCGGCGCCAACAAGGATGACCGCGAGCTCTATTTCGAGGACCTGGTCTTTTTCAAAGAGAACCCGGCCCCGCTTTCGTTCCAGCCACGACCCAAGCGCGGCGTCGATCCGTTCCCGGGTCAGTCCCCTGGCGCAAACACCGGCCCGGGGCGACTGCCCTTCCCCACCCGCGACGAGACGATTCTGCCCGAGAACCTGATCGCGGATTTCACTACCAAGCTGGAGCAGACAGGCGAGGCTTGGCGGTTCCTCTACAAGGATGCCGAGACCGAGCTCGAATATCAGGTCAAGCGCGGCGCAAGATTCTGGGAGCCAGTCGTCGTCTTGCTCAATGGAGCCGTCGTGGGCCAGGCGATGGCGGAGGCAGGGCTCAAGTTTGCCGCCGAACCTGCCAATGGCTGGTTGATCCAGGCGCAAGCATCCGACAAGGAGTTGAAGGGCTCCTGGCACACCACCATCAATGGCACAGAGGTCGTGATCCAGTCCACGGTGCGCCTGTGGCAAAAGAGCCTCGTCGTGGACTGCATCTGCACGGGCGGCCTAGCAACCGAGCTTTCCTACGGCCGCATCGACGGCGTCGAGAATCCGGAGTTGTTGCAGTTGCCTTACATGAACTACGGGAGCCATCACCTCAGTGTCCTGGTGTCCAAGGGAAAGACCCCTTACTTTGCCTCGGTCTGGATGGACTGGTACCGCTCGAACGCCTCGGCGCCATACTGCGTGGACAAGATCGAAGGGGATAAGGTGCAACTGAACGGCGGCGTCCGTTACACGCCCAAGACGGATGGAAAGCGCAACGACCTCTACGAGCGGTTCTTCGTGACCTTCTCGCCCATCTTTGAGGAGACTCTGGCGACCATCGCCAATCCCCCGGCGAGACGTGGTCGCGAGGCGGCCACGCGGTTGTGGCAGGAGAGCTGGGGTCCGAACAACTACGAGCGCGAGCACGAGCGGTCGAAAAAGCTGCGGGCCTACGGCATCGAGATGCTCACCCAGTGCAATCACGAGATTACTTGGCGTGACGGCGGTGAAAGCTTCACCTTCCGCGAGAACGCCGCACCGGGCAAAGGCGGTGATGAGGCCCTCGTGGACTACATCGCGGCCCAACGCGCGCTCGGCTGGCGGTCGGGCCTGTACACGAACTACACCGACTTTGCCCCGGTGAACGCCTGGTGGGACACGGATCGCGTCATGCGTCGGCCAGACGGCAATCTGGTAACCGCCTGGGCGCGCTGCTATTCGCCCAAGGCGCTCTTCGCGGTCGAGGCGGACCGCAAGCTCGCCCGGCTCGTCCAGCGCAAGTTCGCCACGAACGCCGCCTATACCGATGTCCACACGTCCGTCAGTCCTTGGGACCGGACGGACTTCGATGCTCGTGTTCCGGGCGCGGGGACCTTCGCCGCGACCTTCTACGCCTATGGCGAGTTGCTTCTGCACGACCAAGGCGTGTACGACGGTCACTGCTGGTCCGAGGGCAACCACCAGTGGCTTTACGCCGGCCTGTGCGTGGGCAACTACGGCCTGGCCTACAGCAGCCTGCGGCTCTGGGAGTATCCGTATCTGCCCCATTTCGATCTGCTCAAGATGCATCCGCTGTCCGTCGATATCGGCGTGCCATGGACGAGCCAGTTCTTCACGGGCAAGGAGGGCTGGCAGAAGCCTGAGAACATCGTCACGAGCATCGACCAGTTCCTCGCGGCCACCATCGCCTACGGCCACATCGGTTGGCTCGTCGAAGAGACCCACGGCCTGCGCCAGACCTGCCGGTCCTACTACATGCTCCAGCCGCTGCAATCGCGGTACGCGATGCTCAAGCCCCAGGAGATCCTCTACGGCACCGATGACGGCTTGGTGACTTCTTCCGAGGCCTTTCTTAGTGGCGACTGGCGCAAGTCAAAGATCTGCATCCTCTATCCGAACGGCCTGCGTATCTGGGTTAACGGCAACGCCAGCGAATCCTGGCAGGTCGCCGGAGGCGCCCACGAGCTGCCTCCCTTCGGCTGGCTCGCCCTGGGGATGGACGGCTTCATCGAGTGCTCGGAAACCCGCGACGGCAGACGCTACGACCGCGCCAGCTCGCCCGAATGCATCTTCCTCGACGGCCGCGGCACGTGGCGCCGCTTCGATGGGATTGCAACGTCCGGCAGCGTCACCGTCCGGCGTGCGAAGAAAGGAACAGGCCTTTCCATCATCACGGTTCAGGGGGTGGACCATCTCGCGCTCTCGGAGCCCGAGGGCACGTTCGCCGCTGATGACGTGCGGACGACCATCGCGGCCGTTGCTCAGGCGCAGGCCCTGGCGGTGCGGGCGTTCGACGAAAGTGACCGGAATCTGGGGGAAGTCAACCTACGGCAAACCGCTTCCGGCTGGGAGATCCGCCCACCCGGGTCCGCCGTCCGACTGGAAGTGGCTGCCATTACCGTTACACGATAGAAACGGGCGGGTACCACGATGAACGAGAAAGAACAACTGGCAAGAGAACATACCGATGTCACGCGCCGTTACTTCCTCGAACTGGGTGCGGCGGGCGCTGTCGCCCTGAGCACCTCACAACTCTGGGCGAAAGATCATAGTGATGAATCCGAGCGGCTGCTGCGTGAAGCTGTGGCTAAGCTGGAGTACCTGACCCGGGAGGAGAACTTCATCAACTTCGGCCGGGGCACTCCGCCCCCGCACGAGCTGCCGCCCGAGAAGCTGCGCGAGGTGGGATTGACGCGGGAGACGTGGCAATTGGAGGTCCTGCCCGACCCAGAGAGTGACGCCAAGGTGGAGAGCCCGCTGTCCAAGGCTTCGGGGACCGCTGTGAACTGGGACAAGCTCATGAAGCTGGCCGAGAAGAACGCCGTGCGCTTCCTGAGCGTGATGTCCTGCACCAATGGAAAGCAGCCGTGCGGGATGGGGTTATGGGAGGGTGTGCCACTGCGCGACGTGGTGTGGCTGGCGCGTCCGACCGGCAACGTCCGCCGTGTCTTCTACTACGGCTATCACAATGACGATCCCAAGCAGCGATTTCAAAGTTCCTTGCCCATCGGCCGCGTCCTGGAGGACCCGCCCGGCGAGCATCCGGTGAGCCTCGCCTACAAACTCAACGATCAATGGCTCACCCCCAAACGGGGCGGCCCCGTCCGCATGCTGGTCCCTGACGCCTATGGCAATGCATCCGTCAAATGGCTCCAGCACATCATCCTGACGAACAACTACCAGGCGAACAACACCTATGCCCTGTGGAACAACGACACAGATAGTGCCATGAAGACCTGCGCCCGCTTCATCTACACGCCCAAGACGATGAGGACGGGAGAGCCGGCGCCGATCACGGGGGTCGCACAGGTCGGCATGTCCGGGCTGCGCAAGGTGCAGTATTGGCTGTGCCCGCGCGGGGAACCGCTCGCCAAGGCTGATCCGTACTTCGCCAAGGCTGATTGGAAGGACGCGACGATTCTACCGCCATCGCAGCAATGGGGAGGCGGCCTGCCCGAAGGCAAGCTGCCGCCGGTCCCGCGCCAGATCGATCCCGCTACGGGCAAGCCGCACCAGTGGCCGATCCGCAACACGATTGTCCACTGGGCGACCCTATTCAAGATCGAACGCCCGGGCGAGTACGACCTCCGCTGCCGGACAATTGACGCCAACGGTATCGCGCAGCCCATGCCCCGCCCGTTCCCGAAATCAGGCAACAACGCGATTCAGACGGTGAAGATCGCCGTGCCTACGCCTTGAAGGCCTGGTTCAGCCGCTTGAGCGTGTCGTCCACTTCTTTCGGCTGCATCATCCCGACGGTGATCGCGTCGACCAACTGGTTCTGGAAGACGTATTTCAATGAGGCGTCTTTCTGCTCGGGCTTGGTGAGCTTGCCGGCCCCGAAGATCTTCATGCCGAGAACGACCTTGCCATTGGCGCGGGCCTGCTTGAGAACCTGCCCCACCTCTTGCGGCGAGCCGTCCATCTCGGCTTCTTTGCCCACGTTGTTGATGCGAGCGAGGATCACGTCCGTCCAGGGCAGGGCTGCCGCTGTCTTGATGGCGCCGACATCGTGACAGGAGACGCCCACCGCCCGGACAACGCCCTTTTGCTTGAGCTCGGACAACTCGTCGCGGATGCGCTCGTAAGTCTTGGGCCACTCGGTGTCCGTCATGCAGTGGATCAGGCAGATGTCGAGGACATCCCGATTGAGCTCCTGGCGGAAGCGGTCCACTTCCTTCCTGGCCCCGCCGGAGGGCATGTTCCAGTACTCCTCCCGCGGCCAGATCTTGCTCATGACAATGTACTTATCCTGGGGGACACCCTTAAGGGCCTTACCGATGTAAGGCATTGACCCGTAGAGGTCAGCCGTATCCATGAACGCAATTCCCTCGTCGATGCTGTGGCGCACCAGCGTCGTGAAATCCTCCTCGCCCAGGCGAGTATGGGCCGAGGAGCGCCCCCCGCCAATCCAGCCCGTGCCATGGGCGATCCGGGTAGTCTTGATGCCCGTCGAGCCCAGCGTCACGATATCGGTCGCCCGGCCTTTGGAGGCTTTCTTTTTCCCCGCGGCGGCGGACAATGACCCGGGTCCGGCGGCAAGGACCCCCGCCCCGGCGAGAGCGGTGGCGATGAACTGGCGACGGCTGTAGCCGTGACTCGCGTCGTTCGAAGACGGCATTTCGTTGCACATAAGATCGGCTCCTTTCATGATCTGTCCCTTGCAAGGCACGTGCCATTCAGCCCTACAGTATACTCTTTGAGTGCCTGGACTCAAAGCCGTTTGATCTTGATGTTACGATACCAGACCGGCCGGCCGTGATCCTGGAAACCGACGTAGCCGACGCGGGCGAAGTCCTTGATCGCCCGTTTGAACTTGTTCTTTGTGCCGTCTTTGTTCTCACCGGCTTTCGGCCATTGGTCCACGTCCATGTCGATCACTCTTTCGCCATTGAGGACGACCTCGATCCGGCTGCTTTGGCAGGTGAGCGTGCAGTGGTTCCACTCGCCGGAGGCTTTGATCACGTTCTTGGACGGCTCCTGACAATCGTAGATGGCTCCGGCGGTGCCGGTCTTGGTAATCTTCGGACGGCCGTAGGAGCTGGCGACCTGGACCTCGATCCCGGTGTAGACCGGGTCCTTCAGGTCGGAGGTCCGAAAGAAAATGCCGCTGTTGGTGCCTTCCACAACTTTGAACTCCAGGTCCAGGACGAAATCGCCGTAGGTGCCCTTGGTCCAGAGATAGTCGAAGTTGTGCTCCTTGCCATCCGAGGGGCGGGTGACGGTCAGGACGCCGTCCTGGACCACCCAGAAGTTGTCCGGGCCGGTGAGCCAGCCCGTCAGGTCTTTGCCGTTGAACAGAGCAACGAAGCCATCCGCCTCTGCGCTCGTAGCGACGCCCTGAGCACCGGAAGAAGGTCGGCGGGCTTTTTGACCTTCCGGTCTTTTGGCTTTCTGGCCTCCTTTGCCTCGTTTTTCTGTGGGATTGCTTACGGGTACACTACTAACTTGCCCGGCCTGCCGGGGCAGCTTGCGAATCAGGACGTTGCGGAACTGCACGAGGCTACAAGCCGGATTAAGCTCGCCCGTTTTGGGGTTGACTCCGCCATGGTGTTGCAGGCCAATAGGCCCGCTGGCGGCGAGGTCAGGGATTTCAGCGTTTTCGATGACCGTCTTGTTGTTGAGCATCACCGTGACGCGATTGCCGATTACCGTGATGTCGAACGAGTTCCACTGGCCCACGGGATTGTCCGCCGGCACCTTGGGTACCGCCGCCGCTCGCTGCTGGGGCGTCAGGTTTTGGTCGAGCCGCACGGACCAGAGCTCACCCGAGCCGATCGGCCAGCACCAGATGTTGACTTGGGCACGCCCTGAGCCGCGCAGCAGGATGCCGGAATCCGCATTCGGCGTGGGTGTCTCGATGACCTTGCCGTTCGCATCGGTCTGGTAGGACCCATCCGGCAAAATGGTGCGCATCGGATAGAGGCCGCTCGTCCCTTTGAGCCGCCATTCCACGTGGAGGGAGAAGTCTTCGAAGGACTCCTGTGTCCAGAGGTTCTTGTCGCCCTTGGCCTCGGATCGGGCGTCATAGTCGACCACGCCCTCGACCACCTTCCAGTGGCCGTTATCGCCTTCGGGCACTTTCCAGCCGGTGAGGTCCTTGCTGTTGAAAAGAACCTGGTACTGAGGCCACTCCCGCCAGGTCGGATACGCTACTTCGGGCGCCAGCTTATGAAGTAGCGGCGGGGTCGGCGGATTGCCGTGGTTGTAGAACACGTACAGGCCGCCTTTGCCGGCGATGATGATGTCGTTGCGGCCGTCCTTGTTCAGATCGGCGATATTGAGCTTCATCCCGGCGCTGACCACATAGTTGGGCGGGGGATTGATTCCCCCTTCTTCCGGGTAATAAGGCAGGTGGTTGTACGACAGGATATGCCGCTCAAAGTCGCCGCTCTTGAGGTCGTACCAGAAGGTGTACAGAGGCTCGAAGGCCCCGATATCGTGGCCGTGGTGGGCGAAAAGACGCTTGCCTGTCACAAGGTCGGCCTTGCCGTCGCCGTTGAGGTCGCCCATCGCGAACGTATGAACCTGGCTGAAGTCGGTCTCGACCCACCGCGTCGTGAACGTGCGTTTGCCCGCCGCGTCCACTTTCTGCTGGAGCCAGGCCAACCCGTAGGCGTGGGCCGAGCCAATGATGATGTCGTTGCGGCCGTCCGCATCCACATCGTGGACAAAAATCGGGTGGGAGCCCGACCCGCCTTTGCCCTTGGCCGGCTCGAATTGATAGTCGGCGTGGAACGTCCAAGGCGTGTCGGTCGCCCGCTGCGGCTGCTCGTACCAGCCGACGGGCGTCACGATATCGACCCGCTTGTCGCCATTGATGTCGCCCAGACCGTTGCCATGGATGTCGCCCTGGGTACCCACGACATGCTCCACGAACCAAGGGGCCTTGTCGATGTGCTCCAGCCAAGTCATGCCCTGGCCTTTGACCAGGGCCCAGTGGTTGCACAGGATGTCATCGTCACCATCGCCATCGATGTCGCCGTGAATGACGCCTTCCATGTTGACGGCGTGGTGGATACGCGTGGACTTCCAGACCACGTCCTTCTTGCCAGGGTTCTCGTACCAGAAGGCGCCCTTGAGGAACATCCAGCCGGAGCTGACGATGTCCATCTTGCCGTCGAAGTTGACGTCCATGGCGAATTCGCTGTTGTCGTCGGTCTCCGGGCCATTGGTCTCGGCCCCATCACGAAAGTTCGCGTGCTTGGTCCAATTGGGCGCCTCGTACCAGTTCCGGCCGGCAGCGATGTCCAGATCGCCATCGCCATCGAAGTCGAGGACCGAGGCGCACTCGCAGAACGGTCCGAACCAGTAGGTATGGTTGGCCGGATCGTGCACCGGGCCGTCCACCTTCAGCGGGACAAGGATCGGCTCGGCCGCGTGCAACGCCACGGGGGCCATCGCCAAGACTGCAAGCAGGAAGCACCAGCGTCTGTTCATGGTCCGACTCCTCGTCTGTGCGGGTGAAGTTGCGTAGTTCGCGGAGGCAACCATTCGGCCACCGTGAAGTCTCCCGTGACCGCGGCGGTGAATCTCTGGGATCAACCGCGCCTCGCAGGGGCAGCGCTCCTTGGACTTTGCTGCCTTCTGACAGAGCGGCCAGCCCTACGATGAGTACGAATCTACAGGGCCGCATGGGCCGTGTCAACGAGCGGGCGTGGCCTGGGAAGAGTCTCCGGCATGTCGACACGGAGTCCCGGACCACCTCGGGGAAGCCGCCGCAAGTGCTTGTGGGAACACCGCTTACAGCGGAGGATATGCCGGGCACGCTCCCTTGAGCGGCGCCCATACTTGCGGCCCGCGTGCTCGCGCAAGCGCGACAACGGCGCCCGTCAGTCTAAGTGAAATGAGACACTACAGGCGCAATCGCTCCCGCGCAAAGCCCAGACACTTCTTGATGTTCTCCTCTTCCTGGCGGATCTGCTCGTCAATCGGCAAATGACTCACTCGAGGCAGGGGCGGTTTGGAAGCACTGGCGCGGACCATCTTCAGCGTGCGGGCCAGGTCGCGCCCGGGAACATCCGCCAACGTGGCCCAATACTTCTCCGTCAGGCAAGGAACCTTGAGCGGATCGCGGGTGATCATCTCCAGGGTGAACAGGATCTCCGGTCTCGCCCGCCGCAACAAGCCGATCATCTCGGGCAGGTTGAGGATGCCTTCGCCCAGCGGCACCTCGGATAAGAGAAACCCGTCGTCATACTCCGCGACGGCCATGTCCTTCAGATGGCCGCTCAGTGCCCAGGGGGCGTAGGCGCGGACGACTTCCAGGG
>CAYHAJ010000461.1:0-1846 GCA_964354535.1 uncultured Pirellulales bacterium
CTTGACTGTTCCCCAGCCGGATGCGCAGAGCGCCGATACGATCATCAAGCTGACCCTGGACGGCTCGGCCCAGGAGATCCCGCCGTTGGACGTGACGCGTCCCGGCGTGATCAAGCCGAGCATGAACGCCACGGCTTCGAATATCCATCGGCGTGATTCGACCTACGGCCCCGGCCAGGCCATCGACGGCGACGACGACACCCGCTGGGCCACGGACGGCGGCATGAAACAGGCTTGGCTGGAGGTGGACCTCGGACAGCCGGTCACTTTCGACGCGGTTGAGATCGACGAAGCGTACGCCCGCGTGCGGTCCTTCGAGTTGCAGTACCAGGACGCCCAGCAGTGGAAAACGTTTTATCTGGGTACCACGCTCGGCGAGCAGTTCTCCGCCAAATTCGACCCTGTCACCGCCCAGCGTGTCCGGCTGAACGTCCTCGACGCCGCCGATGGCCCGACCATCACGGAGTTTCAACTCCTCCAGACCAGGAAGTGACGGATGGCTCAGAAGGACTGGCGGTGCAGGGACCGCTTTTTCCCGGTTCGCCCTTGCCACGTCGTCTCTGCGGCTGGGACTGGTTGCCTCTGGTCAGCTTCCTGTCGGCGATGTATGCTATGGACGGTGCAGAACAGCCGTGATGGGATACTATGCCATTGGTCGTCCGACGATAGGAGAAACCACGATGGTGCAAACGCCGGCGGAATCGGAAGCAGCAATTCGACAGGCGGTGAATCGTATTGCGACACGCTTTCACCCGGAGAAGATCATCCTGTTTGGCTCCCGGGCGCGCGGCCAAGGCGGGCCGAATAGCGACGCCGATCTGCTGGTCGTCATGCCGGTCAACGGCTCGAAACGACAGCAGGCCGTGCAGATGGACTTGGCCCTGGAGGGTATTCCTATCCCCATCGACCTCATCGTCGTCACGCCGGAGGAGGTCCAGAAGTACCGTGATGCGGCAGGCACGATCATCCATGAGGCGGTGCGCGAGGGGAAGGTGCTGTATGAGCGAGCGGCCTGAGCTCATGAAGGAGGTCGCTCGCTGGTTGGAAAAAGCGGAGCACGACTTCCTGGCGGCGGAGCACGCGATGAAGTTGGCCCACGAGGGGCTGACCGACATCGTATGCTTTCATTGTCAACAGTGTGCAGAGAAGTATCTCAAGGCCTTGCTGCTGTATAGAGGTGTGGCCTTTCCAAGAACGCACGATCTGAGGCTGTTGCTGGATCTGGTTCCCCCAGACGTTCCACTGGGGCTGCGACGCGAGCAGGTGATTCCGCTGAACCGTTACGTAATCGAGGGCCGCTATCCTGGCGATTGGGAAGCGATCACCGTGGCGGAGACGCAGGCTGCTCTGGAAATGGCACAGATGGTGCGCCAGGCCGTGCTGAAGCAACTGCCCTGAGGTGACCCAAAGCATCAAACAACCGTATCGCAGACTAACCGAAAGGAGAATAGCCCGGGGAAGGTCTTGATCGGTTTTGTGGCTATTGCGGCGGCGCTCCTGCCGGCCTCGACGCCGCCGACGGCCCAACCATCACGGAATTCCAGCTCTTCCATCGCCCAAAGTAGGGCCGCCCGTTCGAAATTCTGGAATAGCCCCTCAAGAAGAATTCCACGGGTTCCAAGATCGAGCGCGGCGCAAGGCACTAAAGCTTAAAACAAGGGCTGCCCGCCGGGCCCTCTAATTCCCCCGTGTCTGCAAAATAATGAATAATGAAGACGTGATAAGCATATAGGGTTCCTCTCCTGAGGTCGCTACACTGGGACATTGAAAGCTGCCCTGTGCGGGGCAGCACCAGGATGGCGGACGCTCAAAGAAAGGAGCCCGATGATGCGTAAGACACTGTATT
>CAYHAJ010000462.1:0-32129 GCA_964354535.1 uncultured Pirellulales bacterium
TTCACCCAGCCGGAGCGCACATTACCGCGTGGGTTGAGAACCCACCCTACAAGTGGATCGAACCCAATGCCTGTAAGGAACGAGGAAATGACCGAGAGCTGTGCTGTCTACATCAATCAGTTGAAGGACCACGTTGGGCAGGAAGTGACACTTCAGGGCTGGTTGTACAACAGCCGGGCCAGCGGCAAGATCCTATTTTTGATCGTCCGTGACGGCACGGGGCTGTGCCAGTGCATCGTTGAAAAGGGCAAGGTCCCCGATGAGGTCTTCGAGCAGCTCAAGCGGCTCGGCCAGGAATCGTCGCTGTCGGTGACGGGAACGATCCGGGCCGATGAACGAAGCGTCGGCGGTTACGAAATGGCCGTGACCGACGCCCAGGTCGTCGCCCCGGCGGAGGGCTACCCGATCACGCCCAAGCCACACGGCGTGGACTTCCTGATGAAGCACCGCCACCTGCACCTGCGCTCGCAGAGGCAGTGGGCCATCGGCAAGGTCCGCCACACGGTGATCGACGCGATTCGGCGGTATTTCAATGACAACGGCTTCATCCTGGTCGATACGCCGATCTTCACAACCATCGTGGGCGAGGACCAGACCTCGCTGTTCGAAGTGGACTATTTCGGCCGGCCGCTGCATCTGACGCAGACCGGGCAGCTCTATCTCGAATCCGCCGCCATGGCCTACGGCCGGGTCTACTGCTTCGGGCCGACCTTCCGGGCGGAAAAGAGCAAGACGCGCCGGCATTTGACCGAGTTCTGGATGGTCGAGCCGGAGGTCGCCTTCACCGACCTCGACGGCCTGCTCCACTTGGCGGAGGGGCTCGTCTCGTCGGTCGCTCAGCGCGTCCTGGCGGACAATCGCAGCGAGTTGCAGGCCCTTGGCGCCGACATCCCGACGTTGGAGAAGGTTACGCCTCCCTTCCACCGGTTGACCTACACGGAGGCGGTCGAGATTCTCCGGGGCCCTCAGGCCAAGGAGTTCCTCGCCCGGGAGCTGGAGACCTTGCAGCAGGAAAAGCAGCGAATCGAGAGCCGGATTGCCGAATTGGAGAAGCAGCAGGGGGGGCAGCTCAAGCAGTGGCAGCAGGACAAGATCGCCGCCGAGCTGATCGACCTGCGCGGCGAGCTGGAGGAGGTCAACACGCGCATCGAGAACAATCCCAAGCACGCCCAACTGGCGGCGGAGTTCCCCTGGGGCAAGGACCTGGGCGGCTCCGACGAGACGATCATCTCCCAGATGCACGACAAGCCCGTGTTCGTCACGAACTATCCGACCGAGGCGAAGGCCTTCTACATGAAGACCGACCGCCAAAACGAGAAGGTCGTGGAGAACTTCGACCTGTTGGCCTCCGCCGGCTTCGGCGAGATCATCGGCGGCTCGGTCCGTGAGGACGACTACGACCGGCTCTTGGCCCGGATCAAAGACCAGGGCCTCAATCCGGAGACCTACAACTGGTACCTGGACCTGCGGAAATACGGCTCTGTCCCGCACGGCGGCTTCGGCCTCGGCATCGAGCGTACCGTCGCCTGGGTCATCGGCGAGCGCCACATCCGCCAGTGCATCCCGTTCCCAAGGATGATGGACAAGGTCTACATTTGAGCGGAGCGACCGTGTGAGATGTTCGGGGTGGCAGCCTCAAGGCCGAAGGCTTTGGGACTGGCTCTTCCCTCATCGCCTGTCGGGTCAAGCGAGAAGCCATTGAAATGTGGAACTGGGGGTGTAGAATGTCGGTTTGTTTGTCGTCGAGGGTAATACCCTGACAAAAGGAGACACGCGTGGCCAATGGACCGGATCACATAAACAAGATAGCCGTACGCGGTTTTAAGTCTATTGCTGACGAGCAACAAATCGAACTGCGGCCCCTCACATTGTTTGCCGGGGCGAACAGTTCGGGCAAATCCAGCCTGATGCAACCCGTCCTTCTCCTCAAACAGACTCTGGAGGCTCCGAGTGACCCGGGGCCGCTGCTCCTGAGCGGGCCCAACGTGCGCTTCACGTCGGCAGATCAACTCCTCAGCCAGATTCCGGGAAAAGCATCCAGATCGGAATTCGCGGTACGAGTCGAACTGGTGGAGGGCGCGAGTCTTGAGGTTTCGTTTAGACATAGGAAGAGGATCGGCTTCGAGATAGGCGTGATGACTCGCTCGGATGACGGGAAGATACTACGCCTTTCGCCAGGCATGCCACATGAGGAGATCATCAAGGCGATCCCTGAACCGATGAAGAAGATATTCGCGGACTTTGGGAAGAAGACAGAAGAGAATGTGCGCTGGTCTGTATATCGGGAGCGGTGCTTCCTTTCCCTCGTGGTCTCTGCGGAGACCCCACAACTGGCTCCGATTCGATTCGGGCCGCGTGGATGGCCTGCGGGTGGTTTCGTTGACCGTCTGCAAAGCATGATACACCTTCCCGGCCTGCGCGGGAATCCCCAGCGGACATACCCCAAGAGCGCTGCTGGTCCCCTCTTCCCTGGGACGTTTGAGAGCTACGTCGCCAGTACGATCGCGCAATGGCAATCGAAAGGCGATCCTCACCTGCTTCAACTTGGATCGGCCCTGGAAGACATGGAGCTAACGTGGAAGGTCAGAGCGGTGCCTGTAGACGACACGCAGGTTGAACTCCGGGTCGGACGCCTAATACATGGCAGGCGTGGCGGAGCACACGACCTCGTGAGCATCGCGGACGTGGGTTTTGGTCTATCACAGTCGCTGCCTGTCGTAGCCGCACTGGTTGTGGCGGAGCCCGGACAAGTTGTGTACCTTGAACAGCCCGAGATGCACCTGCATCCGCGGGCGCAACGGCGTCTTGCCCACGTGCTGGCGGATGCAGCCAACCGAGGTGTCATCGTCGTCGCCGAAACGCATAGCGCTCTGCTTCTGCGAGAGGTCCAAACGCTTGTCGCGGAGGGCAAGCTATCCCCGGACAAGGTCAAACTGCACTGGTTCCAGCGCCAGGAGGACGGGCGCACAATTGTGACCCCGGCGGACCTGGATGAGAAGGGCGCATATGGGGACTGGCCGGAGGATTTCGATGAAGTGGAGTTGAACGCCGACATAGACTACCTGGATGCGGTCGAAAGCAAAGAGGCTGGCAAATGACAGCCAGCAAACAATCCAGGCTCATAGTCGTCGATACGTGCGTGGCTCGCTCAGCCGGTGAGGAGGAAAAGGGCCCATCAGCCCGCTGCGCCAAGTTTCTTCGCGCCGTTCTCACCATCTGCCATCGCGTGGTAATGACACGGGAAATACTGGATCAATGGCAGAAACGTCGTCGGGAGGACGAACGCAAGAAATACAAAAGCAAAGTCACACACGGCTGGCTCAGCAGCATGTATGCGAGGAAGAAAGTGGTCTTGTGTGAAGGCATAGAACTGAGCCATGTGGACGAAGCTTGCGCCATGCTCTCGGCCACGGAGCAGAGATTGCTCAGAGAAGACCTCTTATTGATCGAAGCGGCATGTGCAGCAGACTGGATCGTCGTAACGACCGACCAGAGAATTGTGACAATCTGGTGCAAATGCCAAGACCGCCTTGGCCTCCGCAGACCGATCAAGTGGATCAACCCCGAGACCGATAGCGTCGAGACGCTGGAACATCTGTAGTCCAGATCGATGCGAGAGCCTGCTTCAAAAGCAGAGTAGAGTTGGATGGAAGTCAGGATGGAGAGTCTTCTTGAGGGGGCTCGACGGGCTCAAGGCACCGTGGTGATCGTGGACGTCTTTCGGGCGTTCACGACGGCGGCGGTCGCCCTGGCGCGCGGAGCGGAGCGGATCGTCATGGTCTCCGGGATTGACGAGGCCCTGCGGCTGCGGGACCAGGGCGTCGGAGAGATTTGCGTGGGAGAGGAAAACGGCATCCGGCCCGAGGGCTTCGAGTTTGGCAACTCGCCGCAGGAGATGATGCAGGCCTCGTTACAGGGCAAGGTTGTGATCCAGTCCACCCGGGCGGGGACCACGGGCGTGGCGGCGGCGACCCAAGCCGAGGCGGTTTACGCCGGGTCCTTTGTTGTGGCGGCGGCCACGGCTCAGGCGGTCCTGCGCGATAACCCGGCGCACGTGACCGTTGTGGCGATGGGCTGGAATGGGCGCATGCGGACGGACGAAGATGAGCTTTGTGCTCTCTACCTGAGGAATCTCCTGCAGGGTCGCCGGCCCGACCCGGAGGCGGCGCGTCGGCTCGTGCTGGCGAGCGGCGAAGCGGCCAAGTTTGGCGATCCGAAGCAGCCGCACTTCCATCGGGAGGATCTCGAAATCGCGCTGGAGATGAACAAGTACGACTTCGCGATTCGCGTGGTCAAGGAGGATGGTTTTCTGGTAGCGAGGCGACAGGGATGAATGAATGGACAATTCAGAGACTGCTTACCTGGGTAACGGAGTACCTGACACAGAAGGGTGTGGATGCGCCGCGGCTCAGTGCCGAGTTGCTTCTCTCCCATGTCCTCGGACTCAAGCGGATTGAGCTGTACACGCAGTACAACAAGGTGGTGCCCCAGGAGCAGTTGACGCAATTGCGCGGCCTGGTCAAACGCGCGGGCGAGCACGAGCCGGTCGCCTACCTCGTCGGCCGGACGGAGTTCTATTCCATCGAGTTCGAAGTCACGCCGGACTGCCTGATCCCCCGGCCGGAGACCGAATTGCTCGTGCAGAAATCGATTGAACTGCTCCGCAAGCGAACCGGTCCCCAGAGTGTCTGCGACCTGTGCACGGGCTGCGGCATTATTGCCGTGGCTATTGCGAAGAACGTTCCGGACGTGAAGGTCATGGCGACGGACCTCTCCGAGCCTGCATTGGGCGTGGCCGCCAAGAACGTCGAGAAACACAAACTTGGGGAGCGGATCGAGCTGCGCCACGGGGACCTCTTCGAGCCGCTGGTGCCGCAACTGGACGTCTTTGATCTGATCGTCTGCAACCCGCCCTATGTCAGTGCGGCGGAATATGAGGCGCTGGATCGGAATGTGAAGGACTACGAGCCGCGCCTCGCCCTTTACGCTGGGCAGGACGGCCTGGACGTGTACCGCAGGATCGTGGAGAAAGTGGACCAGTTTCTCAAGCCCGACGGTATCCTGCTCCTGGAGATCGGCTACAAGGAGGGCTGCGACGTCCAGAAGCTACTGGAACAAACCGGCGTCTTCGCGCAAATCCGGATCGACAAA
This sequence comes from uncultured Pirellulales bacterium, assembly GCA_964354535.1. Taxonomy (GTDB): domain Bacteria; phylum Planctomycetota; class Phycisphaerae; order Sedimentisphaerales; family Anaerobacaceae; genus PLanc-01. Next base: position 5,152 of record CAYHAJ010000462.1, read on the forward strand.
GACCTCCAGCACCACGACCGCGTCGTCGCGGCCAAGCGCATGTCGGGATGATCATCTCGTCGGATCACCTGGCCTGCTGTTGTTTGCGGACCTGCTCGAGTTCGTCGGCGAGCTTGCCAACCTCCAGCCGCAATCTCACGTTTTCCCGTTTATTCTCCAGCGTCTTTCGCACGAACCAGATGACCGCGAGGATGGGGACTACGAACCAGACCACAGAGATCACGGCAATCAGGACCGTCTCTGCCGGTCCGGGGGCCATGAGGGCTATGAGACTACTCATCTCTCGGCTCCTTTTTCGTTCGGACAATCGGGACTTGGCCCAGGACTATTCGCTGTCTGCCGGGCGGCAGACGATCAGCTTGGCGGTCTCTTGGCGCACTCGATCCAATGTGACCCCCAGGTCCATAAGGATCTGGAGGCCGATTCCCTGCTGGGCGGCGAGGAGCCCGGCGAGCAGATGCTCGGCTCCGAGGTAGGTATGGCCCCACTGAATCGCCTGCTCGCGCGCACACTGCGTCACCTTATCGACCTCCGCGGAGAGCGTCGCCTTGCCCGGGCCTGGCTTGCCGGACGGGCGGCGCAACTGCTCGTAGCGCTGACGGCACTTCTGCTCGGATACGTCGAGGCGTTCGAGTATCGCGGCTCCGAGGCACTTCTTCACGGAGAGCATTCCCAGCAGCACGTGCTCAGTTCCCGCTTGGGTGAACCCCTCTTCCCGAGCCTGCCGGCACGCCGCGTTCAGGACTGCCTTTGCCCGCGGCGTCCACGGCAGTTTGTCCGATTCGGCCGGTGGCGTGACAGTCCCGCCGCTGGATACATTCGAATCGCTCATCTTTTCACCTCCGCGTTCAGGATAGACCTTCTTGGACTCCAGCCAGGCATCGACATCTGCCCGGTCGAAACTGATGTTTTTGGCACTGAGCTTGATGTATGGCGGGCAGTCGCCGTCCGCAATGTATTTGTAGATCGTCCGCTTGGAGACTGCCAGGTAAACCGCAAGATCTTCTATTGACATTAGCTGCATAATGCATTGCCTCTACTCTATATGACGCATTATGTCATAAAATGTTGCAATATGCAATAAAAATGTTCAAAAGAATTCCTGCGCGCATAAGAACCGGTAGAAACAGTGCAGTTTGACGTCCGTACGTCAGCCACAACTGATTGTCCTGCAAACAGTTACGGCATCGGACGGTTCCACGTGGATCGTGCGTCAGTAGGAGATCAGGGCGTGTATTTTGTGGGGGACCAGGCGCTCGCGGCCTTTGAGATCGGCCAGCTCGATCACGACGGCGATGCCGACGACCTCGGCGCCGACCTTCTCCAGGAGCTCACAGGCGGCCTGCATGGTGCCACCGGTGGCGAGCAGATCATCGACCAGCAGGACCTTGGCGCCGCGCGGGATGGTGTCGCGGTGCATCTCGACACAATCGGTGCCGTATTCCAGGGCGTAGGCGACCCGCTCCGTCTGGCAGGGGAGCTTGCCTTTCTTGCGGATGGGGACGAAACCGGCCTTGAGCTTGGCCGCGACGGCGGCGCCGAAGATGAAGCCGCGGGCCTCGACGCCGGCCACAAATTGCACGCCGGCCTTCTTGAAGGGCGCGCACAACGCGTCGACGGCGGCGCGGAAGGCCTGGGGGTCGGCCAGCAGCGGGGTGATGTCGCGAAACAGGATTCCCTTCTTCGGCCAATCGGGAACCGCACGGATGTATTGTGCCAGAGGCAGCGACTCTTTCGCCATGGACCCCTCCTTGGATTTATGATTTACGATTCGTGATTTGTCATTTGGCTTCACATCTCGAGCCCAACTACCTGAGCCGACGGACCTGGCTTCGCGCCCATGGTTTCGAATCATAAATCATAGATCATAGATTGTAAATCCTATTCCCCTTCCATGTACTCGTAGAGGCTGGTGAGGGCGTCGCGGCGAATCTGGCGAATTCGCTCCCGCGTCAGTCCCATACGCTTACCGATTTCCTTGAGGCTCAGCGGGCATTTCTCGCCGATGCCGTAGTGCAGCCGCAGGACCTCGGCCTCCCGGAATTCCAACTCGTCCAGCAGGCGAATTGCTTTGGCCTTCTCCTCATCCTCGACCATGCCATCTTCCGGCCGGCCGGCATTCCGATCTTCCAGCGTGGATTCCAGGGCCTGGCTCTCTTCCTGATCGTCCGGACTGAGGCTCTCGGCGGAGTTGCTGAGCACTTCGACGATGCGGTGGATCACATTGGCCTTCCGCACCGGAAGGTGCATCAGGTCGGCCATTTCCTCGACGGTCAGCTTCCTGCCCATCCGGCTCTCGACCTCGGTGGCGGTATGCCGCCATTGACTGATCAAGGTGACCATGTAGGTCGGCACGTGGACGGGCTGGACATTCTCCAGCAGGGCGCGCTTAATGCTCTGTTTGATCCACCAGGCGGCGTAGGTGCTGAAGCGTGTCCCGCGGTCGGGATCGAAGTAATCGACCGCCTTGATCAGGCCCAGATTACCCTCCTCGATCAGGTCACCCAGACCCATCCCGCGCCCGCCGTACTTCTTGGCAATATTGACGACGAGCCGCAGATTGCTCCGCACGAGCTGCTCGCGGGCCCAGGGATCGTTTTGGTCCACCACGCGCCGGCCGTACTCGTACTCTTCCTCGGCCTTCAGTAGAGGCGCCTCGTCGATCTCTGTGAGGTAATCCTTGAGCGTGATGTCGAAGATCATCGTACCCTCCCACCCGACTGCGGAACCTCTTGGCTCCAGCCAGCAAGGGCCAAATGGATCGTTAGCCTTGGCGGTCAGGGGCGTTACACTTGTCCCCCAACGACTGCACAGTACATCGGCGCTCCGGGCGCGGCGGTTTAGCCGGGGCCGGAGCGATCCCTCGGTTCTTCCGCAAAAGCAGGGACCGCACACGCGGAGAGCGCTGGATGTGCGACGTGTGTCGTTTGCAGGGGAGGCAGGGGAAAGTAACTCGGACGTTCCTGCGCGATTCCAGGACTCTATTCGGTCGAGGCGGTCTTGGTGAGAGCCGCCCGCAGCAGGAGCTTGCGGGCCGGCGTGCCGATAAAAAGGTCTTCCGGAAACCTGCGGTAAGACACCAGATCCTTGTAGATGGCCGCTCCCTGGTAGGCGTTCAGGCCCAGGCCCGCCAGGTATTGCAGGCGAAGATTCCGATCCGTGTTGATCTGGGCGTCCTTGAGCCAGTCTTTCAGATCGGGTCCTTGTCCCGCGTAGGTCGAGAGCAGATCCAACGCCGAGGCGAACTTCACTTCCCCCAGCGATCGGACCACGTCCAGATGATCGGGGCGTTCCAGCCGCTGCTGAAGCTGGTCGACGTCGATCTTCCTCGGCCCGACCTGGCCGAGCAGAACCACATCGTAGCCCTCACCACTGATGTCATTGCTCCAGATCGTTCCGTGTGGAAAGGCGGTGAAAAAGGTCGCCATCTCGCTCTTGACTACGTCCGGGGCGCTCTCGTAGAGGGGCACCCACTGGGTGACAATCCCCCCCGGATTCAGGTGCTGCCGGCACAGCTCGAAGTACTCCCTCGTGTACAGGGCCGCGGAGCCCTTGATCCAGGGGTGGATCGGATCGGACGTGATGACGTCGAATTTCTCGTGGGTCGTGCGGATGTAGTGCCGGGCATCGTCATACACCACCTCGACGCGCGGGTCGCGCAGGACGTGGTAGTTCTCCTTGGCGAAAAAGTCTGCCGCGACCTTGGGGATCAGGGGCTCGATTTCGCACAGAACGATTCTCTCGACGGCCGGATGCAGGACGAAGGCGCCGGCGGTGACGCCTGCGCCGCAGCCGACCACGAGGATGGAGCGAGGCTGGGGGTGCAGCAGGGCGGAAAGGTGTCCCAGCATCCGTTGCAGCCGCATGTCGGCCGGCTCGGTCGAGGCCTCCACCTTCCCGCAGACGTGGAAGCTGACGATGTCGCCGTCGAGGATCGTCACGGCGACCGTCGAATTTATCCCTTCGCCGGTAAAGATCGCGTCGGCCACGATCGTGCGCGACGCCAGATAGCGGCCGTAGGCGATCAGTCCCGGCGGCAGCGCCGGCACGCTCCACATGAGTGGGACTGCCAACCCGGAGACGGCCAGAGAAGCGAAGAAGATGAGAAGGTAAGAAGCGAAGGACGTCCTTCGGGTCCAAACCGCTGCCGCAAGAAGCAGGAGCACACTGAAAGCGGCCAGGGCGATCATCACCCGCTGACTGCCCCGCGTGCCGAGCCAGGGGATCAGGATCATGCTGAAGCCCAGCGCGCCGAGGATCGCGCCGACCGTGTTGGCCGCGTAGACGCCGCCCACCAACCGGCCCGGCTCTTGGGAAGTGGGAAGTGTGAAGTCTGAAGTTTGAAGTGAGGACCTGTCGCTGGACACCTCCGACTTCAAACTGGAAACCTGATCATATGCCCTTACCGGCACGCTGCAAACCGCGGAAGCCAAAGCCAGCGGAAAGCTTGCGCCCCATAGGATCGCTCCCGGCAGCACCGCCCACGCACAGCGCACCAGGTCGAGTTGGAAGTTGAGCCAGGGACTCCGGGACAGGGAGGGATCGATGGGCCAGAAGGGCAGCGAATCCGCCACCGCGTAGGCTGCCCAGGCAATCGCTCCCATCAGGAGCAATTGGCAGACCTCCAGCGCCACCCGCGGCCGGAGGCTGTGGCGGGAGATCACCGACCCAATACTGCTGCCGAGGCCCAGCCCTACGAGAAACACGGCCAGGATGAGGGAGAACGTGTAGACCGTCCCGCCCAGTAGCAGTGACAAATTCCGCGTCCAGACGACTTCTGCTCCCAGGGCGGTCAGCCCAGAAAGCGCGATCACGACATAGATGATCCGCACCTTCGTAGGGCGAGCGTCCCCGCTCGCCATCGCAACATCGTGCGGGGACGCACGACCTACAGACGCCCGGTGCACTGTCCGGCTGGCCAGGAGCAGGGCCATCGAGGCTACGGCGAGATTGAGGGCTGCTGCGACGCAAGTGGCGACGGTGGCGTCATAGACGCGTAACAGATAGAAGCCGGCCAGCAGGCAGCCGAAGACCGCTCCGGCGATGTTGCTGCCGTAGAAGAAGCCCAGCCAAGAGACACCCTGGGGCGTGGCCTCGACCCAGCGGGCGATGGCCGGCAGGGTGGCGCCCATCAGCAGGGTGGGGGCCAGCAGGCACGTCGCGCAGACCGTCGCCCGCATCAGGATGCTGGGCAAGCCGGGCCGGACATGAGCCACGTAGAGTTGATCGACGTAGGGCAGTCCCCAGAGTATGGCGATCCCGGCGGCTCCGATCCCCAATTCGATCAGGGCGTACACCCGCAACGGGTGCCGTCGGGCGGAGACGACGCGGGGGAGAAGGAGGCTGCCGAGGCACATGCCGCCCATGAAGGTCGCCAGCAGCACGCCCAGCGACACGGCGGACGAGCCGATCACCAATTGGAGCGATTGCAGCCAGACGACCTCATAAATCAGGGCGGAGCAGCCGCTGCCAACGAACAGCACCGCCAGCAGTGGCAAAAACCGCCGTTGCGCGGAGGCATGATCCGATCGGTCCAAGCTTTCGGTACTCACACTCGTATAGTGGCTGTTGCACGGCTGTCGGTTACGGACTTCCCTCGGAAGTCAGGAGAGATTCATAAGAAACGGAATTCTGCCTACCGCGCTACGATACAATCCAGTATAATCTTGGACCATAAGGAATCGGCGCTGCCGGGATGAATGTGGTGCACCTGTGGGTGCGGTCTTGGGCGAGGGAGGACCAACATGGCGGAACGCGGGACCGTGAAACGACTCACACGCGTGGAGACTCTGGTAATTGCGGTCGTCTGTCTGGCTGTCATTCTTTCCGTTCCGGTCCTGTCGGGCAAGACACGAAAGGCCGCCGACCGCAAACGCTGTGCGGCGAATCTTGCCCAGATTGGCAAAGCCATGTTTCTCTATGCCGCTGATTATGAGGGGGCGCTGCCCCGCGCCGGTGGCCCGACGACAACCTGGGGGCCAACACGCAACTGGGTCGCTCGCAACCGCCATGCCGCCTTCGGCCTCGACGCGGACGCCAACGGCGGTCGCGCAACGGTCAGCTCCAGCCTCTACCTGTTGGTGAAGTACTACGCGACACCCACGAAGCTGTTTGCCTGTCCGAGTGACAAAGGAACCACGGCATTCAGTCTCCGCAGGCTCGTCGGCGTTGTCCCGAATTTCACGTTTGCCCGGGCCTGGGATTTCGGGCCGTCCGGCGAGTCTTTCAAGCATTCCAGCTACTCGTACCATATGCCCTACGGCTCATTCGCATTGACGACGTCACGCGATCCCAACTTAGCCGTCGCGGCGGACAGGAATCCGGTTATCGGGAGCCCTGAGGATAGAGCAAGAGTCGTGGCCAACTTCAGGCCGGATGTCGATCCCTACCGTGGCACACCGGAACAAGGTCGGGCGGGCAATGCTGTCTCGCATGATCTGGATGGGCAAAATGTTCTCTTCTTAGATCAGCGCGTCACGTTTGAGAAACGCCCCTTTTGTGCCGTCGGCAAGGACAACATCTACCTCGTATCTTCCTTTCCCGACAAAGGCTGCGTCACGGGAAGCGTGCCGATACCTGCTGGGACAGTCGTGGCGAACGAACGGGATTCAGTCCTGGTGCACGATCCGGCGACCTTCGGTCCCGAGACTACGGCCCAGAAGCCCTAACCCAGATTTTCATGCCGTGCGTACGATCGTGCCGGCACCCTCCATGTCCGTTGATTTGCCGACGCTGCGAGGGTGGGATTCTGGCATGATTCGGTGGACAAGGACGCGCAGACATGGTATACTATGGGACGTTGTACGGAAGGGATTCGGATTGGGGTAGGTCGCCGGAGAGCGGCCGTTGGCAGGGGGTCCCGGGCGCCACGCGTCGCGTTTGGGGAACCCGGTGACGCCGGAAGACGTTTTCTCTGGTGCCGCTGTAGGCACGCGACAACCGAGGAGGATCAGGACCGCCGCACCACTCGCTCATCGGCGGCTGGCCGGGCGGACAAGCTCTCTTTTTGAAAGGAAGGGAAGATGAACAGGCGAAGTGTGGCAATCCATGCATTGGCACTGCTCCTGATGGCGGGGAGCGCGGCGTACGCGGACAGTGTTTCCTGGATCTCCGGCAGCATACCGCCGAAGCAATGGAGCATCGAGCCGGCCAAGCCGACCCCGACAGATGTCATCAAATTCACCGGCCCCACGACGGTGTATTCCAATGCGTGCGTGGGGGAGCGGGGCCTGGGCGGCACGCCCCAGCTTCTGATCGACACGAAGGCCAAGACCATCATGCTGTGGTTCAAAGGTCCGGTCCCGCAGGTCTGCACGATGATCTACAGCCCGGTGGCGGGTCTGAAGGGTGATTTTGGGCCGTTGGCGGCGGGGGACTGGACGTTTCTGTGCCCGTCTCGGGATCTGAGCTTTGAGATCCATTTCAGCGTCGCGGAGAAGTATGCGTATCACGTGGATGCGGACGCCCCCGGCTCCGTCCACGACGGCAAGGGCTGGAACACCGCCATGCTCACACTCCAGGACGCCTTGGCGGCCGCGGGCAAGGGCGATGAGATTCTCGTGGCCGAGGGTGTCTACAAGCCGGACCAGGGCGGTGGCGCCACCGCCGGCAGCCGGCAGGCCAGCTTCCTGCTCAAGGAGGGTCTGACGATCCGGGGCGGCTTCGCCGGCTACGGTCTGCCGAACCCCGATTTGAGAAACCCCGCCGCTTATGTGACGATTCTCAGCGGCGACCTCAAGGGCGACGACCAGTGGGGGATTCTGAATCTCAGCGACAACAGCTACCATGTCGTCACCGGTCCGGCGGACGGGTTGCCCGCGCTGCTCGACGGGGTCGCGATCACGGGAGGGAACGCCGATGGTTCGTATCCGCATCATTACGGCGGCGGTCTCTACAACCCCGAGGGGAAGGTGCAACTGGTCAACTGCACGTTCCGGGCCAATACGGGCGTCTGGGGCGGAGCCCTCATGAGTTTTGGCCCGTCGATCACGCTCGTCAACTGCCAGCTCTTTGGCAACCAGGCGCTAATGCTCGGCGGTGCCCTCTACAACTATGAGGGCAGCGCCACGCTGACCAATTGCCGCGTCGCGGGCAACACGGCGGAGTACGCCGTGATCGCGGGGGGGGCGGCGCTCTACAACTTGGACGGCCAATTGACCCTCCTCAATTGCACGCTGGCGGACAACCGTTCGCCCACCGGCCAAGCCATCGCGAGCTTCCAATGGGGGCCGGCGGCCGGCATCAAGGTCAAGGTCGCCAACAGCATCCTGTTCAACGGCGGCAACGAGATCTGGAGCAACGTCCGTGAGGCAGTCGAGGTCACCTATAGCGACGTGCAGGGCGGCTGGGCCGGCACGGGCAATATCAGCACGGACCCGCAGTTCACTCGACAAGGCACACGCAACCTCGAGGGGGAGTGGATCGACGGCGATTATCGGCTCAAGGCGTCTTCGCCGGCCATCGACGCCGGCAATAATGCGGCCCTGCCGCCCGACAGCATGGAACTGGACGCGGACGGCAACGCCACCGAGGCACTGCCGTTCGACCTCGACAACGAGGCGCGGATCGAGGGGACCAAGGTGGACATGGGCGCCTACGAGCAGCTCGCCAAGAAGCCCGCCCCGATGCCGACCATCGGTTTGACCGTGTGCATGGACGGCGGCCAGTGCATTACGCTGGATCCCGATCCGAGCAGCTCCAGTACGTCGAGCAATTACCTCACCAGCGTGGAGGTCGATATCGAGTTGAATTTCAAAGCCCAACTGACGGTGATCGTCACGCCGACCTCGGCGGCCGGCGGAAAATGGACGGGGTGGGTGATTCCGGATGTCGTCCCCGCGGGCAAAACCACCGTCACGCTGATGATCCGGGGTGAGAATCTGGACATTTCGGCGTTGCCTGCCGGCGCCAAGACGGTGCAGGTGGCCAGCGTGGAATTCTTCGCCGGACCGGCGCTCTAATGAGTTTTGACAGACAAGATCAGTAATCCAGATCCGTGAAAGGCCGGGTGCCACGCCCGAGCGCAGCTTGAGCGTGCTCTCTGTATGTGAGGGAGCACGGTCAAACAAGTTCGGCCGTGGCACCCAGAAATTGCCGAAGTTGTTCGTCAACACTCATGAGAAGTCGGGAGTTTCAAGCAGTCACCTGACACTTCAAAGTTCCGAGTTCAAACTCTCCACTCTCCCTTCTCACGTGGCCAAGGGCCCCCGAGTCTGGCGGTGGACAAGGGTGGCATAGTAGCCGCCTTGTGCCATCAACTCCTTGTAGGTGCCGGTCAGGCCCTGCACCGGGGCGAACAGCCCGCAGCAAGCCGAAGCCGGCCGCGTAACGCAAGTCCAAGTGGCCCGGGGCAAGCTCGTGACATTGAACGCCCAGATCGATCTCGAACGGCTGCGGCTGGGACCACCGGCACCCCAGCCATAAGGAAGGCAATCGGTGGGACACGCCCACCCGTGCTTCGCCGCTGTGGTCCTTGCCATACCCCGCTGGGTTGTGCTACAATGATCTTAGCGCTGGAGGGTCGGCCTTCTTCAGGCGGCCTGCCGGACGACGGAAAGGGGATGAGGTGAGCAGGGTGTGGGCCCGGGTTGCGGGAAGAGACGGCGGGGTGGGTGCTGCTATGGCCATGGCGTCTTTGATTCTGGCCCTCGCTCCATCCTTGGTGTGCGCCGATGTTGTCTCGGAGGCAGTGGATAAGGTATCGGTCAAGCAATACAAAGCCCACGAGATCGCTTTGGAGAACATGGGTCTGGGGCTTTATGGCGGCCCGTTGTATAACCAGCGGCGGCGCGATCGCGATGGCTGGGCCAACGGCGGGACGCTGGGCAACCAGGAAGCCCGGCTCTACCTGACCGACCAATTCGCGTTGCTGGGCGTACCTGTCTCTACCCAAGGCGTCTACCAGAACGTGGTGGCAGAGTGGCCGGGCACGGTGACTCCGCAGGAGATTTACATCGTCTGTGCCCATTACGACACCACCTCCGGCGGCGAGCGCCCGGGGGGGGACGACAATGCCTCCGGCACCGCGGGTGTCCTCGAAGCGGCGCGGGTGCTGACGCAGTACCACTTCCGGTCCACCCTGCGGTTCATCGCTTTCAACGCGGAAGAGGAGTGGATGAAAGGCAGCCAGGAATACGTCGAGGCCTTGCCCCAGGATGCGAACATTGTGGGCGTGATCAATCTCGATATGATTCTGCGTCCCGCCTGGGACTCGGATCCCAACGCATTGCTGGATCTGGAGGTGGAGACTCTGGAGGCGCCCTCTTGTACGGCCTGGGTCGAGATCTTCGTCCGTGCGGCGGCCACGTATGTCCCCACGCTGATTATCGACCCCAACAGCCACTACCCGGTCTACTGGGATGCCGGCGACCACGGGCCTTTCATCTCGGCCGGCTATCCGGCATTTATCGCCAGCGAGAATACGGCCGATGAGATCTGGTATCGCCAGAGCAATGCTTATTATCACTCGGCACAGGATGCCAGCAATGCTCTGGCCAACGATGCCAATAGTCCCGGCGGGGCCCGGTATGACTATGATTTCGCCGCCAACGTTGTGAAGGCGACCGTGGCTACGCTGGCGGTGAAAGCGGTCCTGATCCCGCCGGCCGATACGGGGGATGCATGCGTCACCCCTGCCGCCAGCGGGCCGCCGGTGCCGGCGGGTGACCCGGCAGAGGCAAAGACGGATGTCGGAACCATGAGTCTGGAGAGGCCGTGACGGCGTTGTCGCGCCTCCTGTGGCATAGGTTCAGGTGCTCTTGGGAAGGGGTGAAAGATGAGATGGCTGACATTTCTCCTGGCAGTCCTTGTGAGCGCGGGCGGATCCGGCCTCGCCTCCGCGGCCGTTTTCTCCGAGGACTTCGAGTCCTACGCCGTTGGCGATCTGCACGGTACCGGCGGCTGGAAGGGTTGGGACAATGCCGCCAGCGCCGGCGCGAAGGTGTCCACGAAGTTCGCCCACAGCGGCACGAAAGCGGTCGAGATCGTCAGCACGTCCGACTTTGTCCACGAATTCAAGCGGGCCGGGGGCAAGTGGAGCTTCTCCGCCTGGCAGTACATTCCTTCCGGCGGCACCGGGATCAGTTATTTCATCCTGCTGAACACGTACGCGGACGGCGGCACCAATGACTGGTCCATCCAGACCCAGTACAATCTGGCGACGGGGGCCATCACCGCCTGGCACGGCGGCCTCACCGGGGCCACCGAGATCGTTTTCGATCAGTGGGTCGAAATCAAGCTTCTGATCAATCTGGACAAGAACACCTTCGATGAGTACTACAACGGGCAACTGATCGCTACCGGCCAGTGGGACGACCACACGCATGGCACGTTGCAGGCCATCGACCTGTACGGCAATAGCGCCTCCACGATCTACTATGACGACATCACGATCGACGCCTTCCACGTGTATAAGGCCGACACCCCCGACCCGGTGAACAACACCCTCGGCGTCGCGATGCCGCTGCTGAAGTGGACAGCCGGTGACACCGCGATGTTCCATGATGTCTATCTCGGCAAGACGCCGGACCTGACCGCCGCCGACAAGGTGGCCTCCCGCCTGCCGTTCCCGATGTACTATCACGTCCCCGGGCTGGAAGCGGGCGTCACCTATTACTGGCGCATCGATGAGATTGAAGTCAGCGGCACAACGTACGCGGGTGACGTGTGGTCCTTTACCGCTGCTCCCAAGACCGCCTACAAGCCCGCTCCCTGGGATGGGGCCAAATGGGTCGATTCCAAGCCGCAATTGAGCTGGTCGCCGGGGACTACGGCCACGTCGCACGACGTCTACTTCGGCCTGAGCAAAGAGGATGTGGCCAACGGCGCTGCCGGGGCTTCTAAAGGCAACCAGCTTGTGTCGACCTACGAGCCGGGTACGCTCCAGTCGAATACGACCTACTACTGGCGCGTGGATGAGGTCGAGTCCGCCGGGAAGAAGCAGACGGGCCCGGTCTGGAGCTTCACCACGCTGGGGCCGGGCGGCGGCGTCCTTGCTCAGTACTTCAATGGCATGGGCGTCTCCGGTGCTCCCTTCCTGACGCAGACCGAGCCGTCGATCAACCACTCCTGGGGCGAGGCTATCGTCGCGGGGACCGCGACCGACAATGTCTCCGCCCGCTGGACGGCCGTGCTGGACGCGCCGTTGACCGAGACCTTCACGTTCATCACGACCAGTGACGACGGCGTGCGTCTGTTCCTGGACGGCCGGCGGATCATCAACAACTGGACCGATCACGGCACGACCGACAACCGGGGCCGCGTGAATCTCGTCGCCGGCCAGACGTATCGGATTGTGATGGAGTGGTATGAGAATGGCGGCGGGGCGGTGGCGCAGCTCTCGTGGGAAAGCCCCAGCATCGCCCGCCAGATCATCCCCGCCGGCCCGCTCCAGTTGCCGTACCGGGTGGCCACGCCGTACCCGTCGAATGGGGCCGTGGATGTCCCGCAGATCGTGATGCCTCATTGGACCCCGGGCGACAAGGCCGCCAAGCACGAGATCTACTTCAGCGACAACAAAGACGCGGTCGCCAATGGCACCGCCCCCGTCACGCGTCAGCCGGCCCAGGAAACAATCTTCGATCCGGGCACTCTCGAATGGAACAAGACCTATTACTGGCGCGTGGATGAGGTCAACGAGGCCGTGGCCGAGAGCCCATGGAAAGGCAACGTCTGGAGCTTCACCACGGCCAACTTCATCGTGGTCGACGACTTCGAGAGCTACACGGATATCGAAGGCAACTGCATCTTCGAAATCTGGATCGACGGCTGGGCCGCCAACACCAACGGCTCGCGCGTCGGATACACGACCGCGCCGTTTGCCGAGCAGGTGGTTGTCCAGAGCGGCGGCCAGTCGATGCCGTTGGACTACAACGACGTGAAGTCGCCGTTCTACAGCGAGGCCGAGCGGGTGTGGGCGACCCCGCAGGATTGGACGGTCAACGGTGGTGATACACTGGTCGTGTTCGTTCGGGGCAAGAGCAAGAACGACGCGACCCAGCCGCTCTATGTGGGACTCACCGACAAGTCCAACAAGAGCGGTTCCGTCGTCAGTTCCGATGCGGCGCTCCTGACCGCGACCACCTGGACCGAATGGCGGATTCCGCTCAGCCAGTTCGGCGTGAACGCCGCGACGGTCAAGAAGATGGTCCTCGGTGTCGGCAACCGGGACAAACCTGTTTCCGCCGGCACGGGCCTGATCTATATCGACACGATCAAGGTCGTCCGATCCATGGCCAAGTAGCCGTCGCAACGAATCCTGGAAGGGCTATCGATTCTCAGTTGCTACGGTAGAGGTCCGGGTGGCCGTCTCAAGCACAGCTTGTTTGTAGTGACGCCGTAAGACGTTATCTTCTTATGTTCGTACGAGCACACTACAAACCAGGGCCGGTGGCCTTGAGGCTGCCACCCGCAGTTCAGAGAAACGCGGTCTGAATTCTTGAGGGTCAATAAACAGCAAGGGCCACGATTTCGCTCGCCGCTCTTTTTTTGTCTGTGGGTCTTCGCGGCCTTCAGCTTTCTCGCTCATAGATACGGACTCCCCTGGTGCGGAGTCGGGAGTGCCGATAGCCGTAGAGCGCATAGACGACGAGGCCGACGGCCAGCCAGAGGCCAAAGCGCAGCCAAGAGGTCTTGGGAAGGTGGGCGATCATTCCCAGGCAAGAGAACGCTCCCAACGCGGGGATCAGGATCGGGCCAAAGGGCACGCGGAAGGGACGCGGCCGGTCCGGGGCCTTGAAACGCAGGATCGAGACGCCGATACAGACAAGCAGAAACGCGAAGAGCGTCCCGATGTTCGTCAGATCGACCATCTCGTCGATATTCGAGACCGCGGCCAAGATGCCGACCCCAATGCCCGTTAGAATCGTTGCAATGTGCGGCGTACGGAACCTCGGGTGGATGCGGGCCAGCGATGCCGGCAACAAGCCGTCGCGGGCCATCGCCATGAAGATCCGTGCTTGGCCGAGTTGGAAGACCAGCAGCACCGCCGTGTGGGCGACGACCGAGCCGAACGCCACGATACCGACCGCCACGTCCGACCGGCCCACGTACTGCAGGGCCACCGTCAAGGGCTCCGCCTGATCGGACACCGTCATCTTCTGCAACGCCGGGAACGGCACGAGCCCCGTGAAGACTACGGCGACGATCACGTAGATCACCGTGGAGGCTGCCAGCGACCCCAGAATCCCGATGGGCAAGTCCCGTCCCGGCCGGCGCGTCTCTTCGGCGCAGGTCGAGACCGCGTCGAAGCCGATGTAAGCGAAGAACACGATGGCCGCTCCGGCGGCGATCCCCGCAAAGCCGTTCGGCGCGAAGGGCTGCCAATTCTCCGGCTGGACGAAGCGGAGGCCGGCCAACACGAAAAACCCGAGCACCAGGAGCTTGACCAGGACCATGATCGAGGTCGCCCGCGAGGACGCGCGCACGCCCCACACCAGGACCACCGAGAGGGCCGCCACAATGCCGATAGCCAACAGGTTGAAGACAAGCGGCACGCCGAAAACGTGCGGGGCTCCGGCGATCACCTCCGGCATCTTCTGGGCCGCGGTGCGATAGTCCACCGTTAACCATCCGGGCAGGTCGATCCCAAAGCCGGCCAGGAGCGTGTTGCAGTAGTTGGCCCAGGAAATGGCGACGGCGACGTTCCCGATCGCGTACTCGATGATGAGGTCCCAGCCGATGATCCAGGCGACGACCTCGCCGAGGGTGACATAGGTGAACGTGTAGGCTGAGCCGGAGATGGGCACCAGCGAGGCCAGTTCCGCGTAGCACAGGCCCGTGAAGGCGCACACCACCGCTGTCAGAACGAACGACAAGATCAGAGCCGGTCCTGCGCCCGGCCGGGCCGCATCACCCGCCGCCGCAGTGCCGATGGTCGCGAAGATGCCGGCGCCGATGGTCGCCCCGATCCCCAAGGCGATCAGATCGATAGGACCAAGAACCCGGCGTAGCGAACGCTCGCCCGTCTGCGTCTCCGCGATCAGTCGCTCCACGGGCTTGGTGACAAAGAGCGAGGCCATACCGGGTGCACCCTACTTGTCAATTGCTGACCAGTCGCGACGGTCGATCCGCGACCCGGTCAGGGTTGAGCGGCGTCCGCATTGACTTCCTGCTCGAGTTTGCTCAGTTCCTGGGCGGCATTTTGCTCATTGATCTGCTTGTCCGCCTCGGCCTTGTACTCTGCGGCGGTCTTGGTCGGTTCCTCCTGGGGAGCCGGGGGATTCTTCTTCTCGCACCCGTAGATCCCGAGAACCAAGACCATCACGACGAACCATCTTGCGAGTTTATTCGACATCGTTCCGCCCCTGACTGTCACGTGGGTTCGCAAAACAAACGCTCCGACGACCGAGTGGTCATCCGACGTCCTCGTTACTTCTTCGCCTCTTCCTGCTTGGTTTCCGCCTTCTTCTGCTCTTTGGCCTCGGCTTGCTTGCTCTTGCCTTTCTGTTCGGCGGCGGCATTCGGTCCAACCGTGGCCGGAGGGACGTTGTTCGGGCCCGTCGGGGTCGTGGCGCGCGGCTGTCCCTGCATCTTCCCGCCCTTGCGCGTGTAGACCTCCTGCTCCTTGGCGATCAGCTTGTCCACGCGGGCAATCATCTCGGCGTCGCCCTTCTTGACGGCCAGCTCGCGAAGCCGTGCCAGCCGGGCCTGACGCTCCAGGTGCTTGGCCTGCTCGTGCTGGAGCTGTTTCTGGAACGCCTGGGCCTGCTTCTCCTGGCCTTTCCCCTTGCCTTTGCCTTGCTCCACGGCATCCGTCGCCGCCTTTCCCCCTTTCTTGCCCTGCGGTCCGCCCTGTTTCTGCTCGGCGGCTTTGCCGAGGCCCTCGTCGGCCTGCTTGGCCGCTTTGCCCTTGCCGGCGTTCTTGTCCACGTTCTCGGCGGCGGCCGGCGCGTTCTCCTGAGCCTTATTCGCCGGGCGTTCCCGGACACGCTCCTTGTCGCCCCCTTGCCCTTTCCCCTGGCCCTGTGCCAGAACCCCCGTGGCGGTCCAAAGCACGACGGCCAACATACTCATCCCCAAAACAGATCTTCTCATATTCAATTCTCCTGAAAAGGGCCCCAACCTCAGTCTGTGTACTTCACACGTTCGAGCGCGAAGTATACAGGTCGTTCCCCCGTGGGTCAAGCACCATCGAGCAGCCCTGGCGGGGTGACACCAAGGTGGGCGATGAAGCCACACGGCATGACATTGAACGCGAAGCAATCTGCTGTCGCATGGCTGACGATGGGCCGTCGCGGAGGGCTCACGCCTCGTAGGCGTACCAGGCGATGAGTTCGTAGGTCCAAACGAGCGGGGAAAGGGTCAGGAGCTTGTCCCGCTCCGTCTGGCTCAGCGTGTAGAAATGGCCGATTCGCGTGGGTGACTGGAAGCGGTAAACCCCGCTCGTGCCGGCGGGCTGCGAGCCCCCGGGGTACACGTAAAACGCGATGCCTTCGTAGGTCCAGACCGCCGCCTCGTTGTCGATCCTCCGCGTCTTCTCCGCGGCATCGGTCGTGAAGAAGTGCGATCCGAGTGCGCCGGACCAGAACCGGTAGATCGGCACAACTCCGGGTCGATCTGCCTGCGCGAAGGCGTAATACGCGATGCCCTCATAAATCCAGGCACCGGCGTAGTTGTAGATGAGCTTGTCCCGTTCGGACACGCGGATCGTGTAGAAATGGTGCGCGATCACCGGCGACCAGAACCGATAGACCGGCGTCAGCCCGGCGGCCTGCTCCACGCGGAAGTAGCCTGTGTCACTCCTGCCCACGTTGCCGGCGGCGTCGGAGACCGCGACTGTGATGCGGTACAGACCGTCGCCGGGAGCGGTGAATTCGAATTGGCCCGCGTTGGGGTTGACGACCACGTGCTCCCAGACGTCACCGTTCTTTCGCTCGATGATGAAATGGAATCCATCCGCATCATAGCCGCTGAGGTCGTCCTGGGCGAGGGCCGCGAGGTGGAACCGGCTGGGCTTCAGGACGGCACCTCCCTCGTCGGCACCGAACGAGGTTACGAGATTGACCTCCGGGGCGTCATGATCGACCAAGCCATAGAAGTAGCGAAACAACTCCGCCACAGCCTTCATCGCTATGGGCATCATGGCATCCCCCACCGCCCTTGCCTCCGCATCATTGATGCCGTTCGCGCGCCGCGCGCCATGGTCCTCCTCCCCGTTCGCCAGATCGCTGTCAAAGTCGTCGGCGGCCTCCGCGGTTTCTTCGAATAGATAGTACAGGGGATCCAGCAGGAGGGCCTCCCAAGTGTCCTGGGGCAGGCGTATCTCACCCGTCGGTCCGCCGCGCAAATCCGCGGTGGGGAAACCCCACAGCGTCCAATTACCGCTTCGTGCCGTGTAGCTCTCGTATTTGTCAAACAACGCGTGCGCAGCCAGAGCATGGGCGGGCAGTGTTACGTCCTCAAGCAGGTGAGCCACATGTCCGAGCCAGTAATACGCCCGAGCCTTGTTGCCCTTGGCATACACCCAGGTGATCCCATGCCCAAGACCATCCCCCTTGGTTTGCCAGCGGCCATCGAAGAGGGGGTAGTCGGGTTCCAAGGCTTGGCCGCCGGTGAAGTATTCGTAGGCGCGGTTGACCGCGCTGTCCTCGCCGGCGGAACCGGAGTAATCCCAGGAGCGAGTGCCATCGGGGTACTGTCCCCACAAATGACCCTCCGCGTTTCCCCAGGGACATTCCGATCCCCTGTCCTCGTCGCAACTGCCTTCGAGGACCGTAGTATTGAGGCCGCGCGTTCCCGGCATCTGGCCTATGTATTCACCCAACTCTGAGTCACGAAACTGGCTTGCGTAAAAGTCAAAAGCCTCGCTGGTGAGGTACTGATGTACGGGGCCATAGAGGTCCCCCTGCATGTAGGCAACGCGAGCGATCGGCTCGGTGAGTTCTTCCGCACCGACATGCTGCATGCCCAGGAGGTGCCCGACTTCGTGGGCGATGACGTCGACCAACCTGCGCACATAGGAGTCGAGATCGATCGCCTCCGCGCGAAGCTCCTCCGGAAAGACGAAGGCGTCGTCCCCGCGGTTTCGATTCCCAACGTCCTCGGTTTCGGCCAGCCCTGCGAGGGAGCCACAATCGGCCCATGCCGAACCATCTCCTCCGACATAAACGGTGGAGTAAGGCTGATTGCCGACCGGTCGGTCAAGTGCGAAGGCAACCCCGGCACCCGCGAAGATCTGCCGCAGACGCGCGCACCCTTCTGTCAGGATGGTCTGCTCCAAGCCCGCAAGGTTCCCCGGTGCCCTGAGGGCAGGGACGTCGAACGGCCCAACCTTCACCGAGCCATCATAGATGACGCTTCTCTCGCCGTCGGTGTCCAGGTAGACAACCTGATCCCGCAGATACTCGAGGTCTGCGTCCACCAATTCCAAGCCCGGCAGCGCGGGCGCGCGCGGCACGTCGACGAGGAGAGCAGGCTCGGCGGGATCGCCGGCCGGCAAGGGTGGCAGGACCGCGCCGAAGTCGGCGTTCAGCAGCAATCTGGGCTCCAGCACCTCAAGCTCTGGTCTTGGTATCTCTCCGGTGCCGCTGGTGCTTCGCGGGAGCCGCCGTCTCAACCAATCCCCAATTCCCATATCCGTCCCCTGTCACGAGCGGTTGGGCGCCGGCCCGTCCGCGGCCCTGCCGCTGCCCTCTACCCCGGCATTCTACTATGGTCCGACGGCTTTTGACAAGGGGCCTGCGGCGTCAGCTTTCCGTCGGAACATCGTGTAAAGCGCCGGCAGCACCAACAGAGTCAGCAAAGTGTTGGTGAAGATGCCGCCGATGACGACCGTGGCCAAGGGACGCTGGACTTCGCCGCCGACCCCCACGTTCACGGCCATGGGGAGGAAACCTACGGCGGCCACCAGGGCGGTCATCAGGACGGGACGCAAACGCACCAGGCAGCCGTGGCGCACGGCGGCAGAGAGTGATTCGCCGGCTTCGAGCTGCTGCTTGATGAAGGTCACCAGCACGAGGCCGTTGAGAATGGCCACGCCGCTCAGAGCGACGAAACCGATGGCCGAGCTGACCGTGAACGGCATGTCGCGCAGCCACAGGGCCAGCACGCCGCCCACCAGGCCCAACGGAATGCCGGAGGCCACGATCAGGACCTCGCGCAGCGAGCCCAGGCTGAAGAACAGCAGCACGAAGATCAGGGCCAGCGACATCGGCACCACGAACATCAGCTTGCGATTGGCCCGCTCCATGTTCTCGAACTGCCCGCCCCATTCGAGGCTGTAGCCTTCGGGCAGCCGCACCTGCGCGGCGATTCTCTGTTTTGCCTCGGCCACGAAGCCGGCCACGTCGCGCCCGCGCACGTTGCACTGGACCGTGATCCGGCGCCTGCCCCATTCGCGGTTGATGGTCGCGGGTCCGTCGGTTTCCACGACCTGCGCGACGCGATTGAGGGACAGAACCGGTCCGGCTTCGGTCGGGATGAGCGTGTTCGCCAGCGCGTCCGGATCCGTGCGCTGCCGGTCCGGGAGCCGCACCACGAGTGGAAAACGCCGCTGACCTTCGCGTACGTCACCGACCTTCTTCGTGCCCACGGCTTCGACCACGTTCAGCACGTTGCGCGTCGGGACACCGAAGCGAGCGATCGCCTGCGGGTCCACGCGCACTTGCAGGAAGGTTTGTCCGGTTAGTTGTTCCGCGGACGCTTCGCTGGCTCCGGGAATCTGGGCCAGGACTGCCTGCACTTCGCCGCCGAGCCGGCGCAGTTCCTCCAGATCGTCGCCGTAGACTTTGATCCCGATGTCGCCCCGAATGCCCGCGACCAGCTCGTTCATCCGCATCTCGATGGGCTGGCTGAAGGAGGGCCGCATGCCCGGCACCCGGCTTAGAACTTCACGCATCCTTTCCGTCAGTTCGGCTTGCGTGCGCGCCTTCTGCCACTGCTTTCGCGGCTTGAGGGCGAGGAAGAAGTCGGCCAGTTCGACGCCCATCGGGTCCGTAGCGACTTCCGCCGTGCCGAGCCGTGTCCAGATGTGTTCGATCTCATCCGGGAACTCCGCCATGAGTCGCTGCTCGATCAAGTGGTTCTGGGCGACCGATTCGTCCACCGAAATGCCCGCCAGGCGCACGGTGGTGCCGACGATGGCTCCTTCGCCCAGCCGGGGCAGGAATTCCCCGCCCATCCGCGCGGCCAGCAGCGCGCCGCCCGCGATCAGCGCCAGGGCCGCCATGAGCACGATTACGCGCAGCCGTAAGGCGAGGTCCAGGACCGGCGTATAGACCCGCTTGGCGGCCCGGACCAGCAAGGGTTCGTGTTCTTTCATCGTGCGCGGCAGTAGCAGGCTGGCCAGCACCGGCATGAGTGTCAGCGACAGCACCAGGGAGCCGACCAGGGCGAAGATCATGGTCAGGGCCATCGGCCGGAACAGCTTGCCTTCGATCCCTTCCAAGGTGAGCACGGGCAGGAACACGATCATGATGATCAACTCGCCGAACATCGTCGGTTTGCGGACTTCGACGGCCGCATCGCGGATCGTGTCGAGCCAGGATCTGTCCCTGCGGTGCGCGGCGTAGCGGACACAATTCTCCACCATGATGACGGAGCTGTCCACGATCAGGCCGAAGTCGATCGCGCCGAGGCTCAGCAGGCTTGCCGCAATGCCCGCCTGGAGCATCAGGTTGCCCGCGAAGAGCATCGACAGCGGGATGGCCGCCGCGACGATCAACCCGGCTCGGATGCTCCCGAGGAAACCCAGCAAAACCGCGATCACCAGCAAGGCGCCCACCATCAGATTGTCCCGCACGGTGTGAATGACGTTCTCGACCAGCTCGGTCCGGTCGTAAAGCACTTCCACCGTTACGTCGGCGGGGAGGAACTTCTGTACTTCCGCGAGCTTCTGCTTGAGCGCGTGGGTCACGATAGCGCTGTTCTCACCCATGAGCATGAAGCCCAGACCCAGGACCGCCTCGCCTTTTCCGTCGGCGGTGACGGCGCCGCGCCGAATTTCGTGGTCGATCTGGACCGTGGCCACGTCTCGCACCCGCACCGGCGTGCCGTCGTGAGCGGCGACCACGATGTTGGCAATCTCCTCCACGGTGGTCGTCAGGCCGATGCCATGGACGAGCAGCGACTCACCGCTGCGAACGATCTGGCCGCCGCCGACGTTCTGATTGTTGTCCTGCAAAGCCTCGACCAGGTGTTCGAGTGTCAGGCCGTATTTGATGAGTCGCCCGGTATCGACGACCACATGATATTGCTTCTCGAAGCCGCCCCAGGAGTTGATCTCGGCCACCCCCGGCACCTTGCGCAACTCCGGTTTGACAACCCAGTCGTGGATTTCCCGCAGGTCGGTCAGCGTCCGGTTGGGATCGTCCGAGCGGATCACGTAGTGGAAGACCTCGCCCAAGCCGGTGGCGATGGGACCCAATTGCGGGCGTTCGATGCCTTCCGGCAATTCAACCGTCTGGAGCCGCTCCATGATGAGTTGGCGGGCCTGGAAGATGCCGGTTTGGTCGTCAAAAGTCGCCACGACCTGCGAGAGGCCGAACTTGGAGATCGAGCGGACGTTTTGCAGGCCGGGCAGGCCGCTGATCGCCAGTTCCACAGGCAGCGTAATCTGCGCCTCCGTCTCCTGGGGGTTCAGGGCAGACGCGGTGGTGTTGATCTGTACCTGCACCGGCGTCGTGTCGGGAAAAGCGTCGATGGGCAGGATACTGAGCGTCCGCCCGCCAATGACAATCAATGCCACGGCCAGAAGGCAGACGAGCAGTCGGTTTTTCAGAGAGAAATCAATGATCCAATTCAGCATTCCAAGGTCTCCACTTGTCGTCGGCTCATTCGATCCGCCGCCAGCCCTCACGGAAGTATGTCATCCTGGACGGAGCGAAGGATCTGGCTTATGTACTGGGGAGATCTCCATTCGCAGCCCAGATCCTTCGCCTGCGCCCCAAGATGACGACGTCTTGGCGCCTGAGGGGTAGGGCCTGCCGTTCGGAGTACCGCCTTCAAGCGGCTTAAGACCGCGCAAACGCGGGACTCTAAACCTTCGCCCCCATCTCCTTTCTTCAATCATCTGCACATCCGGCGCCCAGGCGCGACATCAACAGGGCGGACTTAAGGGCGAAGGTATGCGTCACGGCCACGGACTCCTGGGGTTCGAGACCGGCCAGCACTTGCTGATGTCCATTGAACTTCGCACCCAGTCGGACGGCTCGCGCGTCAAACAAATCGTCGGCCAGTTGCACGAACACGAGCGGCTTGCCTTCGATGTACTGAACCGCCTCCGGCGGCAGCAGCATGGCGTTCTCCGTGCGACGGGTCAGAATCCGTGCCGTGGCGAACATCTTGTCTTTGAGCAGGGTGTCGGGGTCGGCGAACTCGGCCCGGGCGAGCGTCATGCGCGTGCGTTCAGTCACGGCCGGCCCGATCCAGGTCAGCTTGCCAGTAAACACTTTGCCGGGCAGCGAGTCCACGTGCAACTCGACGGTTTGGCCTGTTTGCACGTGCGTCAGGGCCGTCTCGGGCACTTGGAGCATTGCCCACATGACGGAGCGGTCGGCCAATGTGAACAACGGCTTGCCGGTCTCCACCAGCGCCCCACGCACCGCCGTCCGCTCGATGATCTCGCCGGCGAACGGCGCCCGCACCTCCAGTAGGGGCGAATGATCATTCGTCCCTGCCGGCTTATGACTGAACTCTTCAATCCGTTCTTCGGTAAACCCCAGCGTCCGCAGGGGCAGACAGGCGGCGTTGTGCGCGGCCTCGGCCTCCTGCAAGACCGCCTGGGAGGTGACGCGGTCGGCGCTGAGCTTGCGTTCCCGCTCGAGGGTCTGGTGCGTGAGCACGGCCTTCGCCACGGCCTCCACAATCGAGGCAGACCAGAGCTTGGCCACGACCTGGCCCTCCTCCACCTTTCTGCCCAAGTCCACGTCCACGCTCTGGAGGATGCCGCCGACGGGGGCGACGATCTGGGCCAGGGCGTTCTGATTGAAGCTCACTTCGGCAAAGCACTCGACGCTCTCGGCGGTCAGACCGATCGTCGGGGAGGCCATCCGGACGCCCACGATTTTCGTGGACTCAGGCGAAGGCAGACGTACCTTCAGGCTCTCCCCGGGTTTGAGCGTGCGCGTCACCTCCGGCCGGCAAATGCCGCACTGCGCTTCCGGCACGTCATGCTCGGTGCACATCAACACCGCCCCGGAGGCCGCGACGGGCTTGCCTGTGCCCTTCAACTCAGGCCGGCAGAGGAAGCATTCATCCTCGTAAAGCGAATGTTCGGTACACCACAGCCGGTTCTTGTCTTGAAGCTCCGGATGGCATTCCCAGCACCGGTCCTCATAGCGATTGTGTTCTGTGCACCATAGACGCCCCTTCTCGCGCAAGCCGGCATCGCAGAGGAAACACAACTCCTTCGGCGCGTCGTGGGCTGCGCACTTGGCGCCACTGAGTGCCGCCTGGACGGGTGTCGCCGCGCCATTCACAGCGGCCCCGGCGCCATGCTTGTGCCCGGCGTGCCTGTCAGCTTCCGCGGGGACTTGCGGTTTCTTGCAGCCGGCGAATCCCAGGCCCAGCACGGCCAGAACGAGCAGGAATGTCCCGGCCTTGATGAATTTACTTCTCATGGGAATGCTCCTGTGAAAGCGGTTCTTTGGCGGAAGTGGAGGAGAGATTCTTGTTCGTGGTGTTCAACGGACCGCCGATGAGACGCTCCACCTCGGCCCAGGCCCGGTGGTATGTCTCGATGGAGTCGATGTATTGCGCCTGTGTCTGGAAGAGCGTGCGCTGGGCTTCCAGCAAATGCAGAGAATCGAACTTGCCCTCCTGATGGCCCTGCCGAGCGGCATCGAAGATCCGCCGGACCCGCGGCAATACTTCGCGCTCCAGAGTGATCACCTCGTGGTAGGCGGTGGCCAGAGTACTGGTCGCCTCGGATAACCCCGCCAGGGTCTTGATCTGGGCGGCCTCGGATTGCCGGCGGGCCTTCGCAAGCTGGGCCGTAGCCTCCAGAATGCCTCCCTGGTTGCGGTCGAACAGCGGCAGCGGCAGGGCGAGGCCGAAGACCATCGCCGCATCGTCCGTTATTTCGTAGTGCCGCACACCCGCACCCACGGTGATATCCGGCACGCTCCGGGCCTTCTCCAGGCGGAGGGCGGCCCGGCGCCGATCTTCCTCCGTTCGCCAGCGCGCCAGATCCGGATTGGCCGAGACCGCGTCGCGAATCTGGGCCGGCGGCATCGGCTCCGGCGTCTGATAGAAATCGCCCGCGACCTTCTCGAACGCCGGCGCGCGGCCGCCCCAGGTGGCCGCCAGACGGTGCCGGGCGGCGCGCAACGCGTTCTCGGCGGTCTGCCGCTCGATCCGGCTTTCCGAAAAGGCAACATCCGCCCGCAGTTCATCGGTGGGGGAGTCCTTGCCGGCCTGGACCCGCTGGGCCACGGCCGCCTGTGCCTGGCGCGACAATTCCAACAGTTGATCGGTCAAGGCCAGACGCTCCTGAGCCGCCAGTACCGCCGCGAATGCCTGTTTGGCCTCGCGGATCACATCCAGCCGGGCCGCTTGATAATCCCATTGCACGAGTTCCTTGTCGAGCGAGGCAATGCCCATTCGCCTGGCACGCTTGCCGCCCAACTCGAGGGGCTGGCTGATCTGGACCGTTGTCTGTGCTGTCTCGAAGCCGCGCCGCTCGCGCCGGCCGCCCACATCCTCGACCTCGGCCTCCAACTGCGGGTTCGGCCGCAAGCCCGCCTGTAACACACGGGCCTCGGCCGCCCGCAAGTCATACGGAAAAACGCCCAATTCCGGACTACGGGCCAGAGCGGTCGCCCTCGCTTCGTCCAACGTCAGAACACCATTCGGCTCGCCGGTCGTCGACATATTTGTCGCGGTTAGGGCCGCCGGCGCCGCCCGGAGGATCAGAGCCGTGATAAAGACAACCAGCAAGATATTGTCCCGCATAGGCTTTACTCCTGTGGAGAGAGGGTTTTCACGTTCGAAGTCTGTCCGGCGAACCGCTTGGCCCACCTGCGGAGCGGACAAGCCGGACTGGGCGGAGCCGCCGCAGCGTCGCGTCGTCTACCCGCGGGGTAGGGATCGATTGCTCCGCGCGCCCACCGGGCCGACTTCAGGAAGGAAACGAGATCACACGTGCAGCAGGATGCTGTCGAGAGGTGTGTAATGTGAGACGAAGGCCAGAAGCGATTGTGTCGCGTCATCGGGCCCGCCGGGCTTGTGGACGGTTGGGTTCACATAGGCAAAGGACCGCTGAAGCAGGTCCGTCACGCCGCAGACGGCGAGTTGGCGCTGCCGCCGATGGACCGGTGCTGGGTCGGATCTCATCCTGTTGTCGCAGGAGCCGCCGGGGATTGGGATGTCCATGCACGGCAGGCCCGAGTCCTCCATAACGCGCGGCGAGCCGGCCATGGCATCGCCCGCTGCGTCCCGTATCTCGCAGGTGCAGCGATCCTGTACGAGCAACTCGAGCGCCACATGCCCGTCGTGGCCCACGCATAACGTCAGCGCCTGCGACGCGTTTAGCGTCGTGATCGGCGTCAGCAGGATCACGACGATGGTCCGGCCGTACCTGCCCAGAACTGATCGGCTTCTAATACCCATTACGCCACATTATACACTATCGCCCCGCTGGGAAAAGTCCAAACTGCAAAAGACAGGTGCGCTATCTACCGCTCCTGCCCGTGGGCGGACGCTGCCGATAGAGTTCGATCTGCTTGGTGATCTGCTGGATGAGTTTCTGGTTGCCCATGGCTTGGGCGATTCGCAACGCCTCTTGCAGACAGCCGAGAGTCTTGTCCATCTGCCGCGTCTCGGCGTAACTGGCTGCCAGACCCATCAGCGCGTCCGTGTGGCGTGGCTCGAGCCGCAAGATCCGGAGAAAATGGGCGATGGCTTGGTCGTGCTGCTTAAGCCGGGCCAGGGTGGTCGCCAGTTCGTAGCGGACGACGTTATTGGTGGAGTCGTGGTTCACCGCATGGGACAAATGTGCCAGACCTTCCTGGGTTGCTCCTGTGTTACAGAGAGCCACCCCCAATCGGGCCCGTGTCACAGGATCATCCGGCCTGAGATCCACGACTTTGCGGTAATGCGCGATAACCTGGTCCAGATGGCCCTGCTCGTCCAATAGTAGGGCGAGATTGCGGTGGGCTTCGGCATTCTCAGAGTTGAGCTCCACCGCCCGCGACCAGCACTTGATGGCCTCCGGCTTGTCCCCCCGGCGAACCGCCGCCACGCCAAGGGTGAAGTAGGCCCCGTCATTATCCGGGGCCAACTCCAGGGCCTTGCGCAAATGGCGGACGCCCTCCTCCAACCGGTTCGTGACGATGAAGGTGGCCCCCAGGTCAACCTCGATCTGGCCATCCGTCGGTTTGACTTGGGCAGCCTCCGACAGATAGCGGATCGCTTCGTCGAATTGCGCGCGTCCGAGCCAGGCCAGCCCCAGGCAATGGAGGGCATCGCCGCTCCTGGGGTTCAACGCCAGCGCCTTCTGGGCCTGGAGCTGAGCGTTGTCGAAGTCGCCCGATCTCAGGTACTCCAACGCCGCCCGAGCATAGGAGACGTCGTCGATGAACCGCTCGCGGATGTGCCGCAGGGCCGTGGGGGAAGCATTGACGAATTCCGGGATATTGGCGGCACGGTCGGGAGCGGTCAAACGATCCAGCACCACCGCCGGCGTGCTCCCACCCTTCTCATCGATATGGGTCAGATACAGCCGCGTGTAGGCAGAGTCCGGCTTGCCCGAGAAGACCAGCCATTTGCCATTGGGAGAGAAGCTGTGCCAGGAATTCATCCGCGTCGTGTTGGCCCGCAATCTTCGGGCTTCACCGCCGGCGGCGGGAATGATGTACAACTCACTATCCGGCTGCAAGAGCATGTAGTTCTGCGCCTGGCAAAACACGATCCACTTGCCGTCCGGCGAGTACCTGGGAAAGAAGTTGCTCTTACCGTTGAACGAGGCCCCGGGGATTGGCTCGGCCTTACCTCCTTGACCGCCGTGGAAAGGAATGCGATAGAGATTGAACTTGAAGGGCTTG
>CAYHAJ010000463.1:0-4047 GCA_964354535.1 uncultured Pirellulales bacterium
GGCGGCGGTCTTGCAGGGGGAGGAGTGGGAGGACTACACCAGTTTCCATGAGAACCTGATCCAGGAATTGTATCCGGACGGCCTGCAGGAAGAGGAACTGGCGGAGCGGATCGTCGGTCTCTACTGGCGGCTCCGCCGGGCGGAGCGGTACCAGAACGCGGTTTTCGAGACCCTCTACGACAAGTATGCCGCCGAGACGGTCCAGACGCTGGCCCCGGCGGACCCGGTCCCGTCGGTCGCCAGCGATCCGGTGCTGGGGCGGATGCTGGTGGCGGATTTCTCGGGGGAGCGGGTGCTGGAGCGGGTGCTCCTGTATGAGCGGCGGATCGAGAGCAGTCTGCACCGGGCGTGCGCGGACTTGCGGCAGCTACGCCGGCAGCCGGTAACCTCCGCCAGGACCGGGGGTAGCTCCCTCGACCGGAGGTGGGCGGATTCCGAGGAGAAGGGCTGGGGTCGGAGGGGCCAAGGGGAAGTTTCAAGTTTCCAGGGTCAAGTTTCAAGGGAGCGGGGCCCGGCGGGGACGGGCGGCGCGGCCAACGTCCCCCCGGCCTCCTGGGACCCGGGTTCTGAGTTTGACCTGGCCTGGCGGGGCAACCGGGGATGGAATCCGCGCGTTCCCCCGTTGCCCGATCGCCTCCCCAACCCGGCGGCTCCCGTGTCGGCCCCGCCGGCGTCTGACAGCGCGACGAACGCGCCGGAGGACCTGCGGGAGACCCTTGCTCTGGCGCGCCGGGACGCCCAGGCGGCAGAGCGCCGGGACGGATGATCGAAGACACCGGACGGGGGATTCCTGATTCCCTGGCACTGCCCGATCGTGGTTTTCTCCACGTCCGGGCGTCTCGGCGCGCGCCGGTTTGGGCGGCGGCCGGCGGGCGCGCCGGTTACGGGAGGTGTCTCTCGTGACAATTCGCGAAAAAGAGCCAATTCCTCGATTGCGGATTGCAGATTTCGGATTGCGGATTGAGGACAGATCTGCCGCGGGGCGGCCGATTGTGCGAAACAGAGCCAAGAAGCGGTCAGCGGCAGGCGGTGGGAAGATGGTTGAAAAAACAAAGCCAAAAGGCAGTAGTCGGTAGTCAGTTGTCAGTTGTCGGTTGGAAGATGATTGAAAAAACAAAGCCAATTGCCCGAAGTGGGGCACCGAGGCGGTGTCTCGATTGCGGATTGCGGATTTCGGATTGCGGATTGGGGACAGACTTCCGGCCGGGCCGCCGAGTGTGCGAAACAAAGCCAATTGGGCCTGGGGCAGGCAGGACCCCTGGTGGGAAAAGGTAAGGAGACTCGAAACATGGAACGCCAGACTCCCGGGACCCGCGTGAACGCGGAACTGGGACCCCAGACGCGACAGATCGCGTTTGGGAGCCCACTCCAAACGGCTCCGTCGCCGAACGTCCGCTTGCCCTGCGGGCAAGAAAGGAAGACCCCAGCGGAGTTGGCGAGCTTACGGCAACAGCCTGATGCCTTGGCCACCGACAAAGGTCTGGGCAATGTCCCAGGCCTTCTGGCGGGTGGAAATGTCCGGGTAGCGCGGCGGCGCGGTGATTCCCTGGCGGGCCAAGAGGCGGGCGGCCTCCACGCGGGCTTGTTGGGCCAGGTTGGCCGCCTCGCCCAGCAGCCGCATGGACTCCTGGGGCGAATGGAAGCCCATGCCATTGTTGGAGGCGATGAAATCCCAGCGGATCTGAGCCCGGCGGACCAGGGTGCGGGCCCCGCTCAAGTCCTGGGCCGAAGCCCCCGCCTGCACCGCCGCGGCAAGGTCGAAATGGGCGCGGACCAAGGCCTCCTCGGCCGCCAGCCGGGCGGTCTCGACCTTGGTCTGAATGGCCTCGACCCGGGTGCGGATTTCCGCCTCCTCCCAGCGGTGGCAGACGGCACAACTGTTGGCGATGTTCAGCAGCGGGCTCTGGACGTGATGGTCCGTGTATTTTACGCCCCCTTCCGTACGATAGGGCATGTGGCAATCCGCGCAGGAGACGTTGCGATAGGCATGGATGCCCGTCAGGTACAGCTCGTAATCCGGATGCTGCATCTTGACAATGGGCGTGCCGGAGATCGCGTGCACGTAGTCGGAGAAATCCAGCTCGTCATAATAGGCCAGGATGTCTTCCAGCGTCGTTCCCTGGCGCCAGGGGAAGACCAGGTAGTTCTTCAGACCGGCCTTTTCGTCGTTCCGGAAGTAGTACTCGACATGGCATTGGGCACACACCAGCGAGCGCATCTCCTGGTGGGTCGCCTCATTGATGCTGCGGCCGCGCGCTTCGAAGGCTTCCTTCAAGGCCGGGCGGGTGATCCGCAGTTTCATCGTCTGCGGGTCGTGACAGTCCTGGCAGCCGATGGGGTGCGTGACCTCCTGGGTGAGATCGTGGAAATTCGAGGCGTAGAATTCCTTGACACCCATCCGATTCATCAACCGGGGCACATCTGTGCTTTTGCAGGTCCAGCAGGTCCCGGCATTGAAAGGTTTGATGAGGCGAGCCGTCTTGGTCACGTCCTGGACCGCGAAGTAGTGCCCGCGGGCCTGGAGGTAGTCCTTGCTGAAGCCGTAGCCCGCGAAGAGAATCACCTCCTGCGGGTCGATGTCGAGGTAGTCACGGGGGTATGCGCCGCCATATTTCGTTCGGGTGTCCGTGATGCGGGTCCGCAGATAGGATTCATACTCGAGCGGGTAGTTCTGTCCCCAGACGGCGTTGTTCGGCTCCCACTCCCCCAGCGGCCGGACCACCACCGGCGGACGCTGCGTCTCCCAGCGACGTTCCATGATCGAGATCGCCAGCAGCCCCAGCAGCACGACCATCCCGCCGGCCAGGCCAACGATCGCGCCGCCGGCCAAAAGCGGCAGGCCGGACGATCGAGAACGAATGGGTCCCTGGCCGGTCTCCCGTCCTCTGTCATCCATCTTGCGTCCTCGATCTTCGCCTCGGCTCGATTCGGCTGTCATTCCTTGTCTCCTTCCTTCATCCACTGCAGGCCCGCATCCGGCAGACCCGGCCGCAGCATCGAAGGCGAGGCGGAGAGGCTCCGGACCTCGCCGTGGATGTTGTGATGGCAATCCCAGCAGCGACGCTCAGAGGTCGGGGATCGGGGGTCAGGTGTCAGCGGGCTGCCCTCCGATCCCTGAACCCTGATCCCAGACACCTGATGTTTGTGACAATTCACGCAGTTTGCCTGCACCACCGGCACGGCCCGGGCGGACAATTCCAGCACCTGCGGCTCTTTCCGCAGCGTGAATACATAGGAATGCTTCAGGCCATCCTGGGCTTTGTAGGCATATTTGGCGAGGGGGCTGCTGTGCGGTACATGACAATCGATACAGACCGTCACCCGGCCGTGACTGCCCCGCTGCCAGCTCGCATAGGCGTCCGTCATCACGTGGCAGTTGATGCAGGCCTGCGGCTCATCCGAGAGGTACGAGGTCGCGTTGGCGATGCGGGTCAAGACCAGAGCCAAGCCCAGTGCCACGCCCACGAGACCATAGATCCCGACCTGCAACGGCCTCGGCAGACCGGCCAGCGTCACGACGGATATCATTCGCCGAACGAGCTTCATGCGGGCAATAGTAGTGCCTCCCAGGACCGGCCGCAAGTCCAACGGAACGAGGGTTCCTGGCGGCCCCGGACTTCCTCAGCTCTCTAAGCTCACGTTCTCCCGGTCTCCGTTGCCGGTGTTCCTCGCCTGCGGCAGCCACCTGATGAGTTGTGACGAACAAATTCGGTAGGGGTTTCGTTGAAAGAGAAAGGAAGTGGAGGGGGTTTGATCCACGAAGTAGAAACATAGGAAGTGAGACGATTTTGCGACAACGAACGCTCAAACTGTCGAACGCACAGCAAAAGAAATTGGAACACTGTCGAGATCATGATCTGCGGCCGGATATTCGCGCGCGGTGTGCGGCGGTCCTGAAGATTGCCACCGGCCAATCGGCCCATGCGGTCGCCCAAGGCGGGCTCTTGAAACCTCGGGATCCGGATACGGTGTACGGATGGCTGGATCGGTATGAAGAAGGCGGACGGGAAGGGTTACAGAACGGGCGGCAAGGCGGCAATCGCCGCC
>CAYHAJ010000464.1:0-4709 GCA_964354535.1 uncultured Pirellulales bacterium
CACTATGGATCAGTCAGCGAGAAATCGGGGAATTGAACACTCTTCGTTCTGTTGCTGTGGTCACGCAGAGCACGGGCATCCGCCGCAGGGCCTCAGTCGCCGGGAGTTTATTTCCGTGACCGGTGCCGCGACCGCGGTCGGTTTGGCTTTGCCCGTCCTGACCACAGGCGTGTTGGCGCAATCGGACAAACCGGCACGGCGGCCACTGGCTCCGCGGCCGCTGAAGGTCCTGCCGGTCTTCAACTGTGAGATCTACCCGCGCAAGGAGGCGACAAGCTGGCGCGTGACGGGAGCGATTCAGACCGAGCAGCAGCTTCACGAAGAGGAACGGCACATTCAGGCGGACCTCAAGCAGATGGCCTCTGCTGCTGATTTCCCGTTGGAGATCAAGCCGCTGATCACCGTGCGCGACGTGGACCAGGCCGCGGCGGCGACGAAGCAGGACTACGATGTCCTCATCATGTATGCGGCCCGGCGCAACGCCAAGCTCCTGGAAGTCCTGGCGGTGCCGGACAAGTGGAATCTGATGTTCGTGCGGCATCGCTCGGGGCCCCTGTACTACATGTACGTCGGCGCCCCCACCCACTTTTTGCGAAAGAGGCGCGATGAACAGGGCCAGCCCGGCATGGATGTCCACGATCTTGTCGTCGACGACCATGCGGAACTTCTGTGGCGATTGCGGGCCCTCTACGGCCTGAAGAGTACCCTCGGCAAACGCATCGTCGCGATTGGTGACGCCGGAGGATGGGGGGCGGACGGCCGTGAAGCGCCCGACCGGGCCCGGGCCACCTGGAAGCTGGACATCATCCCTGTTTCCTATGAAGAGCTGGGCCAGCGGATTCAGAAAGCCCGGCAGAACGAGGCTTTCGTACGCCAGTGCCACGCCCAGGCCCAGGAGTATCTCAAGGCGGCAGGGGTGGCCTTGGAGACCCCCAGAGCATTCGTGGAGAAAGCGTTTGTCCTCTGCGAGGTCTTCCGGGAATTGCTGGCGGAGGCCCAGACGGACGCCATTACAGTCAACAATTGCATGTCCACGATCATGCCGGTCTCGGAGACCACGGCCTGTCTGCCGCTAAGCCTGCTGAATGACGAAGGCTATCTGGCCTTCTGTGAATCGGATTTTGTCGCCATCCCGTCGGGCATTCTGCTGCACTATGTTTCGGGCCGGCCGGTATTTCTGTGCAATCCTTCCATTCCGCATAAGGGCATCATGACGTTCTCCCACTGCACTGCGCCACGCCGGATGGACGGCAAGCAGTTGGAGCCGGTCCGTGTCCTCACGCACTACGAATCCGACTTCGGCGCCGCGCCCAAAGTGGAAATGAGCAAGGGCCAGGAAGTCACCGTCCTGAATCCGGACTTCGCGGGCCGGCGCTGGTTGGGCTTCGAGGCGGCGATTCGCGAAGCGCCCTTCTATGAGATCTGCCGCACGCAGGTCGATCTGATCATCCAAGGCGACGACATGCGTTTGGCGGAAGAAATGCGTGGCTTCCACTGCATGATCGCCTACGGCCGTCATCTGCAGGAAGTGGGATACGCTCTCAAGAAGATCGGCCTCGATTGGCTGAAGTTGGCGTAGGCGGCCTGGGTATCCGGCGACACAGGGATGGTTGACGATCGCTCGCATTCAAACGGTGGATTTCGGCTGGAGCAGTTGACGAACGGCTGGCTGGTCGGGCGGTTTGCCGCGCTGGAGACTGCTGGCGTCGCGCACCTCGTGACGACGCGGCAGGGGCCGGATGTGCAGCAGGTGCGCCAGGAGCCTGCCGCAGCGGGTCGGGAGATCACTCGGGTCCTGGGTCTAAACGAGGCGGCTTTTCTGGAGCAGGTCCACGGCGGCGAGGTCATTGGGTGCGAGCAGGGCGGGTGTGCCGGATTTGCGGATGGGTTGGTGACTGCCGCCAAGGGCTTGGCGCTCATCGGCAAGAGCGGTGATTGCCCCATCATTCTGATCGCGGACCGGGGCGGGCGGGCCGTGGGATTTGCCCACGCCTCGTGGCGCGCGACCGTGGCGGGCATCACGCCGGCCGTGGTGCGCCGAGTGGTCGATGTTGGCTGCCAGACGGATGACTTGGTCGCGTGCATCTGTCCCTCGGCGGGGCCGGAATGCTATGAAGTGGGCGAGGAAGTCCGTGCGACGGTCATCAACGGGATCGGCTCTCATGCGGCAGCATTCTTCCGGCCCGGCCCCGGCGGAAATCCCCATTTCGACCTGTGGCATGCCAATACCGACGCTCTGATCCGCGTCGGCGTTCCGGCGCAGTCCATCCACGTATCCGCCGTCTGCACGCTCTGTCGTAACGACCTTTTCCCCAGCCACCGGCGGGAAGGGGCCGCCGCCGGGCGATTTGCCGCTGCCATCGCCCTGCCGTCGGGTCGTTGAAACCCGCTTCGGTATCGGGTACGCTGTCGGACCGGGACACGTGGGAGCGTTCCCGCGGGTCGTGGGTGAGAGTGCCATTTGGGTAAACGAGGAGACGTTGTGGAGAATCTACGGAAGGATGCGGATGGCGGGCGGGTGCTTTCCCTCGACGCGCTGCGCGGCTTCGACATGTTCTGGATCATTGGCGGCGGGACGATCTTCGAAAGCCTGGTCGAGGTCTGGAAGCACCCGGTGACGGAAACGATCCGGATCCAGCTCGAGCACGTGGAGTGGGCAGGCTTTCGCTTCGAGGACCTGATCTTCCCCACGTTCATCTTTCTGGTTGGGGCGGTGCTGCCGTTCTCGATCTCCCGGCGGGCCGAGCGTGGCGAAAGTCCCGTTCGGATTCACCTGCACGTTCTGAAGCGGGCGGCCGTGCTCATTCTGCTGGGCCTGATTCTCAACGGTCTGCTGCGCTTCAACTGGACGGAGATGCGCTGGCCCGGCGTGTTGCAGCGGATCGGGCTGTGCTATTTCTTCGCCGCCCTGATCGTGCTCCACACCCGCTGGCGGACCCAGGCGATCATTGTCGGTGCTGTTCTGCTGTTATATTGGATGGTCACGATCGGGGTTCCTACGCCGGAGCACAAAGCTGGCGATCTCACCCCGGAGCGCTGCCTGTCCTCCTGGATCGATCAGCAGTTGATTCCCGGCCGGCTCTACTACACGTACGGTGACAACGAGGGAGTGATCTCCACATTCCCGGCTGTCTGCACGGCGTTGCTCGGGGCATTGGCAGGGCAGTGGCTGCGCTCGAACCGCTCCGGGTCGCGCAAAGCGGCGGGACTGGCTTTGGCTGGTGTCGCGTGTGTGATTCTCGGGTATCTCTGGGGCTTTGGTTTCCCCCTCATCAAGATTCTGTGGACGAGTTCGTACGTGCTCTTCGCGGGCGGCTGGAGTCTCCTGTTGCTGGCCCTGTTCTACTGGGTCATTGACGTCCTGGGGTTCCGCGCGTGGGCGTTCTTCTTCGTTGTGATCGGCATGAACGCCATCACCATCTACTTCCTGCAAAACCTCGTGGATTTCGGACGAATCGCCGAATTCTTCCTGCATGGCGTCGCCAATCACGCCGGCATCTACGCCGCCCTGATCTTACCCCTGGGTGCCTTCCTGGCCCGCTGGCTGTTCCTGTGGTTTCTCTATCGTCACCGGGTGTTCTTTAAGGTTTAGCGGACAGATGCCCCATTCGGAATAAGGAGAAGTGGTGTGCATCGCACACCATCTTGCTCCGTTGGGCTCCTTAGAGCCTCTAACCTAATGATGGTCCACGAGAAGGCTTCTGTCCCATGTCATTCCCGCGCAGGCGGGAATCCAGCAAAGTCGCGGCTTTCCTGGACCCCCGCCTGCGCGGGGGTGACAGAGGGGGGGCCGGACATTCATTCTGTTAGAAGGTGTTTTAGAAGTCCTGTTTGGTGTATCCGTGAGCCAAGCGGCGGCTCATGAGGTTGATCATGGCGATCCGAATCATGGCTTCGCTGTTCTCCGGCAACTGCTCGTAGTCCTTACTCAAGCGACGGTAACGGTACAGCCAAGCGAAGGTTCGTTCGACGATCCACCGTTTCGGCAACACGACAAAGCCGGTCATATCGTCCGACCGTTTGACGATTTCCAGGGTCCAGTGATAAACCGTCTGGACCCACTCGACCAACTGCCCGGCATAGCCCCCGTCGGCCCAGATCAGCCGAAGGCGGCCCAAACCTTTCCCCAAACGCTCCAACGCCAGCCGCGCACCATCGCGATCCTGAATATCCCCCGCGTGCACAACCACGGCCAGAATCAATCCCAACGTATCGACCATTAGATGCCGCTTGCGACCCAGGATCTTCTTGCCGGCGTCATAGCCGCGCAGCCCCCTTTTTCCGTGGTTTTCACACTCTGGCTATCGATAATCGCGGCGCTCGGGGTGGGTTTTTTGCCTGCCTTGCGGCGCACTTTCTCGCGCAGAGCATCATGCATCTGCTGCCAAACCCCGGTGCGTCGGAACGTGCGGAAGTACCCGTAGACCGTTTGCCACGGCCCGTACTCCTGAGGCAGCATGCGCCACGAGCAGCCCCCGCGAACCATGTAGAGGATGCCATTGACGATCTCCCGCATCTCGGCTTCACGAGGCCGACCGCCTGGCTGGGCGGGAGGAATCAAGGGGCAAATAATCTTCCACTGTGCATCGCTCATGTCACTGGGATAGACTTTCTCACTCATCGGGAATCCTTTCACGTCCGATATCCTTTGCCAACTATTATCGGACAAGAGAAAGGCGTCCCTTGAGCCTTTCAAAACACCTTCTTAG
>CAYHAJ010000465.1:0-6921 GCA_964354535.1 uncultured Pirellulales bacterium
ACCAGGCAATCCCTTCCCCCGTCCACGCCTGCGAATACTGGCTGACCAGCTTGTTTCGTTCGCTCTCAGAAATCGTATAGAAATGACTGAGCAAACGATCCGACCAGAAACGATAGACGGGCTTGGCATCCGAGGGATGCCCCTGCTCCGGATAGGCGTAGAAGGCCACGCCATCACATCTCCACAGCCCCTGGCCGTTGCCCAGCAGGCGGTCTTTCTCCGATTCATCCATCGTGAGAAAATACGTGTTGCGGCTGACGAATCGCAGCAGGTACACGGGCCGCGTCCCCAGAGGCCGTTGATCTGGGAGAAAGGCATGGAAGGCAATCCCCTCGCAGGTCCACAGATCCGAGTGCCACTCCGTAAGCTTCCTCATTTCTTGCTCGCTGATGGTGTAGAAATGACTACCATTCGCCACCGAGCAGAACCGGTATACGGGCATCGGCGCTGCCACACGCGCCTGATTGGCATGCAAAGGCACCAGCCGACGATCGCAGCGGAGCCCCCGTCCTCTCGTCATTCGGCCGTCACGATGAAGCATGAAGGAGCCCGGGATCGTGAACTGGTCCGTATCCGGGTCCCATTGAACGCAACTACTCACAAGCTGGCCGCCGTCCCCGGCGGTGAGGACCACGCACCCGCGCAGGACCACCTCCGAGGCCGGATTGGTGACGGTGGCATTGGCACACCGAATGCCCAGATCCAGATGGCTATCAGTGAACAGGCCGTAGTTGAAGTTCCGGACGACCACCTTCGTGGTATTGCTCAAATCGGGGAAGGCGGGGCTCTGCACCTCGAAACCCTTTAGACCGTCGCGGAACTCCTCTGCCGCCCCACTTACCGCTTGCGTGAACCCGCTGAGGCGGCCTGGCCTCGTCTCGCCCCCGTTGCGGTTGGGCCGCGCAGACCTCGACCCGCCGCGTGTAGCGCCCGCAGGACCGGCCGTGGGATACCGCGAATTCCCTTCCCTGGTGACAACGGCCCTCGTGACCTGAGAAAGCCCAACCGGTCGGAAGCCGGCTACCGTCTTTGCAGACGGAGGGGAAGACGCCGGGGCCAATGGCGCACGGATGCGGGGACCAGAATGGAAGTCGCCAGCCTTGCCATCGGACCGGCCCTCCGGGGGGCCGGCAGCAGGGAAAGGACGGTAGGCAGGATAGAAGTACGAGTACAGCTTAATGTCAAGATCGTCCACGACAACGGTCTTGTACATCGGCGTCTTGAAGACACTCAGACGCCCATTCTCAGCGTGCAAATTGCTCCAGGCAACGTGAAAAGCGGGTTTGCCGCCGGCCCCAGGGTCGAAACGACCGAGTGAGCAGGACCCCGTCCCGCCCCTTCCGATTGCTGTGTCCGGTATCTGCAAGGTCGCTGGGGTCGTGGGAAGAATGAATCGTTGGTCCCTCTGATAAAAGACCACGGCACACGCCCCGCAACCCAGCCACCACACGACCAGAAACAACGACTTTCTTCGCAAGGACATAGTGCCCCTACCAAGAGCCCGTATGCCTGCAAGTCTCCTGCGTCCCACTCTACCGGTACAGACTTGCCACGGGCCTCCCACCTGCTCGACACTCCAACACGGTATCGTCCGACCCTGACCCGGCCCGCGCACATCCAGCCACACGCCCGTCTTCGTGCACTATCCCCTGCCGGGCTGCACCGTCTGCGCACACGGGTCAGATACTTCTCTGCCGAAGCGGAATGTTGCTTCTACGTACCTCCAGATGATTCCAAGACCCACTCGTCTACCGCGGAAGCCCGCAGCATGATCATGCAACAGGAATGCCAGATCTCCGGCCACTTCCTGCTCGATAGCGGCCATCAAGAATAGGGCCGCCGAAGACTCCGCGTGTGCTCACGACAGCTCCAACTCAGGGCCCCTGCGACACACGCAGGAGTCTTCCCTATAGCCTATTCGATGTGCTGTCAATGGCTGACCAGCTTTTTCTCCCCGGATCGGCCCAAAATACGTAGAAATACCTATGGATAGGCGCAGATTCTCCCGCCCCAGGATTGAGACGGGGCCCTATATGGGACCCCGCAGGGTCTCCCATGGCCGCCAGTGTTCCTCAGGATGGGCCTATGGCCTCGCACATGTGCGAGGGACTGCCGGCCCATCGGCCCCTCGTTACCGAGCGACGCACACTCGCCAGTGGCCCAGACAGCCAACTACGGCTGACCGCGTCCCCACCGTCGATCCGTTGCCGCGTCCACCGGGCGGTCCGCTTCATTCCGGGCAGTTCCTCTGGAAATAGACGCAGTCCACGAAGCACGGCACGTCGCCGATGATGCTCAGGATGCCGTCCTGGTTGCAGTCGCCGACGGTGAGGGGATCGACCCCACTGGGGCAGTTGTTGAAATACACGCACTGCACAAACGGCGGCACGTCCCCGATGATGCTCACGATCCCATCGCCATTCCAATCGTGAAGAACCCAATTCTCGGTACCCGTGATGATCTTTAACCCCGTCCAGGTGCCTGGGTTTTTGACCACGACGTAGCCGGAGAACGTATCGCCACCAATATTGAGGAAGTCATCCTCGCCGACCGTCGCATACTGTCCGTCGGGAGCCCCGGTGATATTCTGCGGGTTCTGCGTATTGCCCGTCACCAGGGGCCCGCTGTAGTAGGAACCGTCAGATCCCTGGATGCTGTCGAGCCGGAACCGGCCGCGAGCAGCGATCACATAGTAGTCGTACGTGCCGGAGATGGTCAGGCTGCCGCCGACGGATTCACCCCGGCTCGCGTAGCCATACTGGTTCTGATCGATATTCTCGAAAATCTTCCAATGCCCCGGCGCGCCGGTATAGTCCGTGTTGCCGGCCCAGACTTCGAAGCCATACGGGCTCCAGTCCTGCTGGGTCAG
The DNA here is from genome assembly GCA_964354535.1 of uncultured Pirellulales bacterium. Lineage (GTDB taxonomy): Bacteria > Planctomycetota > Phycisphaerae > Sedimentisphaerales > Anaerobacaceae > PLanc-01. The sequence continues at coordinate 2,870 of CAYHAJ010000465.1, forward strand.
CAGTGGGAAGACCCCACCCAGTGTCGCATCGTCACCACGGCCATGTCCGACGGTCCCTCGAATCGCCTCATTGTTCGGGTCGAATTGCGGCAGCATGTCCCTGGGACTGACCGTCGCGGCAAAGACCGGATTCGGATTGAACTGCACCTCGATGGGCCGGTAGTCCGTTTGCTCGGCGGCCAGGCCGGAGATCGTGTTATTGTATCCCCCGCCAGCATAGTAGTAGCCACTGATATTGAAGGTCAGGCCCGTGATCTGGCGGCCGTCGGGGGAGATCGTGCCCTCAAACGAACTCCAGAATATGCCGGTACCGGTCTCCGCGTCGGCCCACCCCCAAATCCGCGGTCCGTCCACCTCGAACGAACCGATATCCCACCAGTCGGCAGGGAGAACCGGCACGGACTGCCGGAGCCATCCTTCTTCCCCTTCGGTACCCAACGGTCCGCCGTACTCCAAGCTCAACTCGCCGATGGTCTGGGCTCCCTGCCGGAGCGCAAAGAGTTGCTTCGAGCCGAACAGGTAGGTGGCCGCCGTGCCGTTGATCAGGGAAGTCTGAAGCTGGCTCAGCCTGGCTCGGGCGGGAGCGTATCCCGGATCGGTCACATCGACTTGCAGCAAATCATCCGTCTGATCGTCTTCTTCTGCCACAATGAAATCCAACACCGCATTTGCGGTGTTCAACGCGGCGAGGATCTCCTGTTTGGCTTCCACCAGACGCGCGGCCCCGTTGGCTGAGGAATTGGACGTGGGCAGCACCTGCAGCAGGTCCGGATACTGCGCCAGCAGGGAATTGATGCTGTAGGAACCCGGGCCGATGACCCCGTTGAAAGGCGCCGCGTAGAGATCGACGAAGATGTCGTACGCCGGATGACCCAGTCCCTTCAGGGCGGCTTTCGCCCCGGCCAGCGCTCCCTTCAGCACCAGGACCTCCGCATAGTCCACCTCCATCCTCTTCTCCACACCGGTCTCGTTCGGCTCCAGGTACATCCGGAAGGGATCCTCGGGGGAATCCGTGATCAGATTCAGATCCGCCGCGATCTCATTGATCTTCGGGATGAGCGTGTTGTCGATGGCCGCCACAATCGCGTCGGGATCGACCGCCGGTGGCAGATGATAGAAGCCGTTTTCGTCCAGGGGCACGTTCACGTCCAGCGCGTCGAGCGCATCGCCCATCACCTCAACGCCGCAAAGCTGGACCAACTCCAGGAGACTCGTGTCGATATAGACATCTTCCGTGTCGACGAACAGCATCGCCAGGCGTGCCAGCGCATCCAGCAGAATGGACTCACGCCTGCGAGACTCATAGTCGGAATCCCCGCGTGCCAGGTGGAAGTAATGGTACGCCTGTCTCAAGCCACTGAGGGTGCCCGCCGAGGCATCTTGATAGCCCTGACGGAGGTAACCGTCTGGGTCGTTGAGTCCTGCCGGCGCGAATTCGACGGTAACCGTCCTGTCCGAAGCCATGGTCACCGTGTTGGTCGAAGACGTCAAGCTGTCATTGTCCGTACCGATCCAGGCTTTGACGCAGTACCCCGCATCCGGCACTGCCTTCAGCGTGACCACCTCTTCGCCCCCATAGGTACCCTGGGTCGGGGCGACGGTACCGTTGCCCCCAACGACATTGGCGGTCAACTCATGCACCACCGCGGCAAACTGAATGTTCGTATTGGCACCCTCGTTGGCTTGATTGACGACAATCTCGGCGTAGTCGTTTCCGTCCGGCGTGTCGTTCACCAAATGCACAAAGGGGTACCCCTCCTTGGAGGGGGTGACGGTGTAGGTGCACTCCGGCACGCCGCTCACCGACCAAAGGCCATTTTCATTGGTCGTCGTCGTAAACAATCCTCCCGGGCCCGACACGGCGACCGACACCTCGCCAAGACCTCCCGCTGCAAGGTCGTTGACGTTCCTATAAATAATTCCCCCGATCGTGAATGCTGCCGGGGGGACGACGTTCTGGAGTTCTCCCAGAGACAGCAGTTGACCAGTACTCGGATCGATACGACCGTGGCCGATGATCCCCACTTGGCGGGCCCGCATCCGGAATTGCGTGACGGCGTGGCCGCCCGTCTCCAGGGCGGTCGGCAGCACCAGGCCCAGCTCGGTCTCCTTCCCAAACAGATTGAGGGCGACGAAGGGATACCGCGTATCGATGGTCCAAACCGTGAGGGCATCGGTATACTCACCCTTCAGGACCTTGATGTTTTGAACGTGGTACAGGAGCATTTGATTCTCCTGTGGCACCACTTGGCTCCAGTTGTTCTTGTTGATGAGATAGTAGGGAGAGAGGTTGAGGAGCATCCCGTCCGTCACGGCCCCGAACGACCAGGCGTCGGGATGGCTGCTCAGATACTCATCCGAGGACAGATAGAAGTTGCCCAGGGCCAGCGCTCTGATGACGGAGCCATCACCGTGCACTACCTCGCTCCACAGGTTGCCATTGACTTCAAAGGCATTGCTGACCTCGACGCCCGTCCGCGCGCCGTCCCAATAAGGCACCGTCACATACCGCGTGATCTGGCTCGTCCATTGGCCTGTCCGGCCGTAGGTCCACTCAAACGTCTTCACCCCATGCGTCGCCGGTGTTCCGGCCCCGTAATCGCGCGACGACAGCGTGGTCGCCGCGCGGGTCAGCAGGATCAGGTCATACCCGCCTCCCCCGTCATCGGCGGTCATGGTCAGCACCTGGAGGTTCTTGTCGTCGCTCATGACGCCGTGGGCCGAGGAGCGTCCTGCAAACGTGACGACCCCGTCATTACTGATGTGGACGGTGTCCGTCACACGATTGACGCTCCCATCAGAATTCACAGATGACAGGGCGAACGCCCCCGATGATCGCACCTCCACATCGCCGCGAAACCAGCCCGTCCGATGAGGACCATCCCCCGTGGCCAACCCGTGTAGATGCCATACACCGGCCAAATCAGCCGCGGCAAACGTCTGCGTCGACTGTCTTTGGGCGATGCACAACTGGTAACCGCCGTCGGGGGCATTCATGGTCATAACCAGCAGGGACTTGTCATCACTCACCGTCCCATGCCAATCGGGCCGGCCCGCTACGGTCACAACGCCCTGACTGGTGAGGCTAAGCGTGAAGTTTACCGGTTGATCCGTAGCACCACTACTGGTTCGGTAGGAGCCCGGAAGAAGAGCGACGACGCCATCCAAGCCAATTGTCACATCCAAGCGGTACCAGCCGAGCCAGTCGGGGGCATCACCTGAAACCAATCCGTGCATTCGCCACGTTCCGCCCAGGTCGCTCATCGCAAAGGTGGCGCCGCTCTTAACAAGGACCTGGAGATTGTAGCCACGGACATCGCTCGCGTCGCCCGGCGCCATGGTCGCCGTGGTTACAATGAGGTCTTTCCCGATATTCATTTCTCCCCGGAAGCTGCTGATTCTCGGCGTGGTGAAACGTCCGAACGGGTCGAGCCTGAATCCCTCCGAGAACGTGGGACGGTAGTCCGTGTTCCCCAAGCTGTCATGGATGTTGCTCGTGGCCGAGGCATTTCCCGCGGCATCGAAGGCCAGGGACATCCAGTACCAGCCCGGATGCTGATCCGGATTGTCTCCCGAGATCAGGCCATGAAGCTGCCACGCACCTGTCAAGTTGCTCGTGTCGAAGGCCCCGATCGCTGCCGGTGCTGTGAGACCTATAGCAGCGACCACGGTCACCCATCTGGCGATCCAAATTCTGTCGTCCGTAGCCATCGCGGTGCTCTCCATTGCTGCAACCCCTTGCGTTTCCAAGCGGACCTACCGGACGTGCGAAACCATTCTCACGCCTGGCTCATCTCCCTCCGGCGCCGGTCACTGCGCGCCAGAGACTCTGAATCCTTGCCCCGTCATCCGGTCTTGCCGGTCCTGTGCGCGCGCCAGTCCTCCAAGCTCGTGACTGTCCGCGGGTACATACCAGGCAATCCCTTCCCCCGTCCACGCCTGCGAATACTGGCTGACCAGCTTGTTTCGTTCGCTCTCAGAAATCGTATAGAAATGACTGAGCAAACGATCCGACCAGAAACGATAGACGGGCTTGGCATCCGAGGGATGCC
>CAYHAJ010000466.1:0-1740 GCA_964354535.1 uncultured Pirellulales bacterium
TACATGATGAACTGGCGCTCGCTGGTGGGCTCCTTGAGCATCGCCAGGAGCTCCTCGAGCGAACGGGAGTTGAAGTCTTTGGCGAAGCCCAGCCCGTAGCGTCCGCTCTCGAGGGAGCGGATGGCTTTCTGCAACGATTCCTTGTAGTTCTTGCCGATGGACATCACCTCGCCTACCGCCCGCATCTGGGTGCCGAGCTTGTCCTCGACACCCCGGAACTTCTCGAAGGCCCAGCGGGAGAACTTGACCACGACGTAATCACCCGAGGGCGTGTACTTCTCCAGGGTGCCGTCGCGCCAATAGGGGATCTCGTCCAGCGTCAGGCCCGCGGCCAACAGCGAGGAGACGAACGCGATGGGAAAACCCGTGGCCTTGGAGGCCAGGGCCGAGGAACGGGAAGTGCGCGGGTTGATCTCAATGACTACGACGCGCCCCGTATCGGGGTCGTGGGCGAACTGGATGTTCGTGCCGCCGATGACCTCGATGGCATCCACGATGTCATAGGAGTACTTCTGCAACTGCTCCTGCAATTTGGGGTCGATGGTCAGCATGGGGGCTGTGCAGTAGGAATCGCCCGTATGGACGCCCATGGGATCGACGTTCTCGATGAAGCAGACGGTGATCTTCTGGCCCTTGGCGTCCCGCACGACCTCCAGCTCCAGCTCCTCCCAGCCGAGCACCGATTCTTCGACCAGGATCTGCCCCACGAGACTCGCGGACAGTCCCCGGCTGGCGATGGTCCGCAACTCCTCGATATTGAAAACCGCGCCGCCTCCGGTGCCGCCCATGGTATAGGCGGGCCGAATGATGGCCGGGTAGCCGATCCTTTCCGCAATCTTCTCCGCCTCTTCCACGCTGTAGGCGATCTCACTGCGGGGCATGTCGATCCCCAGGCTCTGCATCGTGTTCTTGAATTCCTGGCGGTCCTCGCCGCGCTTGATGGCGTCGACGTTGACGCCGATGACCTTGACGCCGTATTTCTCGAGCACGCCCGCGGAGGCCAGCTCCGACGCCAGGTTCAGCCCCGTCTGGCCGCCCAGGTTGGGCAGCAGGGCGTCCGGACGCTCGACCTTGATGATCTCGGTCACGGCCGCCAACGTTAGGGGCTCGATGTACGTGGCATCGGCCATCCCCGGGTCCGTCATGATGGTGGCGGGATTGGAGTTGACCAGCACGATCTGGTAGCCGAGCTTCCGCAGCGCCTTGCACGCCTGCGAGCCAGAATAGTCGAATTCGCACGCCTGGCCGATGATGATCGGGCCGGAACCGATGATCATGATCTTCTTGATGTCCGAACGTTTGGGCATTGGGCTTTCTCCTGTATATAATCCTCCCCCGGCGTGTTAGCGGCACGACAGGTGTGGAGGTTACTGGGCATCCAACGAGTTCGCGGGATTAGACCATATCCCGCCGCGCTTGTCAAACACCGGTGTCCACGCGGCAAGAGGGCGGTATGGCTGACTCCCCGGCACAGCCGACGACCGTCTCATCCGTCCCTCGCTCCCGCAAATTGGCTTTGTTTTCAGCAAGTCCTTCGGGAGCCGAATCCGCCATAACCTCGGTGGCCCAAGGGACTTGGCCCACCTGGAACCCGGGTGAAATTGGCCTGGTTCAATACTGTTGGGGCCAGGGTAACACTCGCTCGACTCACAACCAAGGCCGTGATTACTGTAAAGTCTTTTGCCACAATAGTTTACGCTCTCTCCGGAAGGGCTTCGGCCGGCGAAAAGTGTTACCCTG
>CAYHAJ010000467.1:0-14205 GCA_964354535.1 uncultured Pirellulales bacterium
CGAGACCACCCAGCGGCGGGACAGCCTTCCACGGCTGTCTCGCCATTGGGTCATGGGCCATCGCCCCGCTGGTCCTCCTACGGCAGAAAAAAAACCGCGAAGAACCTGCGGCGGTGCAAAATTCGAATTCCTTGCTGTATTTGATGGTGAAGGCCTGGATCGACGAAAGGTCATGAGAGTACGGAGACCTCCAATGCTGCAGCACACTGAAGTTGACTTGCGAAGTCAAGGTTAAACTCTGACAACGGGTCAGAAAGGAGAAAGGAAATGAAGACTTGGCGAACAACCAGATATGGATCGTGCGTTGCCCTGCTCATGGCCCTGCTATGTGGCAATCTCCAAGGCCAACCAACCGGTCCCAGCTTCTTCGACGATTTCAGCGACGGGAACATGACGGATGGCTCCCCGGTGAACTGGATTTTTGGTGAGGACACCGCGGGCGGAACGGAGGGATATACGGCGGCGGACCTGGATGGCGCATACTACATCTACCGCGATGTATCCATCAGTGTACAGATCAAGAGGGTCTCGGACTACACCAACAATCAGTGGGTATCAGGATTTGTCTGCCGATGGCTTGACGGGCCAACCGGTGGCTATTGGATCGAGGTCCGACCGCCCAACCGGTTCTTGTTCGGCCACCGGAATCGCTGGATTCTGAAGAGCGCGACTCTTCCATTCAATGTCGACGAGAGGGAGCTGATCATCCGTGTGGATGCCGTCGGCGATCAGCTCAAGGCCTGGTGCTGGCCGGCCGACGAGCCCATGCCCGGGCAGCCGCAGATCTCCCTTGTGGACAACGTGGCGCCTGAGGGCACCGTGGGATTCTACTATTCGCCTCGGGGAGGCGAGGCCATCTACCGCTGGGTGAAGGTGGAGTCGCTGGAGGTGCCGATTGTGGATTTCAACGGCGATGGAACGGTGAATCTCCAAGACCTTCTGAAAATGATCGGATGCTGGGGGCAGAATGAGCCGTCGGTAGACCTCGTTCGTGACGGCACCATCGATGACAAGGATCTGGAAGTCCTGATGGGCTACTGGCAGCAGGACGTGAACGATCCCACCCTTATGGCCCACTGGGCCTTGGACGAAACGGAAGGACTCGTGGCCGCCGACAGCACCGGAACCCACGACGCCACGCTGATCGGCAATCCGCTCTGGCAGCCGACTGGCGGTCAAATCGGTGGGGCCCTGTTGTTGGATGGGAGTCCATGTTCCGTCATGACGCCCTTCGTCTGCAATCCCGCGGCGGGGCCGTTCAGTGCGTTCGCCTGGGTCAAAGGCGGCGGCCCGGGCCAGGTGATCCTCGCGCAAACGAAGGGGGCCTGCTGGCTGAAGGCGGCCGACTTGCAGGAGATAGTGAAGACTACCAGCCTTCAAGGCGCGCTGATGACGGAAGTGAAGGGGGCACGGGGCGCACCGCTGTTCTCCCCCACCATAATTACGGACGGCGCCTGGCACCGTGTGGGCTTGGTCTGGGACGGCAGGGATCGGATTCTCTACCTCGATGGCGTGGAGGTCGCCCGAGACCGCCAGACCGCTCTGGCGCCCTCGGCCGGCGGTCTGCAGATCGGGGCCGGCAGCACGCTGGCCCCCGGCACCTTCTGGACCGGCCTGATCGACGACGTCCGCCTCTACAACCGCGCGGTCCAGCCGTAAGATTTGCCTGGCGAACAGACGAGGGCTGGTAACGTGCGTTGTTGCCAGCCCTTTCCGCTTGTGGCGCCACGACTATGAGGTGAATAGATCGAACATAAAGGGAGCAAAAACGATGTCAACGGAGATACGCCTGGGTGGGTTGGCCGCCATCCTCGCTGCCGGCATATGGATGCTGACCGAGATCATGGAAATCGTGAGGGGCGGCTTTTCGCCTGTGCAGTTGAGTCTGACCCTTATCGCCTTTGTGATATTACCTTTTGGGGTGCTGGGATTCCATGCGGCTCAGGCGTCCAAAGGAGGCTGGATGAGCCTGGTCGGAGCCGTCTGCCTTGCTGGGGCATTCATCCTTTGGTCGGGTATTACCATGCTTGAGGTGGTGCTGAAAGCCAAAACGGAGATGGCAATCATCGGGGGCGGGGATATACAGAAGATTATCTTCTGGATGGCGGGTGTACTGACTGCCGTAGGATTCATTGTCTTTGGCATCGCTGCCCTCCGGGTAGATGTATTCCCACGGTGGGCCGGCATTGTTCTCATCCTTGCGGCTGTTTCTTTCGTCGTATTGTCCCTTTTCCCGGTACCGATGGTGGTGTGGAATATCATCAATGGAGTCACCTGTGTGGCGTTGATCCGGATGGGCTGGCTGCTTTGGTTGCGGCCAGCCGAATCCAGGGCTGCTTCTGGTGCATTGGGCTTTCGACGAGGCCCTGGGTGACATTGCCCGTGACAAGGACGTTCGATATCCAGGCTTCGGTGGATATTGGGCTCGATCGTTTGGTTCCAGCACGGATGGACTGCTTGTTTGAGGCCTTACTCATTTCTCTTCGCTCCCAATCCCCAATAGTGTCGAGGCCTGAGAGTGTACCGAGTCGAGCACCCCTTGGAGAGTGACATCCATGCTGCTCCTGTCCGCCGGCATTTGTTCAACAGCCTTTTTGTACCAGCGTGCGGCCTCCTCCTGGTTGCCCCGCTGCGAATGACAGACTGACAGGGAGAAGAAATTGATGCTGTTCCCTCCGCCGGGCAGATTCGTCGATTCGGTAAATCGGGCGATTGCCTCATCCACCTGACCTGTAAGGAAGTGTGCGCCACCCAGCCCCCAGAGCCAAAACCAGTTTCCAGGTTGCAGTTCGTGAGCCCTGCGAAACAACTCCATCGCAGACTTCGGGTCCTCAAGAACCAGGCGGGCTCCGAAACCGCGGTATGCCGCTGCTACTCTTGATGAGTCCTGCGCAGACGCGTTCAGTCTAGATAGGCTCTCCAGGACCTTCTCCTCGTCCCCGGTGTCACGGTAGACTCCGGCGAGGGAAAAATAGTACTCTGCATTTTCAGGATCAATTTCGATTCTCCGCGTGTACAAGCCGATCAAGTCCCGGTAGTGTTCCTCCAGAGTTCGGCCCGGACCGAGTGACTTGGCCGCGGACAGGCCGGGGTCGAGGTCGGCCACCCAGATGTCGCGATAACGGCGATTGTACACTCTTTCGATGGCCAAGCGTCCCATGCGAGGACGGGACCAACTACTCCATCCAAATGCCCCCCTCAGGACCCGAGAGGCCTGTGTGACCTGCATGGCTGGGTCGAGCTCGTAGATCCAAAAACCATCAGAATCGAGATCTCCTCCCACGGTCAGTTCCTGGCCGTTGGGGGACCAATCCACATAAATCGCCCCCGACGCGGCAGTTGCCATCTCTGCAACGACTGACCCGGTCGTCAGATCCAGGATTAGAAGTAGCCCGTTTGGACGCCCACAGGCGACGTGTCTTTCATCCGGTGATACGGCAGGATGAGAGCCTGGACACCGAATGATCGGCACAGGTTCGCCTCCCTGGATTGAAATCGAGCAGAGGTTCCCATCCTGGAGCGATTTGTAAAAGACACGGCCGGGGTCACTGCTCCACGAAGACCACGCTCCCTGGGCCAGAAACCGAGGATCCTCGGAGCCGTCGGCCCGAATAAGCCAGACCTCCAGTTGCTCATAAGGTTCGCCTTCACCTTTATGTGTGGCGGCCAGATCGGCAAGGGGCAGTCGCTTTCGAGTGCGAGTGAAGGCAATGAAGCGTCCGTCCGGAGACCAGGCCGGATTACTCCCGGGCACCGTCAACAGGCGGGTCTTGCCGGATGCCAGGTGAAGAATCTCGATGCCGCTAAGGCCCCATGCGCCACTGCTGTAGGCCAACTCGGTTCCATCCGGGGACCAGGTAGGGTGAAAGCCATTTGGCACGACGCGCCTGGCCTTTTGGGCCAATTGTCGGTGAATCTCAGTTGACTCGTTCATGGCCAGGAAGGCGGGACCGTCCGGTACGCTCTGCAATGGATGCCATGGAAGACCGGCATCCAGGCTGTCAGAGACATATTTGGCAGCCGCCCCATCGAATCCCCATTCTCTTTCCAGCAGGCCCGATTCAATGGTCCTCTGGCGTTCGGCCGTCGCTTCCTCGTATCGGCCGAGGGCAACCAGGGCACCAAACACATGAAAGTGATAGATGCCCTGGTCCGGTTGAAGCCGCACACAGGCTCGGGCGTCTGCAAGGGCCGATTCGAAATTGGCCCTCTGCAAGTGGGTCCGGCGGCGCTGGTCGTACAACTCCGCGTCGTCGCCGGCAAGTTGGATCGCCTTGTCGTGGTCCCTGATCGCCTCTTTCAGAAGTTCCTTTTCATCCTTTCTTATTGCCTTTTCCCGCCGCGCCATTGCCCGCAGTGCATAACCCTGCGAATCATTGGGCCTGTTGCCGATCATCATGGAGGCATCCGTATCCATCCGGTCGTAGTCTTTCAGTGCATAATACGCCACAGCTCGCGCTTTTAGAGAGTCATAATGGCCCGGATCAAGTTCCAGGGCCCTGTTGAGCCATTCCAGGGTCTTGTTCACCGTGCCGGCCATCATGGAACGGTTGAAGCAGGCCTCCGCGGATTCGGAAAACAGTTTCTCGCCTGCTTGCTGATGCTCTTTTGCCTTCTGCTGGTATTGCCGGGCGGTGGCCGCGTCACCTGCGGCGCTCTCCAGATAAATCCTGGCCAGCAGAAAATGGGCCTGACAGGCCACCTCATCTCGTTCCGACAGCAGGGGCTGGAGTTCCTTCACCGCGTCGGCGGGACCTTCCAGTTCCATGTTGAGCCGGGCATGCAGCAGATGCGCTTCAGGGCCGACGTGTTTACTGGCGAGGATGCCTGCGACCTTGTCCATCGCCTCCTGGAACTGTCCCCGGGAACGCAATTCCATGGCGCTCGACAGGACATTTCTGTGTTCCAGGGCCTGAACCTCGCGGGAGCGTTTCAGTCCTCGAACGTACATCACAGAAACGCCGACCATAGCGGCAATCAGGATCCCGGCCGCCAAGCAGGCAAGGGCCGCCGTGCGGTTCCTGCGCAGGAACTTCCTCAGGCGGTAGATGCGGCTGGGCGGCCCGGCCAGGACCGGCTCATGGTTCAGGTGGCGCCGGATATCCTCCGCGAACGCGTGGGCCGTCTCATAGCGCCGGTTCGGTTCCTTCTCCATGGCCTTGAGCGTGATCCAATCCAGGTCCCCATGCAATTTCCGCCCGAGCGTTCGGATGTCCGTCCGCCGGAGCCGTGCGAGTCTCCTGGACTGTTCTCCGGAAACCGTGCTCACGCGGGTGCTGGGTGTTCTCGGATCCTCTTCGCGAATGACCTGCCGGATGTGCTCGGCCCCTCCCTGCCGCAGCGTCTCCGCGTCGAACGGGAGCACGCCGGCCAGCAGCTCATACAGGACCACACCCAGCGAATAGATATCGGTCCGTATATCGACGCCCTGGGCGGTCAGCTCCGCCTGCTCGGGGCTCATATATTCCGGCGTGCCTACGAACTGGCCCTGCTCGGTATAAAGCGTCCGCTCCGTCAAAGGCTGGCTCAACGCCTTCGCGATGCCGAAGTCGATGATCTTCAGCATGGCGTCGTTGTCGCTCTTGCAGACCAGGATATTGGAGGGCTTCAGGTCCCGATGGATAATCCCCTTGCTGTGCGCATGCTGGATTCCTTCGCACACGTGAAGAAACAGTCGCAGCCGTTCTTCGACGGTCAGCTTGTGCCGGTCGCAATGCTCCGTGATGGGGATTCCTTCGACATATTCCATGACGAAGTACGGACGACCGCTGGCAGTCAAGCCGGCATCGTGCACATGCGCGACGTGCGGGTGATCCATCAGGGCCAGCGCCTGCTGTTCCACTTCGAATCGAGCGATGACCCTCTTGGAATCCATGCCCGGCTTGACCAGCTTGAGCGCTACCTGGCGTCGAATCGGTCTTTGCTGTTCGGCCAGGTAGACGATCCCCATCCCCCCTTCGCCCAGAACGCTCAGCAGCTTATAGGGTCCGACCCAATCGCCCGGTCTTTCCACAAACGGGCCATCGGACACGGTGCTGGCGGGATCGCGGTCGTTTTGACCTTCCGGGCCCTCCAAGCCGAGAGCGGCGAGCTTCTGGAGCCGCTTGGGGTCCGTACCGAATAGGGAATTGCCCGCCATGATTCACCGATCCCAATTCACACGTTCTTCGTGTATCCTCTCGATCGCGCCGGGAAGGCAACCAGCGTACCGGTTGCCCTCCCTCCTGCGGCCCACTCCTATTCTATATGTCCCGCGTTCGGTCCCCGCGGCTGCGCGCTTCTACCGCAGATACTGCAAGATTTCCTGCAGTTCCTCTTCGACCTCGCTTTCCGTCGCGACCGTAGTGCGCACGTGCTTTCGCAGCAGCGTCTGGAAACGCCGCTTCACCGTGATCGTCATATTCGACGCCTTCTTTTCATCCTCGATCCCGTACCGCTGGCAGAGCTCACCCAGAGACGGCGGCGTCGAGTCCTCCAACGTCGGACGGACGATCCTGTCCTGGAAGACCTTCCAGTGGACATCCAGGCCGTCTTCATGGCACTGGCTCTCGACCTCCGACAGGACCTGCTCCAGCAGCTCGGACAGCCACGCGTAGTTGTAGGAGTCTTCCGGCGTGGACTCGGAGATCGTCGCGGGCAACATCGGCGGCTCCTCCATATCCAGAGGGACCAGATGGCCTGTGGGACGCCGTTTCCGGGCTGTCTGTTTGCTCTTCTCGTTGATCAGATACTGATCCAGGGCATGGAGAAGAAACGCTCGGAAACGACCTTTGCTGGGGTCCGCCCGCCCGATCAGATCCCGCTTGAGCACCACGGTGTGAAAGAACCCCTGTGTCAGGTCTTTGGCATCTTCATTGCCGTACCCCCGGCGCCGCAGGTAGCAATAGACAGGTTTCCAGTATCGTGTCAGCAGGCGCTCAATCAGGGCTCTGTTCGGGTCCTTCGTAGATTGGATCCCGTCGATGAGCGACCAATGGGTGGTAAGGAATGCATACCCCGTCCCCCCCAGATCCGTGTAATCACGTCCGCTCATAACCCTGGTTCCCGAGGCCCACAGCCACGTGAAGCCCAACGCTCCATTATGGAAGACTGTAGCCACCCAGAGAGGTCATGTCAACCGGTAAGATGCCGATCGCGACGTTCGTCATACTTTGCAGGGCCGGGATGATCCGTAGACTTGTGTTGCCGATCGTATTGCCGGGATACCCCGCGGACAATTTTTGGAGAAATCCGTCGTCGTCCGCGCAGCGGTGCGGGCTACTTGCGGGAGTAGCTTATAGAACGTTCTACCACAGGTACGCCAAATGTCAGACGTTGGTCACTCGAGGTTGAACTACGACAACGGATCGGAAAGGAGAAAGGAAATGAAGACTCAGCGAACAACCAGATACGTATCGTGCACTGCCCTGCTCTTGGCCCTGCTGTCTGGCAATCTCCAAGCCCAAGGCGGGCGATGGGGCCCCAGCTTCTTCGAAGATTTCAGCGATGGCAACACCACGGATGGCTCCCCGGTGAACTGGATTCCTGTTGTGGACACTGGGGGCGGCACGGCCGGAGCATTGCCGGCGGACCTGGACGGCAACGCTTACATTTACCGCGATCTATCCATCAGCGTACAGATCAAGAGGATCTCGGACCACACCAACGGTCAGTATCAATCGGGACTTTCTTGCCGATGGCTGGACGGACCGACTGGTGGCTATTGGATCGAGGTCAGACCGCCCAACCGGTTCTTGTTCGGCCACAGGGATCGCTGGATTCTGAAGAGCGCGACTCTTCCCTTCAATATCGACGAGACGGAGCTGTTCATCCGTGTGGATGCCGTCGGCGATCAGCTCAAGGCCTGGTGCTGGCCCGCCGACGAGCCCAGGCCCGAAGAGCCCCAGATCTCTCTGGTTGACAGTGTGGCGCCGTTCGGCGTTGTTAGTACTTACGAGGGGTCTCGGGGAGGCCAGACCATCTTCCGCTGGGTGAAGGTGGAGTCGCTGGATGTGCCGATTGTCGATTTCAACGGCGATGGGAAGGTAGACCTTCAGGATCTGCTCACGATGATCCGGTTCTGGGGTCAAAAGGAACCATCCGTGGACCTCTCCGCGAATGGGACTGTGGATAGGGACGACCTGGAAATCCTGATGGACTACTGGCAGCGGGACGTGAGCGAGGTGACTCTCTGGGACCATTGGGCCTTGGACGAGGCACAGGGCACGGTCGCCTCTGACAGTACCGGTTTGAGTGATGCGGCGCTGCTCGGAAGCCCCGCTTGGGACCCTGACGGCGGTCGGATAGGCGGCGCACTGCGGTTGGATGGGGTAGACGATTATGCCGCCGCGCCCTCCACCGGACTTCCCGCCTACAATGGCCCGTGGAGCGTCCTTGCCTGGGTCAAAGGCGGCACCCCCGGCCAGGTGCTCGTCTCTCTGGCCGCGAGGATGGACTTGCTGTTGGCAGAACCGATCACGGGCTGCTTGATGACGGAAGCACAGAGCGGCGGTCGCTCCAGCTCTGCCCTATGTTCACAGACGGTGATCACCGATGGCAATTGGCACCGTGTGGGTCTTACCCTGGATGGTGCGACGAGAAGTCTTTACGTGGATGACGTTCTGGTGGCCGAGGATACCCAGCCCGGCGTGGCGGGATATTTCGGCGCTCTTCATCTTGGCTGCGGAAAAAGTAGGACTCCGGGCACCTTCTGGTCCGGCCTGATCGACGACGTCCGCCTCTACACCCGCGCCGTCAAGCCGTAGCACGAATCACTCCCTGCCGAGTCGTCCAAGGGTCGGCGGTGTTCTCAACCGCCGGCCCTTTCTCCTTTGCCGCAGTGGTCACAGGAACTCGACCAGGCCCGCGAAGGCGGTGAAGCCGGCGCCGCAGGTAGCAATAGACAGGTTTCCAGTATCGTGTCAGCAGACGCTCGATCAGAGCTCTGTTCGGGTCCTTCGTAGATTGGATCCCGTCGATGAGCGACCAATGGGTGGTAAGGAAGGCATACTCCGTACCCCCCAGATCTGTGTAGTCACGTCCGCCCATAATTCCGATTCCCGAGGCCCGCAGGCATGCACAGCCCAACGCTCGATCCTGGGAAAGCGTAGCCGCCTGGAGGGGCGATGTCAACGGGTAAGATGCCGATCACGAGGTTCGTCATACTGTGCCGGGCCGGGATGATCCGATACGCACACGTGCGCTGCCGGTCGTATTGCCCGGAGATCCCGCTGACAATTCTTGCAGAAATCCATCGACGGCCGCGCAGCGGCGCGAGTTCGTTGCGGGAGTAGCTTATAGAACGTTCTACCACAGGTACGCCAAACGTCAGACGTTGGCCAATCGAGCTCGAACTGGGACGACGGATCAGAAAGCAGAACGAGAAAGGAAGAGTCAAGTAACAATCCGATGCCTGTTGATTGCGGAGGTACAATCGGGCCGTGAAACCGGCCTCAGAATAGGCGCGGGTACGGACAACCACGGGTGGGGTGATCCCGCTCGTTCCCATCAACCACTTTGAAACGGAGGTAACGCTATGAACGTAAACAAGAAAACTCTTGTCGTGTCGGCTATCGCTGCTTTGGCCTTGATATTGCCCACCGGCTGGGCGGTCTTCGGCGCCGACGCCTGGCCGCCGGCGCCCTGCCAGGTGTACTCGCCGGCGGGGGCGTGGACGGACATCAAGTCCGACGGCGTCAGCATCATCACCCTCAGTCCCCCGGATCCGAGGACCGGCACGGGCTCAGGTTTCTGGACGCAGATCAACTGGGACCCTACCGTTGGCGGCCGGCTGCCGCAGGCGACTTCTATGTCGCCCGGGTTCTTCACGTATGTCATGACCGGGCCCGACACGGGCCAGCTCAGAGGGGTCGTTTACTTTTGGGGGGACGACAAGCCCAAACCCACCATCCTGGGCATTGCAGTTCTCGAAGTCACCGCCACGTTTACCGCGCCGGACGCGATGGAAAGCCGAAGCACGTTCTCTCTCTACAGTGCCGCTGCGGACGCCGATGGCGACGGCCTTCCCGATCCGGCCAGGCAACCGCTGGTGGTTTGGCCAGGCACAGGCCACCTGAAACGCATCTGACCGATGCCGGCCCATCCGCCCGCGCCTGCGCTTCGGCCCCCGGACCTGTCAAGTCGGCCGTGGCGGTGTGACGCAGTGGACTGCCTCTCTCGGGGGCCGCGACCTCGTTCGCGGCCCCCCAGCGTTTGGAGGACGCGGAAGCGACAGGCTGTCACAAGCTCAAGAGTGTTCATAAGTTGGAACGACGAACTACCACCTTGACAGGGCTGGCTTCACCTCAACCACCGCGCCGCACCGTGCTTGGCCTGGCGGCAGGGCAGCCCGCCGGCGGCGCGGTGGACGGGACCCCTGGAATTCGACGGGATGACCTTCATCATCGCGGGCTATGTCCTCAACCCATCGGATCGCCCCTGCAGTGTTCACGGCCGGGTCAAAGGCGGCACCCCTGGTCGGGCGCTTGTCTCTCAGGCCGCCAAGATGAACGTGCCGTTGGCAGAACGGATCGCCGGCTGCGTGATGACGGAAGCGCCGAGTGGCGCTCGCTCCAGCTCTGCCCTATGCTCACAGACGGTGATCACCGATGGCGATTGGCACCGTGTGGGCCTTACCGTGGATGGTGCGACGAGAAATCTGTACGTGGATGACGTTCTGGTGGCCGAGGATACCCAATCCGGCACGGCGGGATATTTCGGCGGCGTTAACCTTGGCTGTGGAAAGAGTATGACTCCAGGCACATTCTGGTCCGGCCTGATTGACGACGTCCAGATCTACAACCGCGTCGTCAAGCCGTGAGATGTGCAAGACAGACAGACAAGGGCCGGCCGCTCTCGCGAGCGGCCGGCCCTTCCTTGTTTGGCGTCGTTTCTTGATCCGTTAGTAGTCTTTGAACTTTCTCATCCAGTCGGGCCAGTCGGCCGTGGTCGCGCCGCCGGCCTTGGTCCAGGGGCCGCGCACATCGAACCCTTTGCTCCACCGCAGGGTCCACAGTTCCTTGAGGCCCACCTGGCGCACGGACCAATCGAGGAAGAGATGATTGATGAAACCGTTGTGCCGGTCGATGGCGAAGTGCTTCATCTCGGCGGCCGCATCGACCCATTGGCCGTTATACAGCGGCGGATCGCCTTTGGCCCCCTTGTCGTAGGGCCCGCCGCCACGCCACATCGTGTCGGCGAAGACCGGGATCTCCGCTGCCTGCCGGACATTCATGCTACGCCAGTGCCACTCGGAGGGACGGCCCTGGATTTTCGCGACGCCGGCCGGCGGATTGAAGAGCCAGTTGTTCTGCCCGAAGCTGGCTTCCTCGCCGCCGGTATCTCCCATCTTATAGGTGTGGAACGGTCCGCCATTGTTGGCGCCGCTGGGAAGCCGTTTCACCGCCATCGGGCAGCGGAGAATCTCCGATTTCGTCTCGTAGGCGGACCGCAGCACGATCACCCATTCGCCGCGGGTCCAGCCGATGTTCTTCAGGTCGCCGTTGCTGAAGTAGCCATTGTTGTCATTGCAGTACATGAACCAGATCGGGCCCCACTGCTTGAGCAGGGACCGGCAGGCCACGGTTCGCGCCTGGGTTCGGGCCCGCGACAGGGCGGGCATCAGGATCGACATCAACAGCGCGATGATGGCGATGACCACCAGCAGTTCAATCAGGGTGAAGCCTTTGTGTTTGCGCATGATCTGTCCCCTTTGCAGCAGATCGGTAGCGGAATGTGGCAACAGCGGGACTTCCCACGATGGGCAAAGGACCGGTCGTACCGAGATGTGAGAGCGATACCCATGGTCGTCATGCCTCATATCAGGCCACCATTATTCTACCCGCCGCGGCCCGGTGCAGGCAAGCCTTTTATCGGCCTTGTGATCTTTGGTCTTCGACGACTACTCCGATTCCTCCAGTCCGGCGGGCGTCAGACGTGTTGTCGTACCGCAGTGGCGCGGCTCGTTTCGCCAGATGGTTGCGCCGGGCGTCGCTTCTGCCGCGGGACGCAGCACGCCACCGAGACGAGTTGCGCAACCGCAACCGATTCATACGGCTCCCGGTTCGACCCGCAGAGGGAGACAGCTAATGCACTACGTTCCGTGAGGTGTACAAAAAGAGCCGAAGCTTTGGACTTCGGCTCTTGTGAGACAGCTTTTACATGACCAGATATAGAGCAAGGATATGATCTATACAAGCTGCCTCAAAAACAAGAACCAAGATATAAGAAGAGAAGAGCGAATGACCTACAATCATCTTACCGGCAGCCACCCCTTTGGGCAAGGGTTTTCCGCCGGAATCCGCGGTTTTTCGTCGTCCAGGCGGCCTGTTCGCTCTAAGTGCTGCTCCGATGACGATTTACGGTGGGGCGGATGTTCCTCGGCAGGGGCGAATCATCATTCGCCCCTACAAACAAACGGGCCGCGCAACCGCCGGACGATAACACGTGGATGCCTTCCATTACCCCGGGGCGGTCAGCGTACGATGTGCTACCCGCCGGCCGGCGCGACGCAGTAGACGTAGATCAAGGGCTCCTGGCCGGTATTGCGAACGTCGTGGAGCGTCTCAGGGGGGATGTAGGCCACCTTTCCTACGCCAACCGCATGGCGGCTGCCCTCGCCGATCAGGAGTTCTCCCGCGCCCGCCAGGAAGACGAGCAGCTCCTCCTGGTTCTTGGTGCTGTGCTGCCCGCACGCCTTTCCCGGCTCCAGGTGTACCCGCCCGGAGCGCATCCCGAAGGTCTGCGGTTTGCCCTCCAGGATCCTCTGGTACTCAGGCCTATCGTTCAGGCTGACCGTAAAGGCTCCTTGTGCCGCCATCGTGACTCCTTAAAAAGTGCTTGCCAAAATTCCTTGTCAACGTCTTAATACGGGTACGGTGCCTTTCTGTCAACTGTCCGCACCGGCCCGTCGTACGGATGGATGGGTTTGGGTCCTCCCATGCGCGGTGTTGCATGGGGGAGCCCCGCATCGAGGATTCTGACTGGCTCATTGGCTCGGAAAGTGGCAAAACTGTGACCTCGGAAATCAATACACTCCTGCTCGCCGCCGGTACCATCGGTTTCATTCATACGTTGCTGGGACCCGATCACTACGTGCCGTTTATCGTGATGTCCTGGGCACGCAAGTGGTCCACGGCGAAGACGGGCATCATCACCATGCTGTGCGCCCTGGGCCACATCGGCAGTTCGGTCGTGCTGGGCTTTGTCGGCGTGTCGCTGGGCCTGGCGGTCGAGAGTCTGACGGGCGTCGAATCCCTCCGCGGCCGCATTGCGGCGTGGCTGTTCATCGCCTTCGGCCTGGCCTACCTGATCTGGGGGCTCCGCCACATCTATCGCAGCCATCCGCACCAGCACCACCATCCGCACGTGACCGGCAATGAGCAGGATCACCTTCATGCCCACACGCACTTCGGCGAGCACACGCACGTCCACGACGTCGAGTCGATCAAGAGCCTCACGCCCTGGATTCTCTTTACGATCTTCGTCTTCGGGCCCTGCGAGCCGCTGATTCCGATCCTGATGTATCCCGCCGCCAAGGGCAGCCTCTTCGGCCTGATCGCGGTAACAGCCGTCTTCGGCCTGGTCACCACAGCCACCATGCTCGGCACCGTCCTGTTGGGCCGGGCCGGCGTGGACTTTCTCCCCATGCGCAAGGTCCAGCGCTACAGCCACGCCCTGGCGGGCGCCACGATCCTGCTCTGCGGCTTGGCCATCCAATTCCTGGGGCTGTGACTCTCCCCACGGCGGACACGGAGACGAGTAATCTCAGACCCGGATTCCGCGGATGGATACGGATTTCCAAACTGAGAATTGTCTGGGAACCGACTACTGCCTACTGACAACTGTTCTTCATCCGTCGATCAACGCCGATTCCTCCTTTGTCATTCCCGCGCAGAGCCTGCCCCCGGCCTGACCGGGGGCGGGAACCCAGGTTCTCCCCCGGCGGAGGACCCGTGCAGGATAGCCGCAACAAACGAACGACGCTCGCAAAAAAGGACGAACGGTCACCGCCCCCGGCGGACCGTTAAATGATATATGAAGACGCGACCCCGGTTTCCCCGACCCCGGTTTCCCCCCCCGCGGAGCAAGACCCACAGGAGAACAACGCCGCCGGCGAAAAGCCAGAACCGCTGCTCGAACACGCTTGGCCCACTCTCCGCTACGATGGGGGCAGTCTTTTTGCTAACCGGCTGCGGGCGGCACCACTTCTCCCCATGTGCCACTACC
>CAYHAJ010000468.1:0-22117 GCA_964354535.1 uncultured Pirellulales bacterium
CAGCAGCGGTTCGGTGGTACAGTCTGTCATAGAAATGGCCTTTCTGTCTGAGGGTTGGAAGCGTTGCAAGTCCTTACCCTACCGATGGTTAGGCCATTTGTCTACTAAAAACCACCAAAATTCGATGAAATATGCGGGTTAGAGGCTCTTATGCTCGCCAGGGGCGCTGGCGTTTGATGTCGGTGCTGAGGATCTTGCGGGCGATGAGGACGTCCTCGCGGACCTGGAAGTCGAACATGCCGGCGCAGATGAAGTCGGCGCCGTTCTCAAAGGCGTATTGGAAGCCGGCGTGGGGTCGGATCGCTCCGGCGGCGAGCACTTTGAACGCGATCCAGGGAATCGTGACGTTCCGCATGAAATCGACCGTCTCCTGCGGCTGGGTGCACCAGACATTGTCGTTGTCCAGCTTGCCGCCGACGTGGAAGGGCTCCCATTTCTCACCGCGGGGATTGAAGGACCAGTAGTTGGCACTGTGCAGGGTCTTCAGGTAGAAATCGGGTTTGAGGCCCGCCTTCTCACAGGCGACCGGTACTTCCAGGGCGTGCGCCCCAATGCCCGCGACGACCCTCGCGTCTTTGATGCACTGGAGCACCTCGCCCAGCAAGCCGATTTGTCCATCCCTCACGAGGACGTCGCTGACGTTGCCCTGGACGTACGCGCCGACGGCGCCATTGTCCACGGCCCTCTTGACATCCGTCTTGAAGGCTTCCAAGTCGCGCTTTCCCGGCTTGATTTGCACGATCCACTGGAGCTTGCCGCCGCGCTCGTTCCGGTACCGGGTGAGCAGGTTGATCACGTGGTCGTCCAGGCGCAGGACGGCCGTATTGATGCCGCACTCCTCGCACAGTTCCCACGTTTCGAAGATCTTCTCAGCGGTGAAGTACTGTCGCAGCAGCGCAGACACGTAGACCAGGTCCCGGCTGTGAGCGTTGAAGCTGGTCAGGTTGCCGCCGACGATCAGCCGCGTGATCGTCAGATTGCCGATCTTGCCTGTGGGTAAGCCGCCGGTTGAGCCAGCAGGCTCCGGTGCCACCGGTTTCTTGCGCAACTGCGCCAGGAGCGTCTGCTCCTCGAGACTCAACGCCACCGCTCCGGCGGCGGAGCCGGCCAGTGACTTCTTCAGGAAATCCCGACGATCCAGTTGGCTCGACATATCGCACCTCACCGTCAAAATGGAATAATGGAATGATGGAATATTGGAATGTTGGGGACATTGGTTACTGGTTACCCATTATTCCAGTATCCCACTGTTCCAGTCTTCACGTTGCCGCCAGCGGCTCATAGAACTGCTCCGGGCGCGGGCCGAGCACATTTGTGAGGCTGCCGAGACTCTCGATGGTGCACTCGATCCGGTCGCCGGCTTTGAGGAAATTGCCTGTTGCTACGCCTACGCCGGAGGGCGTTCCAGTGCAGATGATATCGCCGGGCTCCAGGGTCATGATGTGGCTCAGGAACGAGACGATGTCCGCTACCGCGTAGATCATCTGCGAGGTGTTGGCGTTCTGGCGGACTTCGCCATTGACCTTGAGCACCATCTTGAGGTTCTGCACGTCGGCAACTTCGTCCGATGTGACGAGGTACGGTCCCATCGGGCAAAAGCCATCCGCCCATTTGCCGTTGAGCCAATCGTAGAACTCGTCCCAGGGCCGCTTCTGGCGATTCTTCGAGAACGTGACGCTCCGAGCGGAGACATCGTTGACAACCGCGTAGCCGGCAATGTGGTTGGGCGCGTCGGCGGCGCTGACACACTTGGCCGCCGCGCCGATGACGACCGCAAGCTCCAATTCGTAATCGATCTCGCGGCTGTACACGGGCCAGGGGATCGTCTCCTCCGGGTTCAGAACGCAGGTCGCGGGCTTCAGGAAGGGGCGGGGCACGGTCGTCTGTCGCGGCGAGTCCGACAGGCCGAGCTGGTAGCCGTGGTGGACGGAGGCCTCCTTGATGTGCTCGCTGTAGTTGCCGGCTAAGGCCAGCACTTTGCCCGGTCGCGGGATCGGCGCCAGGAGCTGGACGGAATCCAGCGGGATGGCCTTCGCCTTTGATTCGGCCAGCCGGCGCAATTGACCCAGGCCGGGCTGACCCGACTCCAGGACCTCTTTGATACTCCGGGGTGAATTCGGGCCTTTCCAAGAGGACGGAATGTCCACAATGCCGCGGTCGGTCAGGATCCCACACGAGACTGCGTCATCACGTCGGTACGTCAAGAGCTTCACGTTAGCATTTCTCCTCAAGGGCGCTGCAATTCACTATTCACTTCTCCACCTTCCATACGGGCGAGAGCCACAATCATATATCATAAATCATCAGTCGTAAATCCCTGGGGTGGGACCGATAACCATGTTTCCTGGGTGTGCGCGCGCGACCGTGCGCGCGGTTTGGCTCAAGGGAAAATCGCCTGCGGTCCGATGGTAATGATACCGGACGATGGACGTTCGGCCCCGCTGACGGGGTGTTCTTGGAAGGATGCAGAAGGATGACGCTACGGCAGATTCTGAGTGGAACGGGCAATTGGCTGCGTTCCCGCCGGTATGAGCACGCCGGACAGTGTGAGCCGGTACTCAATGACGATGGGCTTTTGGCCATGGCACTGGAGCCGCAGGAGGATTTCGAGGGCGCCAGTTCTGTCCGGGCGCGGCACGAACCGGTCGTCGTCAATTCCGTTACGACACTGGATCGGCGCGAATCGGTGGAGAAACTGCAGGAGGGCTTCAACCGGCTGATCGGCCAACTCGAGCAGATCAACGATCACCTCAATCAGCAGCTCACGCAGCATCAGGAACTTATGGGCCGGGTCAGGCAATTGCCCCAGTTGCTCGAAAGTCTCCCGTCGGCGGTCGAGAACCAGAAGCATCTGACGACCCAGCTTCTCGATCAGCTTCGCACCACGGCGGCCAAGGACCAGCAGTTCATTGAGGCGGTGGGCAAAATCCCCGCCGAGACGGCCCGGCAGACGGATACGCTGACCGTCATCAATCATCAGTTGGAAGCGGCTGCCGATGCTGATGTCCAACTGGCGAATAGCTTTGTCAAGTTCAAGGACACGCTGGAGCGGCTCAACCACAACTCGGCCAAGAACACCGACGGCCTCGTGCAGATGAGCAAGACCTTCGCCGCCAGCGACCGCCACCTGAAATATGTCGTTACCCAGCTCAACAAACGCTACGCCTGGATGCTGGCGATAGCGGTAAGTGTCTGCGGCGCCGCGATTTGCACACTGGCCGGGATTGTCATCTATCTGGTGAAGTAGATCTTAGAGTGTGCCGTGCCCACCTTTCCATCTGATGGTGGCGCGGCTCGTTTCGTCTATTTGTACGGGCGACGCATGCGTTGCCCCTACGGCTCTGCGCACCATACTGGTCCCGATCTTCGGCGCCGGCTCTCGCCACCCTTGCTGGCCGCCGTGATTTCAGGACAACACCCCCCAGGTCCCCCGAAGGCTACCCTTGCGCCGTCATTGCGGCCGGCGGTGCGTTCTCGTCAGGCGCCGCCGCATTCTCGCCGGGCTGCGGATTCTGCCGGGCCAGTTTGCGCTCCTTCTTTTCCTCTTGTTTCTGTTTCTTGGCGATTTCTCGCATTCGTTTTCCCTGGCTGTAGTGGTTTTTGCCCAATGTGGTCTCCTTATACAGGCATTTGAGATTCACAGACGACACAAGAAGCAGCGCTCTCGCATCCGGCCGACCAGCACCTGCTAAGATGCTTGTAACACATTCCATTCGGTAAGTCATGTGATTTCCATAAATCTTACGAAAAGCCGCAAAGGCATAGTCGCATTTCGACAGCAGCACGACGGAGTCAAAGAATCGCTCCATATCGGACACTTCGTTCTCAGTGATCTCCTTTGTTGCATGGATTTCGTAGGGCAGATAGCAATTCGGGTGTCCGCTGAGGTCGATTTCGACACCATTCCGTTCATTCCGGGCAGACAAGGCAGTGATGCTGGACAATGTGCCTGCGAATACCGACTTTTTGGCTTTATCCCAGCGTCTTGTCTTTCGCGTCTTCATGGTATCGCCCTGGAACAACTCAAATCGCAAGGCGCCATACTCGTAAGCACACTCCTCCACGAGGCGAAACACCTCGTCCATGCTCAATTGCGTCTTCGCAAATCCGTGCATTCCGGAAAGCATGGCCAATTTCCTGCGCGACGGTCACTGGTTATGTTCTTCCGAACCCGCACCACCCAGAATGTCAGCTTGGGTAACCCACGGTCTGAGCGAAGAGGACGCGCTGGTTGGAACGGAGCTTGAACTCCTTGGGGGTGTTGGTCTTGTCGCAGTTGTGGAACCAGGCGGCCAAGCCTTGCGAGGCGGCGAAAAGGTAGACGTTCTGGGCGAGCAGGCCCACGGCACAGTAGTAATAGGATTTCTGGACCTCCGGATCGTTGATCCGTCGGTCCGGGTTGCCTTCGAGCACGTAGCGGGCGAGATCGACCACGTAGAAGATATTGACCGGGGCGGTCGCGGCAGCGCCCCGGCCGGACCGGGCGCGGAAGTCCCCGGCGACCACGGGTGTCAGACGGTGGGGGACTGCCTCGTAGAGGTAGACGCCTTCGGGCAGGGCGATGTACAGGTCGATCTCCTGCGAGTTGCTGGCCGAGGCGGCGGTCCGGCCCGCCTTGCCGAAGTTTCCTTTCTCGCGATTGACGCCGAAGGCGGCCCAGAGAAGGTTCGACAGCATCTGCGGCGGCAGCTTGTCCGCACGGATGCTGCGGTTGGTCCTGCGCTCCTGCAGGGCCGCCAGCACGGACTTGCCGCCCTCGGTCTGGGGCTTGGGCAGCGTGATTGGCTGGAGCTCCTGCGCGGGGGCAGCCGCTGGGGCTTTGTCTTGGGCGAGGGTGGATGATGTGGTAGTCAGCGCGGCCAGGGCCGGCACGGTCTTGAGGAAGGTTCTGCGGTTCATTGGATTCTCCCATCATAGTTCAGGCCGTTCGTAGTATAGAAGAAGTTTCAGGTTTCCAGTGTGAAGTGTCAAGAGAGAAGACGCGAGGGTAGGGTGGGGCTTGCCCCACCGATTCTTCTGCCCGTATGGATCTTGGTGGGGCAAGCCCCACCCTACATCAAGCCAAAGGCCTTACGGCGTCACCCCGAGCAATTGACAGGCGCGCAACGGGTTTGAGGCCGAAGAGGAAACGAAGGAGGTTGATCCTTCGGATGAGCAACTCGTACAGGGCCATGATGGCGATGAACGAAATGGTCGTGATGATCAGGTACTCGATCCACAGACGTGTGTCGAGCCGCAGGACATAGTAGCCGACGGTCAGGATGATCGTCTGGTGCAGGATGTAGAACGGCAGCACGGCCTCGTTGGCGTACTTCAGAAAGCCGTTGCTGAAGCGCAGGTGGCGACTGGCGCAGCCGCAAATGGCGATCAGTCCCGACCAGCAGAGCAGGCCGCGCAGCACGGAAATGCCCATGCTGTTCTCCGTCAGGCCGTACTGCTTCATCGCTGCGTAGGCGCCGAAGAAGGTCGCCAGAGTCACGACGAGACCGGCGAAGCGGTGCCGTTCCACCGCGTGGGCCATCTCTTCCTCCGTCGCCAGCAGAAAACCGAGGCTGAAGATGGCTAGGTACGGCAGGAGGCTCCAGCCACCGAAGTCCCGCCGGCCGAAGCTCTCCCGAAGCGCGGGCGAGTTGGCGAGGAACTCCATGAGCGAGATGGGAATCGCCGGCAGGAAGATCAAACCCGGAATCCTCATGGCGCCGGACAGGGCGGCTACCAGGCGGTCACCCACGCGGGACTGTAACAGCAGCAGCAGCGGCAGCGTGACTAACGAGAAGACAAGCAGCGCCTCAAGATACCACAGGTGGACGCCCATCCACGCGAAGTTGCCGCCGAAGCCGAACCAGCCCTCAAAGTAATGGGGGTACCACCGCCAGAAGGAGCCGGAATACTGGTTATGACTGACTCGCTCCAGGTAGACCTGCCAGGGCGCGATGATAATGAAGATCCCGAACACCAGTGGTACCATGAGCCGCTTGACCCGTGAGAGGAGGTACTGCGGCCATCTCTGATGTTTCAGCGCATGATACGCCCCGATTCCTGACAGGAGAAAGAAGAGTGGCATCATCCACTGAATGATGACGGTCAAAGTGATGAAGGAGACGGCCGCGCTGGTGTGTGGACTCTTGACATGCCAGCCTTCTGTGTCGAAGAAGCGGGCGCTGTGGAACAGGAATACCACCACCATGCCCAAGACCCGCAGCCAGTCCACGTCATACCGCCGGGTCCGTCCCGGCCGACCGATTTGAAGCATGCCGCTCGTCTGCGTCATACGTTCGCCCATCCAGTGCGGGGATGTCCCGCGACTGAAGTAGCACGGGCATCTTGCCCGTGAAGGCAGAGCCCAGATGGCCCTGTGACATATGGGCAGAATGCCCATGCTACTGGGTCTTGAGCACTTTGCGCAGGACTTCCATCGTCCGCGCGGTTGCTCCTTGGTTTTGGCGGATCACCGCTTGTCCTGCTTGGGCTATTGTCTGCGCGTAGGCCGGGTCGGACAAGCACTTTTCCAGCGTTGTCCGGAGGTCGTCTCCGTCCGTGACCTGAATCGCGCCTTGGCCCTCCAGGAGGACCTCGACGGTCTGGCGGAAGTTGAAGGCGTGCGGCCCGAAGATGGTGCATTTGCCGAGGGCCGCGGCCTCCATCATGTCCGAGCCGCCCATCGGGACCAGCGTGCGGCCGACGAAGATCACGGTGGCCAGCGAGTAGAACTTACGCAGATCGCCCATCGTGTCGCCGAGGATCACGGCACTTCGTGGCGAGGGCGTCTCGCCCTTGTCTTTCGTGGCGAGGGCGTCTCGCCCTTGTTCTTCCGGCGACTCGGTCGATTCAGGTCCCTCAACACGACCCTCTGCGGCGGGGAACACCGCTGTGTCCTTGGGAGACGAGGCCAGGATGGCCTCGTGACGCAAGGGCGGGACGCCCTCGCCACGACAGGCACCTTTGAGCCGGCTGTAACGGACGAGGGGGAATCCCATCCGCTCGATCAGCTCCGCGACCTCATTGAACCGTTCGGGTTTGCGCGGCACGATGGCCAGACGCAGGCCGTCGAAGCGGCTGTCCTCTGCGAGCGACTTGTACACGTCAAGGATGATCTTCTCCTCGTCATCGCCGGTGCCGCCGGCGACCCAGAGTGGCGCTTCCGCGAGGTTCAACTGTTCTGCAAGGGCCTCGCCGCCCTCGACCCGGTCGGCGACCTGGGCCGTGTCATATTTCAGGGAACTGGTCACGAGTACCCGCTCGGCCGGGCACCCCAACTCGCGAAAGCGGTCGGCGTACTGCTGCGTCTGCGCCAGGACGAGATCGAGCTTGCCGAAGAACGTGCGCGTGATGCCCTTGATCTTGCGGTATCGCGAGAAGCTGCGGTCGCTGATGCGGCCGTTGAGGACGAGTACGGGGATCTTCCTCTCGTGGGCGGCGAAAACGAAATTGGGCCAGACCTCCAGCTCCATCAGCAAGCAGACGGCGGGACGGAGACGGTCGAACGCTCTCCGCGCGACCCAGGACAAGTCGAAGGGGAAGTAGAAGACGCTTCGCTTTTGGCCGAAGAGTTTCTCAGCGCGGGCGAAGCCGGTGTCTGTCGTCGTACTGATCACGATCTCGAAATCGGGAAGCTGCTTTTCGATCTCGGCGATGAGGGTCTGCGCGGCGTTGACTTCACCCATGCTGACCGCGTGCAGCCAAATGCACTTTCTCTGGGGATCTTTGCGCTCGACACGGCCGAACCGCTGTCCCCAGCCGGTGCGATAGCGCCCGTGCCGGAGCATCCGATAGAGCACAATCGGACTGACGGCGATCCCCGCCAGCAAATAGACCACGTCAAGGAGGAATCTCATGAAGAGTCCTTCAGCACTCCATTGCATCGTCGAAACTGGCGCTATGATAGGAGTGCGAGGCGGCCATGTCAAACCGGGGAGGCGGCAGGAGAATGGAATGTTGAAATATGGGAGTGGTGGAATGAGGGAAGAATGGGCGAACCGTGCCCTTTCCCCCATATTCCATCATTCCCACGTTTCCGCCTCACGGCAGCGCGGGCAGCGGTGCCGTGTCGTGCATGTTCAGCCAGGAATCCACGAAGGCTTCGAAGTCGCGGGCGTCGATGACTTCATCGAGGAAGAGGTCGCAGCGGGCGTTCCACGCCGGATCGGCTGGGGTCGTACGCCAAGCGGCGGCGAAGACCGCATAGTCTTTTCCATCCACGAGGCCGTCATCGTTGAGGTCGATGTAGGCGTACGGGACAGGGTCCGAAACGTGCAGGAAACCCGCGCCGCTGGTCGTCGGCTCCAGGACGACGTTGCGGTTCCAGAAGAAGTTCATGCCCAGGATGCCGTCCAGCGAGCCGCCCTCGGGGGACTCCATGTCGAGCACGATAAAAGGAACGCGCGAGAACTCCAGGGCCCCGCCCATCGCGTCGATGCGGACGTAGTCCAGGTAGTAGCCGGGCGCCTCGCTGGACCCGCCGACGCCGCAGATTTGGGCGGTGAAGTCCGGCTCCAGGGGCAGATTCAGCTTGGCGGCAAGGTTCGAGCTGATGATCGAGCTTTGGGCGCCCGTATCGACGAGCATCCGGGCGGTTCGCAGGATGTTCAGCGGCCCCGGCTGGCCCTGCAGCACGCCGACCTCAGCGAAGAAGGAGCCGCCCGTGGGGAGCGTCATAGCGCCCATCGACAGCAGGGTCGGCGTCAAGGGGAGCCACTCGCCCAGGATGTTCTCCCAATCGCTGAGATCGGGGAACGCATAGTAGGTCGAGGTAGCGACGGGAGACAGGCCGCCGAGATCCATCGGAATCCGGCGGCGGTACAC
Organism: uncultured Pirellulales bacterium; assembly: GCA_964354535.1. GTDB lineage: Bacteria > Planctomycetota > Phycisphaerae > Sedimentisphaerales > Anaerobacaceae > PLanc-01. Next base: position 8,803 of record CAYHAJ010000468.1, read on the forward strand.
GGAAGCCGGGGGCTCGTAGGAACTCACGATCTCGATGTCCGGACCGATATAGGCTTTGTCCCGGACCACGACCCGGCGGGGCCGGTCCACGTGAATGATCGTGGTATAGAAGGCCAGCAGGGGGGTCCCCACGATGGCGGAGACACTTTCGCCGTTCTCACAGGAGATCGCGGGAGAGGCGAGGGCCGCGACGTTCGTGTGCCCGACCAGCCTGGTCAGATCCAGTCGCCCGTTCGGGTCGATCGCCCCCAGGCCCGCGGCGAAAACACCGATCGGCTGCGTAATCGTTGTATCCGTGGTTCCGCTGACCCCGCCAACGGGAAACGCGCTTCCCGTGAGGTAGCGGCCTTTCAGGCCCAGAATCTGGGTACTGTCCCCGGCGGCCAGATCGACCACCGAGCCGGTGTCCAGGATGCCGACGACGAAGTTCTGCTCCGCCGGGGGGTTGAGCGGCTTGCCGACGTAGGAAGACACCAGGGTGTGTTCCCAGTCGAAATCGTCCGAGCTGCGCCGGTCGGAGGTGACGATGGCGACCAGCGGCGAAAAGCCGGCCACGGGCGGCTGGGGCGGGGCAGGCGTCTCGGCAGCGATCCGGATGTCGGGGGCCGACGGTCGTGACTTGGCCGAAGGCGTCACGGCAGTGATTCTCATACCGTTCGCCAGCCGGATTCCGGTGTTCCGCGGGACGGCGGGCGTGGCGGCAGCCCACAGTCCGATATTCATGGACAGTGTGATGACACACAGGGGGTTTAAGAATCGCCTGAGCATCTTTCGACCCTCCTTATCATGACATAGCCCATCGCCTACGAAAACATGGCTCAAGGGGCTATGCTGCCAAAGGACCCTTACCTGATCCCCACCGTTACCATTATATCAGCGGCGGGCTGTTTATGCAAAAGAGCCGCACGTTACCCACGCTCATACGGGGGCGTTCCCGGCCCTGTTCTCACAAGATAGTGCCGCATTGGCACCCGTTTGTGACCAACTTCCCCGGCACCGATGGTCAAAAACGATGTTCCGCCGAACCGGGCGACGACGAAATTCGCTCGATTGAAGGCCTCGGATTTGGTATAGTGGGGGCGTGAATCACAGGAGGAGAAACTCGGTTTGGATGGTGAAGGTAGCCCACCGCGTGTGCTGGATTCTTGCCATTTTCCTTCTGACCTCCTCGAAGGGCCTGTCTGCTCCGACGGTAGCCATCAACGAGGTGATGGCCTCCAATGCCAAGACCTTGGCCGACCCGCAAGGGGGCTTCGACGACTGGATCGAGCTGTACAACTCCGGCCGCACCAGTGTCGATGTCGCGGGCATGTACCTGACCGACGATCCGGCAATCCCCAGGAAATGGCGGATTCCAACCGGTCAGGCGGGTGTGCGCGGCGCCACGACCATCGGCCCCCGGGGCTATCTGCTCGTGTGGGTCGACGGGGACGTTCAAGACACCGGCCTGCACGCGAGCTTTCGCCTGAGTGCCGGCGGCGATGATGTCTACCTGTTCGATACGGACGGCGTTACCCTGATCGACGGCTTGGAGTTCGACGAACAGACGCCGGATATCTCTTACGGACGTTATCCGGATGGGGACGCGACGTTGCGGTTCTTCGGCGTGCCCACGCCGGGAAAGGCGAACAACGAAGGCTACCTGGATGAAGTGGCGCCGCTGCGGTTCAGTCAGGAACGCGGCTTCCATAGTAGTGCCTTTGACGTGACGATCCAGACGGCAACGGAAGGTGCTCGCATCCTGTACACGCTGGATGGGCATGCCCCGAACGAGGTACCGGTGACCGCTCCCTCCCGTAGTCGCTCCACTTCCCGGCCGACCCGACTTCCCGAGCCCGAGGTACCTGCCGTCACGGGCACGGGGGCCATCCTCTACAGCGGCCCGATCCACATCAGCAAAACTACCTGCCTGCGGGTGATCGCCGAGAAACCCGGCTACCAACCGACGCCGGTTTACACGCACTCCTACCTCCTCGATTTTCGCCCGGAGTTGCAGACTCTGCCGGTCGTCTCGCTCGTCGGCGACGCCGGTGGTGTTTTTTACGAGCCGAATGGGGTCATGGCCATCGTCGGCGGCACCTATGCGGATGTGTGGAGTCCCTCGGGCGCGGACAGCTACAACAACATGCTCAATCGCGACCTGGAGCGGCCCGTCTCGACCGAGTGGTTCTCCGCAGCCAATGACGAGGGATTTGGGATCGATTGTGGCCTGCGCGTGCACGGCAGCCCGTATATTCGGCCCCGGTACACCCGGCAGACCGGCCTCTGGTCAGGCAATGGCAAGATCAGCCTGCGGCTGTATTTCCGGGGCGACTACGGGCAGAACCGGCTCGAATACCCGCTGATCCCGGAATCCCAAGCCGAGCAATTCGCGACGGTCGTCCTGCGGGCCGGGCACAACGACCGGACCAATCCCTTCATCCAGGATGAGATTCTGCGGCGGCTGCACAAAGACATGGGCCAGGCCGCTTGCTCGGGCACCTTCGCCAACCTCTTCATCAACGGTGAATACAAAGGCTTCTACAACTCGACCGAGCACGTCAAGGAGGAGAGCTGCCAGGAGTGGTTCGATAGCGATAGGCATTGGGACGTCATGACGATGAATGGCATCCGCGACGGCGATCCCGCCTCGTTTAACGAAATGGTCAGCTACGCCCAAAGCCACAATCTGGCGAACGCTGCGTACTATGCCGAGATCCAGAAGAAGCTCGATGTCGTTTCTTTCATCGACTACCTGATCATCCGCCTATGGCCCAACGACTGGGACTGGCCCCAGAACAACTGGTCGGCGGCCTGCGAACGCTCCGCGACGGGCCGATGGAAGTTCTTTGTTTGGGACGCCGAGGGCACCTTCCGGTCCAGCGATCTGCAAGTAGACCGGTTCGGAGAACTTGGCACGCAGGGCAACGCCAATGGGTATCTCTACCAGGCCCTCAGGGCGAACCCGGATTTCCGGCGGCTCTTCGGGGACCGTCTCTATAAGCACTTCTACAATGGCGGCGCCTTGACCGCGGAGAACATTCAAAGACGATTCAACGAGTTGCGTGACGGATTACGAAGTGTCATCCCCAGCATGAACTCTTACATCGTTGACGGCTGGACGCCGAGCCGGCAAGCCGTCTTTCTGAACGCCTGCGTGCGGGTGGGCATGTACACCTTCGCCGGTCCCGGCCTTGCCATCAACGGCGTCCCGCAGTACGGCGGGCAGGTGTCTCCCGGCGACCGGCTGTCCATCACTCCCGGCGGAGGCCGGGGAATCATCTACTACACCTTGGATGGCACCGACCCGGCGCAGTCCGGCCTGCTCCCGGGATCGACCATCACGCCCTTAGTCGCCCGCGGCTCGCCCAAGCGCATCCTGGTTCCTGACGGGCCGCTCGCCGACGACTGGCGCACGGCAGGGGGTTTCGACGATTCGTCCTGGGTGGAATCATCCGGGAATCCCGGGAGCATCGGCTTCGGTCGCGGCTCCGGCTTCGAAGCGTATATCAGCACCAACCTGGGCTCTCGCATGTACAAGGTCAACGGCTCGTGCTATCTCCGTTTCCCCTTCCGATTCGAGGGCGACCCGGGCAAGCTGGCCGCCCTGATCCTGACGGTCCAGTATGACGATGGATTCATCGCCTATCTCAATGGGACGGAAGTGGCCCGGCGGAACTTCGAGGGCCGCCCCGCCTGGAACTCCACGGCGACGGTCGCCCGCGACAACGCGGCGGCGGTCGTCTTCGAGCCCCTTGACCTGTCCAGTCAGACGGGCCTGCTGCGCCAGGGCGACAATATGCTGGCTATTCAGGCCCTCAACGACTCCGCAAATGGCAGCGATTTCCTGATCGGCGCCGAGTTGACGGCGACGGAGCAGCCGGTCTACGACAATCCCATTGGCCCGCAGGTGTACACCGGTCCGATCCCTCTGACGCGGACCACGCAGGTTAAAGCCCGCATCCAGGGCGGCAATGTCTGGAGTGCGCTGGCGGAGGCCGTGTTTGCCGTCGGGCCGGTGAGAGAAAACCTGCGTCTCAGCGAGATCATGTACCACCCGGCGGACACGGGCCGGCCCGCCGATCCCAATACCGAGTACATCGAGCTAACCAACATTGGGACCGAGGCCCTCGATCTCCACTTCGTCCAGTTCACCCGGGGCATCCGGTTTACCTTCCCCGAGATGCAACTGGCGCCGCGTGCTTTCTGCCTGGTGGTCAAGGATCGCAGCGCGTTCGAGGCCCGGTACGGTGCGGGACTTCCGATCGCGGGCCAGTATACGGGCCGCTTGAGCGATGGCGGCGAGCCGCTCGAATTACGGGATGCCGCCGGGGCGGTCATCCACAGCTTCCGCTACCACGACAACTGGTTCCGGACCACCGATGGCTCAGGGTATTCCCTAACGATCAAGCATCCTGCCGAGGCTCCGGTTAGCTCCTGGAGCATTTCGGGGGCCTGGCGTCCCAGTGTGGCACCCGGCGGCTCGCCCGGCTCCGACGATAGCGGCGCGATTCCGGGACCCGGCGCCATCGTCATCAACGAGTTGCTGGCCAAGCCTGCCGCCGACGGTCAGGATTGGGTCGAGCTGCACAATACGACCGATCAGGCGATCGCGATCGGCGGCTGGTTCCTCAGCGACGACGCGGATGACCTCGTCAAATACGAGTTCGTGGCCGGGACGACGATCGTGCCGCACGGCTTCCTGGTGCTCACCGATAAGCAGCATTTCGGCAAAGCCGGCGCCCCGGGCTGCCGTCAGCCCTTTGGGTTCAGCCAGGCAGGCGAATCGGTATACCTTTGCTCCGGCAGCAAGGGGCGGGTCACAGGCTACCGGGAACAGGCCAAGTTCGGCGCCTCGGAGGCCGGCGTGACGTTGGGCCGGTACGTGGATGGGGCGGGGGGCGCGCATTTTGTGCCCTTACGTGAGGCTACTCCGCGGGCCGCCAACGCCGATCCGGCGGTGGGCCCCGTCATCTTCACCGAGATCCTGTACCACGCGGACAATCCCGGCAACGTCGAATATGTCGAGTTGCAGAACACCGGTGAGACGGAGGTCGTGTTGTATGACTCCGCCCGGCACGCGCCGTGGCGCTTCGCCAGCGGAGGAAAGGACGGAGGCGTGGAATTCCTGTTCCCGCAGGACCCGCCGCTCACCCTGGCGCCACACGCCTATCTCCTGTTGACAAAAGACCGCATCCTCTTGGAGAGCCGTTTCGGCGTCTTCCCTTCGGTGCAGATTCTCGAATGGGGTGCCGGCAGCCTGACCGACGCAGGCGACACGGTGGAGTTGAGCCGGCCGGGGGACCTCGCCAACGATATTCGCACTTGGCTCATCGTGGATCGTGTGACGTATGGCAATGGCATGCACCCTGAGGATTTTCCTGTCGGCTTGGACCCGTGGCCCACCCAGGCCGATGGCCAGGGGAAGTCCCTGACCCGCCTGGACCCCGGCCGGTGGGGGGATGATCCTCTGAATTGGCAGGCCGTTACCCCGTCCCCCGGGGTCGCCCGGCAGCGTCTGACCCGCTGATTGGCTCGGTGATGGGGTCGGGAAAGCAGGACCATCCGTCCGCAGGCGTGGTAGAAACCGTCCCACGGTGTGCGTGCCTGACAATGGGCAAAAGGAACCCCCGGTCCGGTCGATAGTCAGGTAAAGGGCGTCTGAGCCTGTGGAAAGTAACAACTTCTTCAATTTGCCCAAATTAGACGGCCCGTGGCAGGCTGCGGGGACTCACAAGGCAGCCCCGATCGCGGGCTCTATGTTGCGGCCCCCGGGCGTGAGGGGGCCCAGGATTTGGATTGTTTTTCAGTTCAAACTTCCAATTTCCTGTAACGGCGGTATACTCTCCAGCCACCTACATAGTGACGGCATTTGTCCCGCCGGCAAAACGGATTGGGGCGGACAATTGTGTGCAATGAGTTGGAGTTGGGAGTCGTCTATCGATAAAGATAGTTCCTCGCGGGTGTGCAGGCGCGATTTGGGGATCGCGGATCGCAGGGGCGCCCTGGCGGATGTGGGATAGGAATAAGGTTCAATGGAACGGGGTTGTTCTGTGCAGGCAAGTCAACAAGTTGGTAGCACCAGCGGTTGTTTTCGTCTCGTGGTCGCTCTTTTGTTGTTCGCGGGCCTGGTTACGACGGGTTGCCGGAGCCCTGCCCAGTTTAGGGAAAACGCTGATAAGGTAACCGACCAAATCATCGCGCAGAAGCAAATGGATGCATTGGGGACAACGCAACCGCTCCGCATCGAGCGGCCCAGTGATATTCTGCGCCGGCGGCTCATCGAACAGCAGAAGCTGCCGGTGTCGAGCACCGCCTCGCTGGGTACCGATCAGCTCGCGCCCATTCCCCACTGGCCGGACAAAACCTATCCTCCTGAGACTCATTCACCGGATGCGAATATTCCGATCGAGCCGAACGAGCAACTCGAGATCTCCCTGATCGACGCACTCCAGGTCGCGGCCCATAATAGCCCCGAATACCAAAGTCGCAAGGAGGATCTGTTCCGTGTGGCGCTGGACCTCGATCTGGCGCGCAACAGGTTCCGGAACATCTTTTCGCTCACGGCGGACAGCCAGATTACCACCGATACGACCCGGGACCCCACCGTCACCAGCGTCAATAGCGGCGTGGACGGCCGTGTGACCCGACTCCTGGAGAACGGCGCGGCCCTGACGGCGGCTATCGGGATCGATCTGCTCAATCTTCTGACCCAGGGGGGATCCTCCTCACTGGGTCTGAATCTGGACACCTCGGTGTCGATTCCCCTGCTGCGCGGCTCCAGCCGCTATGTTGTTCTCGAATCTCTGACCCAAGCGGAGCGAGAAGTCGTCTATGAGATCTGGGATTTCGAGCGGTACAAGCGGACGTTCGCCGTCAATATCGCCACCAGTTACCTGAACGTTCTCCAGCAGGAGGACTCCCTGAAGAACAATCTGAGCAACTACAAGGCAGCGATTTTGTCCGCACGGACGGCCCGGCGACAGGGCGATGCGGGCCGGCTCAAGGTGATCGAAGTGGACCAGGCGATCCAGCGGGAACTGCAGTCGCGCAGCGGCTGGATTTCCGCCGACCAGCAGTACCAGAATCGCCTGGATACGTTCAAGGTGCTGATCGGCTTGCCGGCGGATGCCCTGATCAAGGTAGATGCGAACGATCTGAGACCGCTGCAGGAACGGGGCCTGAAATACGTCGAAGAGATGAAGGCGGCTTCCCAGACCGCCGCGGCGGAGACAGCGCCTCCGGCCGACGCCCCCGTCGAGACGCTCCCGCCGAGCAGGGACGACGGCGGGCCGTATGAGATTGACGAATCCGTGGCGATCCGGCTGGCCCTGGAGAATCGGCTGGACCTGCGCGTGGCCAATGGGAGGGTCTATGACGCCCAGAGGCAGGTGGTCGTCGCGGCCGATGCCCTCCGGACGGGATTGACTCTGACTGGCGCCGCCCGACTCGAGGGGGACGATGATGAGGGCGGCGTGAGCTTCCGCGGGGGGCGGTATAGCGCCGGTCTGCTGCTCAATCTGCCCATCGAGAGGACCGCGGAACGGAACGCCTACCGCACCAGCCTGATCAACCTGGAGCGGGTCACTCGGAGCGTACAAACCACGGAAGATCAGATCAAGGCGGCGATTCGCAATGAATTACGGACGCTCCTGGAGGCACGCGAGAGTCTCAAGATTGCGGCCCAGTCGGTGGTGATCGCGGAAAGCAGCGTTCGCAACCAGACGCTCTCTCTGGAAGCGGGACGCGTGATCATCCGTGACCTGCTGGAGGCGCAGGATACAAAGCTGGCCGCTCAATTGGGATTGACCTCGGCCATCATCCGGTACCGCACGGCGGAATTGCAGCTCCAGCGCGATCTGGATCTGCTGAAGATAACGAAAGAGGGATTGTTACAGGAAGTCGCGCCAGAGGAAATCAAAATATGACAACGAACAACAGCAACAGGATCAATGGTATCGCGAAGAAACCTTTTAAGATGATCGGCGTCGTCGTCCTCGTCGTGGCCGTCGGCTTGATCGCTGTCTGGCTCACGGTCGTCCGGGGTGGGGAAGACACGGGCAACAGTGTGGCGACGTTCGTCGCCAAGCGGGGGCCGCTGACGATCAGCGTCCTGGAAGCCGGGGCGCTCAAGGCCAAAGACCCGGAGATCATCCGCAATAACCTGGAGGGCCGGGCGACGGTCATCTCGATCATCCCCGAAGGCACGCGTGTCAAAGAGGGAGATCTTCTCGTCGAGCTGGACGTCAGCACGCTGGTGGACACCCGGGTCGACCAGGTGATCCGGGTGAAAAACGCCGAGGCGTTTTGGATCAATGCCCGGGAGAGTCTGGCCATCCAAACGAGCCAGGCGGCCAGCGATGTGGAGCTCGCCAAGCTCAACCTGGAGTTCGCGAAATTGGATCTGCGGAAGTACACGGGAAGGGGGGGGGAGTATGATAATGCCGTGGCGGCTGCCGACGGCAAGATCAAGCTGAATGCCGAAGAGAAGACCAAGGCCGAGGACTACTTGACTTGGTCCAAGAGGCTATTCGATGAGAAATATCTGTCCAAGACCCAGCTTCAGGCGGACCAACTGGCGCTGCAACGTGCGGATCTGAACCTGCAGGTGGCGAGCAATGATGCCAATCTGCTGAGGCAGTACATGTACAAACGACAGGTCGCCAAGCTCGCGAGTGACGTCAACCAGGCGGTCATGGCCCTGGAGCGGATGGAAGCCAAGGCCCGCGCCAATATCGCCCAGGCCAACGCTGATCTGGTGGCCAAAGACCAGGAGTATCAGCGTCAGCAGGACAAGCTGGCGAAGATCGACGATCAGATCACCAAGGGCAGGATTTATGCTCCGACGGAGGGCATGGTGGTCTATGCCACCAGCAGCCGGGGCGGCGGTTTCCGCGATGACCGGCGTCCGTTGGCCGATGGCGTCGAAGTCTTCGAGCGGCAGGAGCTCATCTATCTTCCAAGATCCACCTCGACGGTGGCGGAAGTGGACGTGCACGAGGCGAGCCTGCAGAAGGTGCGGGCGGGTCTGCCGGCGATCGTGACGGTCGATGCGCTGCCGGGCAAGAAGCTCATGGGCACGGTCTCGCGGATTGCCCCGCTGCCCGATCCCCAGAGCATGTGGATGAACCCGGATTTGAAAATCTATAAGACCGAGATTGCCCTCGACAGCAACGATCCTTCGCTGCGCAGCGGCATGAACTGCAAGGCGGAGATCATCGTCGAGCAGCACAACGAGACGGTATACGTGCCGGTGCAGACTGTCCTGCGGGTGGGCGGACAGCCCACGGTCTATGTGCTCAAGGAGGACGGGAGCACCGAAGAACGCAAGGTCGAGATCGGCCTGGACGACAACAGCATGGTCCGCATCGCCAGCGGCCTGAAGGAGGGGGAGTCCGTCCTGTTGTCGCCGCCGCTGAAGGCCGGGACGATGGAGCCCGGCGCGAAGCTGGCCGGGATCCGGGGCGCGGATGCCAACGAGATGACGCAGCAGATCAGTGCGCAGCTCAAGGCGGCCAATGAGCCCGCGCCGGTGGTGCAACGCCAGAAAGCGGGGGGGCCGGGACAGGGGACGGAGGCGGCCGGCGGGGAGGCCGGGCAGCGGCGCGGCGGGCGCGGGGGCTTCCAGATGTTCTCGGCCGAGGAGATGGCCAAATTCAAGAACATGTCACCGGAAGAGCGGCAGAAGTTGGTCGACGAACGCATGAAAAGCCTGACGCCGGAACAACGGGCGCAGATGCAGCAGAGAAGGAGTACGAGCGGCTCCGGCGACTTCCAGGGACCGGGCGGTGATCGGGGTCCGGGCGGCGGTGGGGGCGGCCGGGGAGGGCCCCGGTAGAGGAGGGCCGGGACTTTGCCAGGGAATGGGTGGGACGATCATAGGTTTCAAAGGTGATAGGGACTTCATGGTGACGAGAGAGGGTATTGTGGCAAAGGTCTCCGCCGGGAGCAGTCGGAAATGACATCCCCTGGTCGTTCAGACAAGAGGGGCCCAGGCGCCGGACGCCGACCCTATCGGATTGTGGGTACGGCCGCTGTGGTCGTGGCCCTCGGCCTCGTTGTTCTCTGGATGACGGTGGTCCGAGGCGGTCAGGACACCGTGGACGCGGTCGAGACCGTGGCCGTCAAACGTGGACCGCTGACCATCCGTGTCCTCGAGGCCGGGATCCTGAGGGCCAAAGATCCGGAGATCATTCGCAGCGGCCTCCAGGGCCGGGCGACGATCATCTCGATCGTTCCCGAGGGCACTCGTGTCAACGCAGGCGAGCTGCTGGTCGAGTTGGACACCAGCCGGCTGGTAGACCACCGCGTGGACCACCAGATCATGGTGAACAACGCCGAGGCCGCCTGGATCAATGCCCGGGAGATGCTGACCATCGTCACGAGCCAGGCGCAGAGCAATGTGGATCTCGCCCAACTCAACCTGGAGTTCGCGAAACTGGATCTGGCGAAGTATACAGGCCAGGGCGGGGACTACGAGAACGCGGTCGCGGCCGCCGAAGGAAAGATCAAGCTCAACGCGGAAGAAAAGACGAAGGCCAAGGATTATCTGGATTGGTCCACGCGGCTGTACAACGAAAAGTACCTGTCCAAAACACAGCTCCAAGCCGACCAACTGGCCCTGCAGCGGGCGGATCTCAATCTGACCGTCGCGAGCAATGATGCCAATCTCCTGAAGCAATATACCCGCAAGCGACAAATTGCCAGGCTCACCAGCGACGTCAACCAAGCGGAGGCGGCCCTGGAGCGGGCCGAGGCCAGGGCCCGTGCCAATATCACCCAGTCGACCGCCACCCTGGCTGCTGCCGAGCAACAGTACAATCGCTATCTGGAGATGCTGGAGAAGGTCGATGATCAGATCTCCAAGGGCAAGATCTACGCGCCGACCGACGGCATGGTGGTCTACGCCACCAGCAGTGGGGGCGGGCATGGCCATGATGATCGCCAGCCGCTGGCGGATGGCGTCGAGGTCTGGGAGCGGCAGGAGCTGATCTATCTGCCGCGGTCCACCTCAACAATCGCGGAGGTGGGCCTGCACGAAGCGAGCCTGCAGAAGGTACGCGTGGGTCTGCCGGCCATTGTGACGCTTGATGCGCTGCCGGGCGTGAAGCTGATGGGTACGGTCACGCGGATTGCTCCGCTGCCCGATGCTCAGAGCATGTGGATGAACCCGGACCTGAAGATTTATAAGACCGAAATCGCACTGGACAGCAACGATCCCTTGCTGCGCAGCGGCATGAACTGCAAGGCGGAGATTATTGTCGAGCAGCACGACGACACGGTGTACGTGCCCGTACAGACCGTGCTGCGGGTGGGCGGGCAGCCCACGGTCTATGTGCTCCAGGACGACGGGAGCACCGAAGAACGCAAGCTCGAGCTTGGCTTGGACGACAATAACATGGTCCGGGTCGTCCGTGGCCTGCAAGAAGGAGAACAGGTCCTGTTGATGCCGCCGCTGCAGGCCGGAGCGGTGGAGCCCGGGTCCATGCTCGCCGGGATCCGGGGCGCGGATGCCAATGAGCTGACACGGCAGATCCGGGAGAAACTCAAGGCGGCCGACACGCCCGTGGCTTGGCCGCGTGCGGCGGAGCATCGGCAAGAAACGCCGGGGCCCGTGGCCTCACCGGCCAAGAACGACGCCGGGCCCTCGCCCGGGGTGGGGCTAGTGCGTCCGCTGGTTCAGAACATGATTTCCGAAGAGCGGCAGAAGGACATGGAGAAAATGAAGCCCAAGCAGGTGAGTGCTCCGGCGCCGGAGCAGGACACAAGAGGGTCCCATCAATGAGTGCAGTGACTTTGCCACAGAATGGACATGACATCGTCCGGCTCGAAAATGCCTGGAAGATTTACCAGATGGGAACCGAGGACGTCAAGGCCCTGCGCGGCGTGAACGTGACGTTCGAGAAAGGCGATTTCTGGGCCATCATGGGGCCGAGCGGATCGGGCAAGAGCACGATGATGAACGTCCTCGGATGTCTCGACCGTTTGAGCTCCGGCGCCTACTACCTGGACGGCAAAGACGTCAGCCAGTTGGACGACGATTCGCTCAGTGAGCTGCGGTTGCGCTACCTGGGCTTCATCTTCCAGAGCTTCAACCTGATCCCGCAACTGACGGTGCAGCGCAATATCGAGCTGCCCCTCTACTACCTGGGTTGGGACGCGATGCGCAGCGCCCAGCGTGCCAAGGAGTTGGCGGAGCAGGTAGGCTTGGGCGACCGGTTGAACCACCGCCCCACGGAGTTGTCCGGCGGGCAGATGCAGCGGGTGGCGATCGCGCGGTCCCTGACCAATGACCCCCAGATCATCTTTGCGGACGAGCCGACGGGCAACCTCGATTCGGTGACCGGCGTGCAGATCATGGAGGTCCTGGCCAAGCTGAACGTGCAGGGCAAGACCATCGTGATGGTCACGCACGAGGCGGACATTGCCGCCTATGCGCACAAACGGCTGCACATGATCGACGGTAATATCGACCGGATCGAGGAGGGGGATCGGGGGACGAAGAGCACGCCGGCGGCCGAGGGTGCGACCCCGCGCGATGTCTCCTGGCGGACGGGGACCCACGTCCGGCCGGACGAGGATGTCACCCGCGCGACGCGGAACGGATAACCGGCAGCCTTATGCGACAAACCCGAATCATCCGGAATGTTTGGCTGGGGATTGAGAACCTCCTGCTCCACAAGCTGCGCTCGTTCCTGACGATGCTGGGCGTGGTCTTCGGCGTCGGTAGCGTGGTGGCCATGCTGTCCGTCGGGGAGGGCGCCAGCAAAAACGCCCTGGATCAGATCCGCAAGCTGGGCAGCAACAACATCATCATCAGCTCCATGAAGTCCGCCGAGGAGGAGCAGGCCAGCACGTCGCACGCGCACATGAGCGTTTACGGTCTGACGTACGAGGATTACCGGCGGCTGGCCTCCAGCTTCGCCAATATCCAGCAGACCGCGCCGGCCAAGCTGATGCGCAAGGAGACCCGTCTGCGCGAAAGGGTGATGGAGCTGCGGGTGGTCGGGGCGACCCCCGAGTGGTTTCACCTGGTGCCGCGCGAGCTCCTGGCCGGCCGCGTCGTTCTTCCGACGGATCAGGAGCAGCGATCTCCCGTGGCGGTACTGACCGAGTTCGGCGCCCGCAAGCTGCTGGCGACGGAGAATACGATCGGCCAGACCCTGCGCATCGGCGGCAATCAATTCGAGGTCATCGGCATCATCCGCAGCGAGAGCGGGCAGGCCGGCAATATTCAGATCCCCGATCAGGACATCGACGTCTACATTCCGCTCGACGTGGCCCAACGGTACTTCGGCGACATCTTCGCCAAGCGGACGGCGGGCTCGGAGGAACG
>CAYHAJ010000469.1:0-48727 GCA_964354535.1 uncultured Pirellulales bacterium
CGACATCGCCGTTCCTCAGACCGAACATCTCCGCCAGGGGGATCTTCTCCAAGCCGGAGATCTTCAGTCCTTCGGTGCGATTGTTTTTCACATAGGGCTCGATCTTCGCCTGACGAAACACCTCCGCCACATACCCGGACCGGGGCGACCCGGCGGATGGAACCCCTGCGCCGGCTGACGGCTGGCTGCGGCCGGCCACCGCTGGTTCTGCACCTTCGGTCTTCTGTCGGCCTTCCCGGGGCTTTGGTTCTCTGCCCGCTTTGCCGGAGCATTGCTTCAGCACGAGGCGCCGGCCTTCGTAGCGCAGCACGACCGTCTCTCGTTGGATGTTCTCCACCACCGCGGAAACCACGGAATCTCCGATCCCGTACACGTCGGTCGTGCTGGTCTTGGTATTTTGAATAATCGCGCGCGAAGTGGTCGGTCCGCCGGCGAGGGTCCCGATCAAACTCAAGCCCAATTCCTCCGCCGCAGCCGGGGGCTCAGGGACCTGCGGGAGAGGCAAATTCGCTGGCGCCGCGCCCGCATTATCGGTCCTGCCGAACAAGTTCCTTTGCGTGATCACCGCGTAATCTGGCGGCGAATGGATCTGGGGCAGGGCGACCGGTGTCTCGGTAGCGCGCGGCTCGCCGCTGACGGTGTGCGGATCGAGAACGACCCCCAAATGCAGGCGGCTCATCACGACTTCGAAGCCTGCGTATGCCAGCACCGCGAGAAGGCCGGCTTTGACGACCCACAGCAGCTTCACCAGACGTTTCTCGTCCATTGTTCACCCGTCGATACATACCATGCCCCGCCACTGTATCGTCCTGACATGACGATCACTTGATAACTCAGTAGTCTCCCGGCCCAAGATCGGCTGCCAGCACCTGCGACGCGCGGCCGGAAAGCTTCTGATTATGGGTCTCTGCCTTGAGGGTGCAAAAAGAACACAAGAGCCTGCTGAGGGTATTTGCCCGGGGAATCACCGCAAAACGCTTCCGGCTCACGTTCCTGGCGTCTGGTCGTCGTCTCTCCACAAGGCGCTGGCCTTCTGAGCCAGCAGCACGGCGTTGTGGACGCCGAATTTGCGCATGAGGCTGTGCCGATGGGCTTCGATCGTCCGGGTTGAGCGGTTGAGAGCGACGCCGGTCTCCCGGCTGGTCAGACCATCCAGGAATAACCGCAGCACTTGCCTCTCCACATACGAGAGCGCTTCCCGCGGGACGGATACCGGCTGAGCGTTGGGGCCCAGGGCCCTCTGCACGGCGGCGAGCAGTTCCTGCCGGTCCAGAGGCTTTTCGAGAAACGTTACTGCGCCCGCTTGCAGGGCGGCCACCGCCGCCGGGATATCGCCATACGCCGAAACGACAATGACTTGGAGCCAGGGAAAACGGCGTCGGACCTCCAGGAGAAGCGACAAGCCATCCATGCCCTCCAGGCGGAGATCCGTGAGGATCGCGTCGCACGCTTGACGTGGAAGTGCTGCCAGGCAGTCCTGGGCACCGGAGAAGACACTCACCTTCATTCCCGCCGTTTCCAGGGCCCGGCGAATGGCCGTGGCGACGGCAGAGTCGTCGTCCACGACAAAGACATGCGTCTCCTGGGGGTTCATGGCACGCGCTAACCTCCCAACGCCGGACGTGGTACCTGGGGGAGCGTCACCGAGAACGTGGCGCCCTCTCCGGGGCGATTTTCCACGGCGATTTGCCCACCCCTCCGGCAGGCGATGCGGCGGGCGATGCACAGGCCCAACCCTGTTCCCTGACCGGGCGGCTTCGTGGTAAAGAACGGCTCAAAGATCCGCGGCAGGTGCACGGGCTCGATCCCGCCGCAGGTGTCCTGAAACTGCAGAAGGATCAGATCCCCTTGCAGGGTTCCTTTGATCAACAGATGACGGTCTTTTCGGCCGTCGGCGGCTTGTATGGCGTTTTGGACCAGCGCGAAGAAGAGCTGGTCCAGCTCATTCTCGCCCATTCGAAGGGCGGGCAGAGCCTCCAGGTTCTCGGTTCGGAACGCCACCTTGGCCTGTCTGGCGCTTTGCCCCAAGAGGCGAAACGTCCTTTCCGCTACGAGAGGGATATTTACCTCGGTCTCCCTGGTTTTCCCAGGCGGCCGGGCCAAATCCCGAAAACGCCGGACCATTTCGCTTATCCGCGAGCAAGCCGTGAGGCCAGCCTGGAGATCCTGTCTGACGACATCCGGGCAATCCAGTCTCTCCAATTCCGCGGCAGCACTTTGCAGTGCCAGTTGCGCCGTGCTCAAAGGTTGTGCCAGCTCGTGAGCCAGGGTCGCGCCGATCATCCCGAGCGAAGCGAGCCGCTCGGCATCTTGTGCGCTCTCGTCATGCTCGGTCACGTCACGACTCGCGCCGATAGCCCCTTCTGCCTGGCCACGGCCGTCGGTGGCGGGACAGAGAGGATGATCCTGTGCGATGCCACTCGTCGGGTGTGTCCCTTGCGACTTGACGACTGGGGACAGGGCCTGAGGCTTGGCTTTGCTCCCGTACCGCTTTGGGCTCGAACGACTATCCATTGCACAGCATTCCGCACCGACGGCCCGCTCCCAAGGGCCAAGTCATGGGCCTCCCGTTCCCCAATGTGGCCAACATTCAATGGACACCATATTGTGCCCTGAGCCGATCCGCAAGAGAAAACACTGGTGTTCGGACCAGCCCTGCATACATAGTCCGTATTTACGTAGAACTACTTAAGTAGAAATACGTAGAATCGTGAATCTTTTCGTGCCCCTACTGCCTATCGCCACGTTTCCCGGGCCATGTCAGACTGCCGCATCATAGGTAGTTACCGCAACATCTTGACGAGAGACAACTGTACATGTCAAGAGTGCGACGGGATGTGGAACGGGGGCCAGCTCGCCCATCTTCTGTCCGTGACAACCCCGGATGCTTGTGTTTGCGCGTGCGGCTACGTAGTTCCCGCATCGCCGAGGCTGAGGATAGACCCGAGAAATCGGTCTAAATCGAGTAGTTCCCACAATTGTTTCTGGCTAAGCATCTGACTACAATATACCCTAATACCTGGACAGCGGGACTACTGGTGGGTGGCAGGAACAACAAGGAAGTGGCCAGGGTTCCTGAGATACGTGGAGCAAGGGAGTCTTCACTGGCAATGAACACCATCTGAACTGCACTCGTAGTTCGGATGAAACAGTGGGCCTGATCTGGTGACGCAAAGCGTGACAGTCGTGGGTTCCTGAACGCTGGGGCCAGAACAGGATGGTGGTTGTAGAGGTCTGGTGGGGAGAATCATTCCTGAGGAGGAGATGTCTCTCTCATCGGAGTAGGGGTGCATCTGCTACGGGATGTACCTCAAGTGTTCAGCAGTTTGTACCGTGTACAGTGGGTTTGCCTGGTAACGGGCCACGGTCCTGCGTGAGGATAGCAGCCAACTCGGAAGGAACTTCGTAACCGCTGAATCGCTGGTGCCGGAGCATCTGGCACGACGACAGTGGCTGGCTCAGTTCTCAACGGCAATGTGTGAAATCACAAGGGTGACTGCACCTCACGGAGACGGAGTGCGCGCACCCAGCAGGTCACGCAGGGCAATCTGGGTCCCGGGGGGTGGAAAGGGTGACTATGAATCGCACAACAGATATGACAAGACTTCTTACGATCAACCGGTCTTGGACAGTTTGCTCGGCACTTTCACGAAGTTCCACCGAGGCGACTGCATCCTCAGCAAGGCCGGCGGAGGAGGGCTACCCACTGGCCCTCCTCCTCCTTTTCTCTGTATACCGCCGGATCATACGATGGTCGGTGGAGGTTCGTGCGGTGAGCGGCTTGCCGCATGCTGGTGGGCGTGAAGAGAGTCTCTATCGCGGGGGACAATGGTGGGATGCGGAGACGACGGGGTAAGGCCTTGTCACCTTGTTAGAAAGGCTTTGCCAACGAGTCGTTCCTCATCAAATTGCCTGGATAAGAGACGGTGGATTCACCCATGAAAACGTACATGACAATCTACTTCGGGGCGGTAATGATGGCGATGTTCCTCGTGCCGGTGATTTCACGGCTGGCCAAGAGATATCGCATCGTGGATGCCCCCGGCCCGCGCAAGGTGCATCAAACGCCCATCCCGCGCATCGGCGGGATCGCATTTGCCGTGTCGACACTGGCCCTCGTGTTGCCCGTGTTCTTCCTGGATAACGAGATCGGTCAGTCTTTTCGCGAGGAGAAGGCACAATTCCTGGTGCTCTTGGCGGCGGCCGCGTTCATCTTTGTCGTGGGCCTGATCGATGATCTGTGGTCCGTGCGAGGCCGTGTCAAGCTGATGTGCCTGATCGGGGCCTCGCTGGCGATCTGTGCTTCCGGGGCCACCCTGCGTTCCTTTTCGATCGGGACCTGGTTTGAATTGGAGACCGGCTGGGCCGCGTGGCCGCTGACCGTACTCTGGATCACCATGATCACCGTGTGCATGAACTTGATCGACGGTCTGGACGGTCTGGCGGCCGGGATCGCTGCCATGGTGTGTGGCGCCGTGGCGCTGACGGCGTACTTGACCGACCAGGCGGCCATGGTGGTGCTGATGCTGGCGCTGCTGGGGAGTGTGACAGGCTTCCTCTTCTTCAACTCCCATCCGGCCAAGATTTTCATGGGGGACAGCGGCTCCATGTTCCTCGGTTTTCTGATCGGAGCCAGCAGCATCGTTTGCCAGGCAAAGACCTCCGCGGCCGTGGGGCTGATGTTGCCCTTCCTGGCACTCGGGGTCCCGATCTTCGACACGATCTTTGCCGTGCTGCGGCGCCGCGTCCTGGAGCGTCGCTCGGCATTCGCTCCCGACCGCAAGCACCTGCACCATCGCCTGCTGGATCTCGGTTTGAGTCAACGCATGGTAGTTGGTATAATTTATGCAATCACCGCAATCAACACGAGTCTTGGCGTGTTCATGTTGACCGCCGAAAGCTCTTGGACGGCCGGCCTGCTGGCCGGGGGGCTCCTGTTATTGTTGGCGCTGTTCGCCTGTCTGTCCGGTAATCGTCCTTACCGAATCGTGATGGCCCTGAAGCACAATTGGGAGATCGCGCAAGAGGCTAAGCGGGAGCAGCACAGTTTTGAACGGGCGCAAGTGAAGATGCGTGAGGCGGGGTCTCTGGACGCCTGGTGGGAGTCGCTGTGTGACATGGGTGGTCGCATGCACTTTCAGAGCCTGGAATTGTGGCGCCGCCAAAGCGGGCAATTGGCAAATGTACGGATTTGGTATTCGCAAGCGGCCCCGACAGGCCGGACCGCCCAAGTGGGTCTGCCGCTCCGGACCAACGGGAATGGAGTGACAGGATGGGAAATGCGGGCCTCGATCGGGATCAACGGCTATCTCGAACTGGGAGGACGGCAGGCCATGCTGCTGGCCCGGCTGATGGATGAGTTCCCGCCGCCGGAGCCGACGCAGGAAACGGCAGCATCAGCTCCAGCAACAGCAGACCAGACGAGTGTGGCACCGAAGCAAGAAGTGGAGGCGGTTTCTTATCATGATGACAAAAACGCAACCGGCAGCCGAGAGAACGACATCTTCACCCACGCCGCTGAGCGTCATGGGGGTTCCGGTCACACCCTTTGAGACTTATGAGCAGGCCTTGGAATGTATCGGCGGGGCCGTGGAGTCGCACCGAAAGTCTTTCTGCATCGCGATCAATCCTATCAAGGTGTATAACGCGTGGAACCAGCCGGACTTGCAGAATCTTCTGCGGCAGGCGGATTTCAACATCTGCGACGGGGTGGGTGTCTCCATCGCGTCCCGGATCCTGCACGGTCGCGGCATCAATCGGATCACGGGTTGTGACCTGTTCTTCCGGCTCCTGCAACGGGCGTCCGAGAAACAATGGGGTGTCTTTCTGTTGGGGGCGTCCCCTCAATCCAACGCGGCCGCGCGCGCGCAATTGCAGCAGAGGTATCCCGGCCTGAGAATCGTGGGCTGGCAGGACGGGTTCTTCCAGGATTCGCAGAAGGTCGTGGAGCAAATCAACGCCAGCAAGGCGGACTTGGTGTTCGTGGCGATGGGGTCTCCGAAGCAGGAGTTCTGGATCTCGCATCATCGGCATCAAATCAACGCGAGCTTCTGCATGGGCGTGGGAGGGAGCTTCGACATTGCGTCCGGTAATCTCAAGCGGGCGCCCAAGGTGTTCCGTATGACCGGCACGGAGTTCCTGTTCCGTTTTGTCATGGAACCGCGCAAGAGACTGGTACACCAGAAGATCCTTTTGTACTTTCTGCTCCGCATCCTCAGTAGGCGATTATTCGGCGCGCACGAATCTGTTGAATGGGCTTCGGGAGTTGAGGCGATGACAGACGGTGATTCTCACGTGTAGAGAATCCCGAACGGCCGGTCCGAGAAAAACAGCAAGGGGTCTGATGAGTTGGCCGCACGGCCAAGAAAGGGACACTTCGCGAGTGCCCACAAGGCCGCGCCTTGTTATTCATAGGCTTTGACAGAATAGAAACTGAGCTTGGTTAGGGAAGGGAGAATCTGCTTCACGGCTCTTCCATCGCAAATTGTAACTGCTTCGCAGGAAACAAGTTAGAGGAATTCTTCAAGGAAATCACGAAAGAGATCTCCTTGTGGAATATAGGACCAATGTGCGTCTTACAGAGGTCCATTTTTTGTGTAGAAAGTCGAGACGTTGTGGAAAGTCACTTGCGCAATCCGACGAATAGACTTTCATCGTTCCCGTGTGACGGAATGAGAATCGCAGACAGAGAGCAGTATCCTCGAACAGTACTGTGTGCTGCATCGGGGGTAAGGCACGGCGGGAAGGGCCGTCCGCGCTCCTCATGCTCCCCGGGGGCAGGAGCCGATAGGCTTGCGCGGACAGGTGGCGCAAGGCGTTCTCCTCTTGGTGAACTCCGTGTCTTGGCGACGAGGAAGACGGCCACCGACAGGGACGGAGTCTGCGCGGCCACGTAGTCGCCGGTGGTTGCTTGCGTGACATGGTCCTCTCGCAACACTCCCGTGAAGCGCCTTACCCGCAGTGGGGTCACCGAATCTGGATCGTCCGCCCAGGCGTTAGATCTCCTACGCCTATTGATAGACTCTGAAGAACCGCAGAAGTGACAGTTACGTATGTTTAGTCTAACGTGAGATCACGCCCCTCGGCGCAAACTGGCGAATTGGACAGGCACAACCAGGATGGACAGATCACACCACCAAGATGACCATGATGATCCGATGGGCCAAACCGGTCCTCGGGAGTCGTCGGATACGGCGCGCAAGTGGTTGAGCAACATCTTGCCTCCGAGTGAGGAGGGGTCCGAGTCTCCTGCAGATCCCATCGCTAGGAACCCCAAAGACGTGGGCAAGCCCGGGGAAGGCGTACAGCCCGCAGAGGTCCGCCGCCGCAGCGAACTTTCCGCACCGCCAACAGGCGCGGCACTGTTTTCCGGTCCCGTCGCGGGGTACCAGTCCTCTCAGCCTGCCTCCTCGTCCATGGACCGTCTGGTTTCAATCCTGCGGTTCAAATGGACGATCTTGATCCTCTGGGTTTTGGTGTCTGCGCCGACTATCGCTGTCGTCTGGACCCAGATCGTTCCCCAGTACGCCGCCAGAGCCGAAGTGCGCGTGCGACCGATCATCCCGCGTCTGGTTTTTCGGACCGATGACAACGGCGCCATCCCTTTCTATGACTCTTTCCTGAACACCCAAGTCTCCATCCTCCGGAGCCCGACCCTGCTTCAGCGTGTGCTGGAGCAGCCGGAAATCCAGAAGACCCAGTGGTACAAAGATCCTCCGAGAGCGCTCAAAGATCGAGTACGGAGAAACGCGACGCCTGCCATTGAGAGGCTCCGGGATGGTCTTGTGACCCAACCGCGACCGCGAACCGAGATCATTGACGTCTCTTTCGTGGACCCCAGTGCCAAAGAAGCCAAACTCATCGTAGATACGGTGTTACAGCAATACATGAAGTACATCGGAGAGCAGTCCAGTGCCACCGAGAACGAATTGGACCGCGAATTGACCGCCCAGTACAATAATCTGCAGGTTGAGATTCAATCGCGTGAGAAGACCTGTATCGACTTATGCAAAGCGTTGGGTACGAACGAGCCGCAGGAACTCATCTCCAGCGAGAGAATTCGTTTGAACGAGACCCAAACCCGCCTCAGCGAACTGCGAAATCGCATTGCGGCGTTGGAATGGAGGATCAAACGAGTCCCGAAGGACAGCAACGGCGTTGCCGCGGCCTCCCCAAATGGGACGGAAAGACAGTCCAGGTACTATGAGGATGAGGAATGGCGCCGGCTGGATATTGACGTGAAGCGGATTGAACACCAGACTGCCACTAGCATCCAGGGGCCGAATCATCCGGGCCGGATCCGGTGGGTCAACGAATTGAAGTTTGCGCAGGAATTGCGGCAGCAGCGGGAAACGCAACTGGACGAAATATGGCAGGAGCAACAGAAGAATGTCGTCGTACGGTCCATGATGCCCCTCCCGGCGAACAGCCCGAGTTCTGGAGAAGAAGTGATGACTGCAGAGCAGCAGTTGGCTCTGGCAAAACATGAAGAGCAACTGCTGCAGGCTGGATGGGAGAAGCAACAGGCGGAATTCAAGGCCCAGTTTGACATTGCCCAGTCCCTGGAGAGAGAGAATATGGAGCTGCGGCACAAGCGCGAGCTCTACGATGCCGTGCGGCAGCGTCTCGATCAGAAGAACATCGAGCGCAACGTGCCCGGGACCATCAGTGTGTCGATGTGGGCCTACTCACCCAGCCAACCAGCCGGCGATCGCCGGATGGTATTTACCGCCATGGCGCTGTTTGCGGGTCTGGGCATGGGGGGCGGGGTTGCGTTCCTCAGGGCCAGCAGAAATCAGACCATTTACGCTCCCAAGGACATGCCTCAGCCGGCGCAAACTCCCTTCCTGGGCCTCGTGCCTTTGGTCCACCTCAGAAAGCCGCTGGGCAAGGCTCTGTGCGACGAAATTGAGCAGAAACAAGTCCTGCTGACCGAGGCCATCCGTGTGTTGCGGACAGCCCTGTTGTCTCGACTCAACGGTCAAGGCTGTACCACGGTGGTGGTGACCAGCGCCAATGAAGGGACCGGCAAGTCGAGCTTCACGCTGGTGTTGGGCAAGAGCATTGCCCAGGCCGGCCGGAAGGTCCTCATGGTGGACGCGGACCTGCACAAGATCACCCTGTCCAAGCGTCTGAACCTGGCCGACAAGCCAGGGTTGCGAGAATCCCTGAGGGACAAGACTGCAGAGAGTCTGCACGTTTTCCCGACCGAGACGGCGGGGTTGGACATCATGCCCGCGGGGCAACCCAGCAGCGGCGACGTCGTGTTTGAGGAGATCGCCAATGGCGCCTTCCGGAAAGCCGTCCGACGTCTCGTTGAGGCGCACGGCTACGACATTATCTTATTGGATACGCCGCCCATTCTGCCCGTCGCGGACGCCGCCATTCTGGCGGGCCAGGTGGACGGCGCCATCATGGTGGAGCGCGAACACGTATCACGGCGCACCGAAGTCGCACGTGCCCTGATCCGTTTGGGCACCACCGGCGGCCGCCTTCTGGGGACGGTCTTTGTAGGCTCCGCCGAGCAGGACCATTATGGCTACGGATGCCGCTACGGCCGCCATTACGGCTACAAGGACAAGGAATCCTGAGCGGCCCGCTCGTCTCGTTCGACATGACAACTGTTCTCAACCGTGCCGGACATTTGGTTCGGTGGTCGTTCACTCTCTAACCAGGATGGTCCGGGCCAAGGAGCGGGGGTTCGCCTTCGGGCGGCCTGAGGTTGACAAGCAAGGAATCGTCTTGATACATCTCATCTTGAGCCTGGATTACGAGGTCTTCGGCAATGGGGCCGGCGATGTGATGCGCGATGTGGTCCAGCCGACCCGCCGCTTGCTGGATCTTTGCGAGAAACACGGCGCCAAGATGACGATCATGTTCGAGGTCGGGGAATACTGGGCCTTTGAGCGCTACGACAGCCGGCTTCGACCAGACCTGGGTTACTCCCCTTGCGCCGTGATGAAGACGCAGGCGGCCGAGGCGATGGAACGTGGTCACGATGTCCAGTTGCACCTGCACCCCCAATGGGTTGGGGCGGGATATGATCAAGGTGTCTGGAAGTTACGCCATTCCTGTTGGCGATTGGCCGATCTGCCTGACGGGATGGGAAGTGAAGAGCAGGCGACCTCCATCACGGGCGTTCTCTCCCGAGGCAAACAGACCCTTGAAGACCTGCTCAAACCCGTGAAAGCGGATTATGAATGTGTCTGCTTCCGGGCCGGGGGTTTCCTCGCGCAACCTTCGCGAGACATCATCCGCGCGATGAAGAGAGTGGGATTGAGGGCCGACAGCTCGGTGGTCAAAGGATACAGAACAGACCGACCGTTCACGGTGGACTATTCAGGCGCGGCGACGGCCAGAGCGGCCTGGTGGACGACGGACACCGAACTCACGGAGGAAGGAACGCCCGGCGAGAACGTCATCGAGTTGTCCGTGAATTCCAGGATGGAGCCGTATTGGACGAGCTTCAAGAAGACGAAGTTGCAGGCCGCCTGGCAGAGGCGCAAGATCGAAAAGACCTGGGGCGGCGGTGACGCCACGGGCCAGCACCTCAGCTCGGTGCCCGCAGGCCGAACTGTTCTGAAGAACCTCTTCAAGAAGCACGCCAGCACGTTTGATTTCTGTAAACTCTCGTGCCAAGACATGCTCAAACGCCTTCAGGGGCTCGATGATCCTCAACAGCAGCCGGTGGTCATGATCGGCCACTCGAAGGATTTCATCAATGACCACCAGTTCGAAGAATTCCTGGCCACACTCTCCCGCAGCAGGAGCGTGCGCTTTATGAGCGTCTCGGAGAGCATTCACGAGATGTTGAGTGCGCGGCGTATTTCCCGGCCGACTGCGATGGCCAGGGAGGCTTCCCGCCGGTCGGAGAGACCATGAACATCACCGCGTGCCTGGACCGTCTGATCGCCTATATAGAGGCGGCGGACTACGCCGGATATGACCCGTACGATGCACTGAACAGCCCCCTGATCCGACGTTTGGGGGCGCGGAGCAAATGGGTGCGGATCGGAGCGACCCATCTAGCCCGGCGCTCTCCGGTCAACCTGCGACCCTTGCTCGGTATTCGCAAGGGCCATAATCCCAAGGCCATCGGTCTCTTCCTCTGGGGCTATACTAAGCTGTATGCTCTGACCCAGGAGCGGCGGTATCTGGAGCGGGTCGATTACCTCCTGGGTATGCTGGAGCAGGTTCGTAGCAAAGGGTACTCCGGCCACTGCTGGGGCTACAACTTTGACTGGCAGTCGTGGACCTTCCTGAGGCCCAAGGGAACGCCGACGATCGTGAACACGTCCTTCATTGGCCACGCCTTGCTGGACTGTTACGAGCGGACGGGCCGGCAGAAGGCTCTGGACCTGGCGCTCCCGATCAAGGACTTCATTCTCTGCGACCTCCACCGGACGAGATTGGACGGCACATTTTGCTTCAGCTACACGCCGGTGGACACCGAAGCCGTTCACAATGCCAACCTTCTGGGCGCTTCGATTCTGGCCCGCTTGACGCGGTACTGTGACGATGAGCGCTTGTCGTTGGCCGCCTTGGCCAGCATGGGCTACTCCATGCGACACCAGCGGGACGATGGATCATGGTGCTATGCCGAAACGGACCTCCAAAGCTGGATTGACTCTTTCCACACCGGTTTCAACCTTCAGGCCCTACGCTACATTCTGGAGGCCGGGTTGGGAGCGCAATATCAAGCGGCCTATCGTAGGGGCGTACAGTATTATGCCACGCATTTCTTCCTTCCCGACGGAACCCCGAAGTATTACCACGACCGCACGTATCCTATCGACATCCATGCTCCGGCTCAGGCCATCTGTTTTTTTTCGCGAGAGGGTGAGGAGTATAGGGATCTCACGGATACGATTGCCGTTTGGATGTTGACGAACTTGTACAGCGGCAGAGGCTTCTTCTACTTTCGGAAAGGCCGGCTCTTCTCGAATCGCATCCCCTACATGCGGTGGTCCCAGGCTTGGGCGTTCCACGCGCTGACAGAGCGTTTGTCGACTGAGAAGAAGGGCATACCTGCGATGTCTGCGGTGGTTGACACTCAAGTGGGGTGACATTCGATCGCTGTGATTGGCCGCGCGTTTCTGATTGCTGCCCTGTGAGGCCGTGACACCGCGGCCATCCGAAGTACTTTCACAATCGAGCGGTGAGGTGGTTCTGAATCCCATTGTCTGACCATGAGCATCCGAGTCTTGGTAATATATGCGTCAGTTGCTGGTCTCCTGGCCTATGCTTGGAAGGACTGGTTCAAGAGCCTCTGCGGTTTGATCCTGATGATGGCTGTTATTGAGCACCGGGATATGCCGAGCACCTTGTTGGGGATACAGGGACTGAATCTGTGGAACGTGCTGTTCGTGACGATCTTCTTGGCTCTGGTGGCCGGCCGGCATCGTGAGGGCCTGACGTGGGATCTGCCTCGTCATTGCACTTTGTTGCTGGCCCTGTATGCGGGTGTAATCGGAATCGGGGTGTTGCGTGCCGCCTTTGATCCCCGTCGTATTGACGACTACTCGCTCCTGGGGCTGATCAGTGAGGGGTTGATCAATACGGTCAAATGGGCCCTGCCAGGGCTTCTGCTCTTCCATGGCTGCAGAACGCGTCAACGCATACTGATGGCCCTCGCTTGTTTGCTGTTCATGTACTTCCTCCTTTCCGTGCAGGTAATGAGGGAAACACCGCTTGATGCGGTTCTGGGGAGCGGCGGCAGCGATATGTATCATGCTTGCCTGAGGGCCTGTAGCAGGGTTGGTTACAGCACCGGGGAGATGTCCACCATGCTGGGGGGCGCTTTCTGGGGTATCGTGGCGGCACTGCCATTGGCCAAGGGGAAGGGGTTCAAGGTGATGATGCTGGCCGCCGCCG
The DNA here is from genome assembly GCA_964354535.1 of uncultured Pirellulales bacterium. GTDB lineage: Bacteria > Planctomycetota > Phycisphaerae > Sedimentisphaerales > Anaerobacaceae > PLanc-01. The sequence goes on from CAYHAJ010000469.1 coordinate 12,874, forward strand.
GTGCCCTTCTTTTCGGTCTGGCTCTGACCAATTGTAGGGCAGGATACGTGGCCTGGGGTGCGACTGGTCTACTGTTGTGTCTTCTAAAATGGCACAAGTATCTTGTTCTTGTCCCCGTGGCCGTCGCGCTGCTGCCCATCGTATTTCCGGGCGCGGTCACCAGAATGCTCTCCGGATTTGGGGAGGTGGATGCGAGCGGGCAGGCCACGATCAACAGCAATTCGGTAACGTCGGGAAGAGTGCTGATTTGGCCTTACGTTATTGACAAGATTGGCGAAGCGCCTTGGATCGGCTATGGGCGACTCGCGATGAAACGAACAGGGTTGACGCAGTACCTCGGCGATGCCCTGGGCGAGCCGTTTCCTCACCCGCACAATATGTACCTTGAAAGCCTGCTCGACAATGGCATCGTGGGTTCCCTGCCGATCTTCCTCTGCTGGGGGATGGTTCTCGTGTATTCGGTGGGGCTTTTCAGGAGTCCCAATCGTCTCTATTCGGCCGTGGGCGGCTTCGGTTTCGCTTCCGTTTTCATCCAATTGCTTGCAGGCATGGGCGCGCAGCACTTCTATCCGTTGGAGAGTACGGTGGGCACGTGGGCCGCCATGTTTCTCGTCCTGCGGGTCCGCGTCGAGGAGACGGGAGCGCAACTGGGCCCGGCAAGCGTGAACGGCTTGTGCGGTGACGCGGCCTTCGGACTGATGCCGGCCGGTGTGGCCGACGCCCGGGCCGGGGGCGGGGGCATCGTCACGGACCGTCGGGTATTCTGAGCTTCCGTCAGTGCTAGGGGACTCTACGAGACGTTGGGCTGGGTATTTCCGGGATCAAGGTTCTCTGGGAGGCCGGTGGGAGAAGACAAGTTGTCAAAGCTGGCGAGCTGCTTCTGGCTCGCCATCCTTGCCGTGCGACTGCGTTCTTCCGCCACTTTCAACCCTGCCGGTACGATTGTGTGGTCTGACCGATGGTGTGGATTGATAACGCTAGGATCGCCGCAATCTTGGCCGTGGTATTTCTTCATGCCGCCTCGGCGGTGGTGAAAGAGAGCGAACCGGTCGGCTGCGTCGCTTGGTGGATCGGGAACCTCTGGGACTCCTCTGTCCGATGGGGTGTTCCGGTCTTTGTCATGATCAGTGGGATGCTCCTCCTCAATCCCAGCAAGACGGAATCTGCGGTGGAGTTCTACCGAAGGCGTGCGTCGAGAGTCCTCGTTCCGCTATCGTTTTGGACTATCTTCTTCCTGGTGTGGGTGTCGAAAGGGCCCCTGGTGCGGGGCGAAGGTGTTCCGTGGTTCGATTGGGCCCAGAGGACAGTAGCCGGTCGGCCGTTCTACCATATGTGGTTCTTGTACATGATCGTGGGTTTCTATCTATTCGTGCCGTTTCTCCGAAAGATCACCCGACAATCATCCCCGGAAGAACTCGTGTTTCTCGTCGTCACCTTGTTCGGAATATCGATGGCCACCTTCGCGCTGAATCAGGCCTGCACCGGTCACAACCAATTCTTCATCAACCGGTTTTTGCTCTATCTGCCCTTCTTCCTCACGGGCCATGTCATTGGCATCACCGGTTTCAAACCGAATCGAATGGTGGTCCTCATGGTGTTTCTCCTCGCGGTGGCTTTGACCAGCATCGGATGCTACCTGTTGGCAGCGCGCGGCAACTTGACCGAAGGAATGTATTTCTACGGAGACCTGAGCATCACTGTTGTCCCCATGTCTGTGAGTATGGTATTCCTCCTGAAGGAGTCGTCCTTTCCCCTGCTCAGCGCCCAAACCAGCAGGCGTTTGGCCTCGTTGACTCTGGGCATATATCTCGTTCATCCGGTCTTCATCGACACGTTGGATCTCTTCGGAGTCTCCGCGCGGTTATTTCATCCTGCGCTGGGCATACCTCTCATGGCAGTGCTGGTGTTCGGCGTTTCTGCAGCTGTGGTTCAAGGGATATGCTGGACTCCGTACGTCAAGAGAATCGTGTGAGGTCAAGAGTGGAAGTGAAGGAAACTCCTCGGCGGTGACGACGCCGATCTGTCAGACAGGAAACAGGGGAAACCGGGATCCGGATATCGCGAGCGAGCGGGTGGCAGCGTGAAGCGTAGCGGGTTCGATCCTCGGGGGCGACGCCCCGAGACCGCCGGGAGCCGTCGTGCCGTCCGCACCATCAGTCTACATCACAGGATACATGGAGATGGGCTCATATGTATGATGTTCTTGTTCCAACCGACCTGGTTTTCGGCTACCAGTCACCCCAGGACTCGTCCGACCATCCTTGTCCCGGTACCACGTCGCGAGGCTCGCGGGCGGTCCCGCTGATGGCGCTGCCGGTCATGCGGCTGATTGACCACACCGTCAGGAATCCCGAGGACATCGAACCCTATTACCAGTATTGTCTTGCCTCGGGCTCCTGCCTACCCTCCGTCAGCAAGGCGTGCTTTCTCCGAGACTTTCGCCGAACAATCCGGTCTGTTCGGTGGAATCTGTTTGCCCCGCGGCCGACGGTCTCAGCCATGGAGCGGGACTGCCTGATCGTTCACAAGGGGATCGAGTTGTGCTGTCTTGCGAAATCCCTCGGCAAGTCGTGGCTGAGGGTCTCCATGCCTGAGGAGATCCATGCCCAATGGCGCGGTCGTCGCACCGAGGAGCTGGACGAGGTGGTGGCCCGCACGTCCAGAAAGGTATTCTACAATCCTGTCGACCACCCGGCCTACCGCAAGGCAAGAGTCGCGCGGCGCGATTCGGTCCGTTTGGATCGGATCAGGCAACTGCTGGGACGCCTGGGACCGGGACTCTCCGGCTTGGACATCGGCTGTAACATGGGGTACACGTCCCATCATTTGCACCGGCAAGGTTTCCAAATGACAGGGATCGACTATGATGATAATCACCTTGCGGTCGCCCGGGCTCTCAATACAACCTACGGGTTGGACGTGCGGTTCGACCACTGTTACTTCCGCCAATTCCAATCCGATCATCCGTTCGACATCACGCTCGCGCTGACCGTGCTGTACCACATGCTCTATCGGCAGGAAGAGCAAAACGTGCCCGAGTATGCCCGTATGGAGAGGAACGCCACCCTGCAGAAGGTCGATTCGCTGACGCGGCATGCCCTGATCTGGGAGAGCGGTCCCGAACCGCAGCGGGAGATCGACTTCATTCGGTCGAACAGCGGATTGTCTGACTATCATTCTTTGGGATCCACCAAGGGAACGGGAAAGAAGCGAGACTTGGGTGTCTTTCTTCGGCCGAATACCGACCTCTCCGACTATCTGAAGCATCGGCACGCCGTACTCTTTGTCAGATAGTGAGCCGGCGCATATAGGGATCCGGTTGACCCGAATGATTAGACTCGCGTACATCTTGGCGGCCAGTCATTCCGGCTCGACGCTTCTGAGCATGTTGCTGGGGTCTCACCCGGAGGTTGCCACCGTGGGGGAGATGAAACTCTCCCCCAAGGCGATCGGCGACGTGGCCCGTTATCGCTGTTCCTGTGGCGAGCCCATTCGCACCTGCAGCTTCTGGCAGAAGGTCGAGAAAGGCATGTCCGCCCAAGGCTTTGCTTTTGACCTGGCTCATGCGGGGACCGATTATCGAATCAGCGGGTCTTCTTATACGCGACGTCTGCTCAGTCCCATGTACCGGGGGGGATTTCCCGAGGTCCTTCGTGATGCGGCTTTGGGCTTATCGGCGATATGGCGGAGAGAATTGCCGGAGGTCCACCGGCGAAATGCCGCGTTGGCTTCGGTGGTCTGCGGGATTGCGGGGGCCAAGGTCGTGGTAGATTCGTCCAAAATCGGGCTGCGGCTCAAATACCTCCTGAAGAACCCCGAATTGGACGTAAAGGTAATCCGCCTTCTTCGAGATGGTCGGGCCGTGGCTTTAACCTACATGGACCCGGCTGGCTTTGCCGACGCGCGCGCGCCGACCCGCCGGGGAGGAGGCATGGGAGGCGATCGGAGCCAAGAACGACTCCCGATGGCCCAAGCTGCTTATGTCTGGCGTCGCTGCATGGAAGAGGCAGAGAGCATTCTGTGCTCGCTCCCCCCCGCGCAGTGGATCGAGGTCCGCTACGAGGATTATTGCAGGGCTCTCAACGCGACGCTGACGCGGTTGCAGCAGTTCCTCGGCGTCGAGCCCGGCAAGCAGCCGCAGCAGTTTCGTGGGGTCGAGCAGCATGTGGTCGGCAACGGGATGCGCCTGGACACCCTGTCGGACATCTCCCTGGACGAACGCTGGCGCGAGGTACTGACGCCGCAGGAGCTGCGGACCTTCGACCAGATCGCCGGGCGCATGAACCGTCGGCTTGGGTACAGGTGAGACCCAGACGTTTCCCCGCGGGAAAGGGCGGCGCCGGGATACGCATGCCGAGAGGCCCAGGATATCGGAAGAGGGGGGACTCGGAGGGTGCCGGCACTCGGCTGATGGTCGGAGGCAGGGGTATGACACCTGCGATGCCGGGGATGGATTGGCGATGTTCCAAAACGTGTTGGCAGACTTGAGGCACTACCGTGCCCACAATGGAGGCGAGGGAAAGCCGCTGTTGTGGACGCTGTTGACCGATCTTTATGAGCATCCGGCTCTGGCCGGCGTGCTCCTGTATCGTTTTGGCAACTGGTCATGGCACCTGCGTCTTCCAGGAGTCCGTCACTTATGCAAGCTGCTGTACATGTTGGCCATGCCGCTGGTCCGGCAGTATTCCGGCGTACAAATTCATCCTTGTACGACAATTGGCAAGGGCCTGGTGATCCTGCACTTTGGGGGGGTCGTTCTCTGTCGGGAATGCCGCATCGGCGAAGAGTGCGTTCTCCATCATGGCGTGAGCATTGTCACGACCAACAGCCGGCAGGCCGCTCAGATTGGCAACAACTTCTATGCGGGAACGGGCGCGACCATCGTGGGCAATGTGATCATCGAGGATAACGTGATCTGCGGTGCCGGATGTGTCGTGACAAAGTCGGTGCCGGCGAACGCCATCGTGGGCGGCGTCCCAGCGAAGATCAAGCGGTTTCGTCGCCCGATGGAAAGACCCCCGAGGTACGTTCATGGGCACCATGAGCCCGCGCCTTTTCTGGAGTCTCACAATTACCAGGATGAGTAGCACAGTAGATAGCATGGGTAGTGCCTCCAGGCCAGAACCCCTCACCGGTGTGGGTGCCACGGGAAAGCGCTTGGACCTGACGGGCCGGGACCGCTTGGTGTCGAATGTCCTCTTCAATTGGGGGGCATATTCCATCTACGTGATCGCCGGGTTTGTCGTACCGCGGATGATTGACCGCCGCCTGGGGCAGGAATTGTTGGGGGTCTGGGATTTCGCCTGGTCGATCGTGAACTACTTCGGGCTCGTGCAAGCAGGAATTGCCTCGTCGGTGAACCGCTATGTCGCCCGCTACCGGGTAGCGCATGATGTTCCGGGTGTCAACAGTATCGTGAGTTCGGCCCTCTGCCTGCTGGGTGTCGCCGGAATCCTGGTTTTCGGATTGACGATCGCCCTCTCGCTGCTATTGCCTCCGTTGTTCGGCGGGCGGTTGGGAGAACACGTTCAGGAGGCTCAATGGGTAGTCTTCTTCCTGGGAACCAGTCTGGCGGTCCAGGTCGCCTTCAGCACCTTTAGTGGGGTTTTGACCGGCTGCCACCGGTGGGAACTGCACAATATCAACATGAGCGGCTGGTACACGGTGACGGTCGCCGCGGTGATTGCCGCCCTGTTATTGGGCGGAGGGCTGCGGGTCTTGGCCGCGATAACCTTGGTGGGAGAGATCATGACCGATGCCAGACGGGTCGTGCTGGCCTATCGGGTGTGCGAAGGGTTGCGCTTGCAGCCGACGCTGGTCAGATGGACGACCGTCCGAAAACTGCTCGTCTTCGGCGGAAAGACTCTTGTCCCCAGCGTGTCCAATCTGCTGCTGAATCAAACCACCAGCATTCTGGTTCTGATCTATCTTGGGCCTGCGGCGCTGGCTCTTTATGCCCGGCCCCGATCTCTGGTGCAATACCTGAACACGCTGGTAACCCGAATGGCGATGGTTACGGTCCCGACCGCCAGTTCTCTGCAAAGCGAGGAAGACCTGGAGGGGATCCGGCAGTTGCTGTTGAAATCTGTTCGCTATTCCCTCTATCTGGCTTTGCCGATCACCCTCGTGCTGGTGGTCTTTGGCGATGTGGCGATGGAGTTGTGGATGGGATCCGGCTATGCCAATGGACTGATCCCCGCAATTCTGGCGGTGGGCTATTTGGCCACCATGGCCCAAACACCTGTGCTGATGATCCTGGCAGGAATGAATGCGCATGGCCGGGTCGGGGCAGGTCAGTTGGTCGCTTCCCTATGTTCGGTCGGGCTGAATATTCTCGCCCTGGCCTATCTCAAGACAGAACTGATAGGAACCGCTGTCGCCGTCACGCTGCCGCTGACGATCCTGAATATCCTGTACGTGCCATTCCTGGTGTGCTGGCAGGTTCGTCTTGAGGTCAGACGGTACTTCCTCTCCATGCTCGTTGGCCCGGCGATCCACGTGCTGCCTTTTGCCGTCTGCCTGGTGGGGGCACGGTTGCTCTTCTCGACCGATCCCACCACGGGCTTCCTGGCAGGCGGAGCCGCAGGCAGCATAGTATTGGCCGTCGTATACTGGCGCTATGTCCTGCCGGATCGGATTAAAGGATGGGTACTGCGGTATGTCGGCAGAGGTTTGTGACCGAGCGGTCTGTGCGCAGCCGCTGAGGAGAGACAGAACGGTGGTCCGCGCGGAGGGCTGTCATGATCGACGCGCGGCAGCTCTCCGAGGGTCAAGTATTATCGAGAGAATCCGTTAGCTATGCCCGACCGAAATCCGATGTCGGCTCATCCGTCGATCGGCATAGCAAGTCGAAGGCAGGAAGTGCCACGGAGGTGAACCATCAAGCCAATGTTGAACACGCTGTTGTCGTGGTGTCCGCTCTATTGCGCAGCCGTGGGAGCCCATCGGTACTATCAATACGTCCAAGAGCGAACGTATCGTCCCAGCCAATTTTGCAGTTGCGGAAGCAACGTGGATATCGGGTTGGGCGTCTTCATTCGGGCCCCGGAGAAGATGAAGATCGGGAATGACGTGTTCATCGGAGGAGACTGCTCGATAGACGCCATCGGCGGCCTCCAAGTGGGCAGCTATTGTGCCCTGGCAGCGCGAACGACGATCCTTACCCTCGATCATCACTTCCGGGATGCAGAGAGTATTCCTTGGGACGACGTGCGGCTGATCAAACCTGTGGTGATCGAAGACTACGTCTGGGTAGGAATGAACGCCTCGATTCTGCCCGGCGTGACGATCGGCGAGGGAGCTATCATCGGCATGGGGGCGGTGGTCGTGAGCGACGTTCCGCCCCGCGCCATCGTCGTGGGCAATCCCGGGAAGATCACGGGGCATCGAGACAAGGATGCCTATGACGCGCTGAAGAGCCATGGTGCGATCCGCTCGCCGACGCGTCGCTGCACACGTTTTGGGATCTCGGAAGAAATGAGGCACAAACATCGAGATCTCTTGAGAGAAGTGGGCTATGACATCGACCAGGGGAAGGAATACTTCGACTTCGGAGCCACGAAATGAGGGTCGTGCAATTACCTCGGGCCTTCTGTGAGATGATTCTTCTGTGACAAACCCCACTTCCGTCAACTTATCAGCACGGTGCTCGGAGCATTGCCATCGCACGTTTGAGGGAGGACTGTTGAGGCCGAACATGCCGAAATTGATGCAGAAGATACTGTCATGGTGTCCACTCTACAAAATGGCAATGGGGGGGTATTGGTACTATCGTCACGTCCAGGAACGGAGATATGACCTCAGTCAATTCTGCCGTTGTGGAAGAGATGTAGAAATCGGGGAAGGAGTGGTCATACGATTCCCCGAACGGATGAAGATAGGGGACGGCGTGTATATTGCGGAGGACTGTTCCATCGACGCCACCGGTGGTTTTCAAATAGGCAATTCTTCAGGCCTGGCGCAGAACACGACCGTTCTGACCATAGACCACCAGGCAGGGGAGGAAAGCGTCCCCTTCGGCAACACAAGAACCGTCAAACCGGTGGTCATTGAGGATTGCGTCTGGGTGGGGAAGAATGTGTCGATTCTGCCCGGCGTAACCATCGGCGAAGGAGCGATTATTGGCTTGGGGGCCGTGGTACGCCAGAATGTCCCGCCGTGCGCGATTGTCATGGGCAACACGGCGCGCATCGTTGGCTATAGAGATAAAGAACACTACTTTGCTCGGAAGAACAGCGGGGCGCTTCGACCCGTGAGCCTTCGCTGCACGCGTCTTTGGATACCGCCGGAGATGAAACAGAAGTATCACGGCCTCTTGAAGGAGATAGGCTACGATGTCGATACGGGAAGGGAGTACTTCGAGTTCAGGGCCAAAGCGTAGGAGGCATTCCGAGCCGTCGGCGGCGATTTCGTACTGTTGGTTCTGCGTTCTGTGGGGAGAGATTCCTTGGTTGAACATAAGAGCAGGCCTCGGATTTGTTTCGTGGCGCACTTGGCCTATGGAGCATTGGCCGGGGTTGATACCGGCCACGTGGGGGGCATTGAAAGACAAATGTCACTGATGGCCCGGTGGTTTGTCCAGCGGGGGTATGACGTGAGCATGATCACGTGGGACGAAGGACAGGCGGATGGCACAGTGATCGATGGTGTTCAAGTCTTCAAGATGTGCCGTGAGAATGCTGGGATCAAAGGCATCCGTTTCTTCCATCCTAAGTGGACCAGCCTTTGCCATGCTATGAAAAGGGCCGATGCGGATGTTTACTACTATAACTGCGGCGACCTTGGGCTCGGGCAAGTAGTCTTGTGGTGCCGGTGCTACGGACGCAGGTCCGTCTACTCCGTGGCCAGCGACCCAGCGTGTGACGCCAGGCTCCCGGAACTTGGGGACTTCCGAGAGCGCGCCCTCTATCGGTATGGTCTGACCCATGCTCATTCCGTCATTGTCCAGACGCGGCAGCAGCAGCAGATGCTTCGCGATGGATTTGGAATCGTTGCCACCGTGATCCCCATGCCCTGCGAGGGCCTTGCCGCAGGAGATCCGGTATCGCCCGACCTGGCGGCGGAAGGATCGGCGCGCGTGCTTTGGGTGGGCCGGATCAGTAAGGAGAAACGCTTCGAGTGGCTCCTGGATTTGGCCGAGCTGTGTCCGGAGATTGCTTTCGACGTGGTGGGAGCCTCCAACACGAATTCCAGCTATGCCTCGGCCCTCGTGGCGCGCTCGGCACAGATCCGCAACGTGACCATGCACGGGCGTGTCCTGCATGGCGCCATTGCGAACTACTATCGACGATGTCATGTCCTGTGTTGCACGTCAGCCTTCGAGGGTTTTCCCAACACGTTTCTGGAGGCCTGGAGCATTGGAATGCCCATCGTGTCCACGTTCGATCCCGATGGGATTGTCGTCAAGCACAAACTGGGGTGGATTGTCTCGAGTGTCGAAGAGATGGCGAACGCCTTGAGAGAATCGATGACGAATCGCGCGAGATGGCAGTCGGCCTCCGCGTCGGCCCAAGACTACTATCGGAGAAATCACACGCTAGACCGTTGCATGGAGCAGTTTGCCCGAATCATCGAACACGACGGCGAGGTCCCCACTGGGGAGGAACGGACCCAGCCATGAGGAATGAAATATGTGCGGCATAGCGGGCTGCTTCACCATCAACAACCAAAGAACCAGCCGAGAACTCGCGGCCATTGCCGAGCGGATGGCCAAGGCTATCGTCCATCGAGGGCCGGACCACGGCGCGGGGTGGGTCAGCGAGACAACGGGGCTGGCTTTGTCCCACCGGCGGCTGTCGATCATCGACCTGTCGACGAATGGCAATCAGCCCATGCATTCCGAACAGGGATGGTATGTCATTGTCTTCAACGGCGAAATCTACAACCATCGCGAATTGCGGTCGGAACTCCTGCTCCGGGGACGAGTCTTCCGAGGGCATTCGGATACAGAAATCCTCCTGACGGCCTGTGAGGAATGGGGAGTGGACCAGACCATCCGGAAATGTGTGGGAATGTTCGCGATCGGGTTGTGGGACACAAGAAATGAAGACCTGTACCTGATCCGCGATCGGATGGGAGAGAAGCCGCTCTACTATGCTTGGCAACGCAATTCGTTTCTCTTCGCCTCAGAGCTTAAGGCGATAAGAGAACATCCTGATTTTGTCGGGGCCCTGGATCGGAACGCGCTGTCCCTGTACTTCCGGCATCGTTACATTCCCTCGCCTTATTCCATCTACACCGATGTGCACAAGTTGGAGCCCGGGACTATCTTGCGCGTACCCGTTGGGAGGATTCTCAGGACGGGGGCCCGTACCCTCTGTGAGAAGAGAACGTATTGGTCCCTCCGGGAAATCGCGGAAGAAAGCGAGAAGAAATATAACGGCACACCCCAGGAAGCGGTGGATACCCTGGAGGCTCTCCTGGCCAGATCCATTGAGGGGCAGATGATTGCGGACGTTCCCCTGGGCGCCTTCCTGTCGGGCGGCATTGACTCTTCCACCATCGTGGCGTTGATGCAGCAGTTGAGTGCGCAGCCCACGCGCACCTTCACCATCGGCTTCGCGGAGCAAGAGTACAACGAGGCGGCCTGCGCCGCAAGAGTCGCCCGACACCTGGGCTGTGATCATACGGAACTGTATGTGGCGCCTCAGGAAGTACTGGATGTGATACCCCGCTTGCCTCACTTGTATGATGAGCCATTCGCCGATCCTTCCGAGATTCCCACCTTTCTTGTATCCCAGTTGGCCAAGCAGGGTGTGACCGTCAGTCTTTCTGGAGACGCAGGAGACGAGCTCTTCTACGGCTATCAGGCGTATCCTTTGTTGTTCGCACGCTGGAATATCGCCCGCCGGATTCGCTTTAAAGGAGAGTGGGCTCGGAAGGCTCTCTTGAAGCTGGTCCAGTGGGCATACCATGCCACGGAGAAGCAACTGGCGGTCGCAGGGAGCCTGCTGTCCGCGGAGACCTGTGTAGACGTATATAGAGCAATGATGTCGCAAATGCCTAATCCCTGCGGATTGGTCGTGGGTTCCTGCGAGCCTGTAACGCTGTACTCACAGAACGACTCGTTGCCGACCCTTTCCAGCAAAGAGCAAACGATCATGCTTCTGGATGCGTTGTCGTACCTACCGGACGACATTCTCGTGAAAGTCGATCGCGCTGCCATGGCGTGCAGTCTAGAAACACGCATTCCATTGCTGGACCATCGTATTGTGGAGTTTGCCTTCGGGCTCCCCTTCGATATCAAGTTCCGTGAGGGCGCCACGAAATGGCCGCTGCGGCAGATACTCTACAAGTATGTGTCACGCGATCTGGTCGACCGGCCGAAGAAAGGATTTGCGATTCCACTGGCCGGATGGCTGCGCGGCGAGTTGAAGGGATGGGTCTATGATTCGTTGGAGAGACGCGCGATCGAAAGTGATGGCGTGTTGAACGCTGACATCGTCGAGAGATATCTGGGCGAACATATGGGGGGGCGGCAAGATCATAGTGAGGTCTTGTGGAGCCTTTTGGTGTTCCAGGGTTGGCTGCACCAGGAGAAGAGAGCGGACCCGCTGAGCGAGCCAGAGCATGCAAGAGCATAAAGTCGCCGTCGACCAAGAATCGAACGAGGGTGAGGCCTGTGGCAGAAATGGACTGCGCAAACCCCTGTGTGTCGTCCTGGTCGTTGACGATCTTGGGTATGGAGGCGCCGAGCGGCAAGTGGTGGAGTTGGCGAACAACATGGATCCGGAGCGTTTCGGCGTCCATGTTTGTACCCTCTCCGAGCACATACCGCTTGCCAGCAGGCTGACGAACGCCCCGCAGAGACTTCACGTGATCCCAGGGAGAGGTAGATTCGACGTCCGAGTCATCCCTCGGCTGGCCCGTCTGCTGCGATCTCTGAAGGCGGACATCGTGCATGGTTATCTCTTCCGTGCGGAAATCGTAAGTCGTCTCGCCGGGCGGATGGCGGGTGTGAAGCTGGTGGTTGGATCCGAGAGAAACGCTAACCAGACCTTTGGCTGGAGCGACATTCTTGCTTATCGACTGACGCAATCATGCGCCGATGCCATCATCGCAAACTCCTTTGCCGGCGCGCAGTCCAACGCCAAAGTGTTCCGTAGGGCGCTATCGCACTATCGAGTGGTACACAACGGAGTTGACGCCAGGCGTTTTGAGGTGGTGGATGGAACAGCGTTCCGAGAGAGCCTCGGAATTCCGCCATCATGCCCTGTGGTGGGCGCTTTCGCCAATTTCAAGCCGCAGAAGAACCACGCGATGCTATTTCGGGCGTTCCGGCTGGTCCTGGATTCCTTTCGGGATGCGCGTTTGCTTCTTGTGGGCGATCAACCCGTCGATACCAGAGGTAGGTTAGATGATTACAGGGCCCGGCTGGATCATCTCGTTGATGAGCTGCAGATTCGGCCCCATTGTATCTTCCTGGGCCACCGGGACGACGTGGAACACCTCTATCCTGCCTGCGATGTTACGGTACTCGCCTCACTCCATGAGGGCACCCCGAACGTCCTGCTGGAATCCATGGCTTGCGGTGTTCCGATCATTGCCACAAGGATCTGTGACAATGAGCGCGTTATCAAGGAAGATGAGGTTGGCTATCTGGTCACCGTGGGAGACGAGACAGGGATGGCGGATCGGATGAAACGGCTGTTGGGCGATACGGCCCTGCGACGGGACATGGGGCGAAGGGCACGCGCTTGGGTGCTGGATCAGTTCTCCAGCGAGCGGCTGGCCGAGAAGATGGAGACCGTCTACCAGGAGCTGTTGGCGGAGAAGTACGGATGATCTCGCACGGCCCGGAGCAAGCCTCGGTTCTCCGCAGCCGGGTGGATGCTGGGGTCGCTGCCCTGCTGCCGCACGCGGCCTGGAATCGGGAGGCCGGCGATGCATCACAAGTCCCGGTTGATTTCATGAGGATCAGCAGAATGCTTATTCTCAGGCAGGATCTGGCAAGATCGAATCTGTGCTCCTTCCCAAATCATCGCTTCTTATTCCCGATAGTACGACCATGATTCGCAGCGCCCTGGCTCACGTCCTACTGGTCGGCATCTATGGATCCACGTGGCTTGTTGCCACTCTGGGCAAGATAATCCCTCATCGCGCCTGGCAGCCGACGCAACGTATCCTTGTCACAGGAGCATTTCACAATCCGAACTGGTATCTGTCGCACGTAACGCCTCTGTCGCGCAGCGGCGTCAAGGAAGTGATCCTGGTGGTTGATGAACCGCAATTGCCTCTCGACAAGGTCAGATTTGTGTGCGCGCCAAGCTGGAGTCGCCGGCTCTTCGGCCGAATCGGGGCGAGATCGCTGTGGATGCTCATGGCCGCTTTGCACTATCGGCCCGACCTCTACATGGGCTACCATATCATCCCCGGCGCCTGTTCCGCTTTGTTGGTGGGCCGGCTGTTAGGACGCCCGACGTGCTACCAGATGACGGCCGGACCTGTCGAAGTAGCCGGCGGCGGTTTTGAAGCCCTCGAGAGTGCCGGGGGGCTGCTGGGGCGGCCGTCCAAGTTCATTGAGACGATGGCCTTGGCCGTGGTCAACTTGTTCGACTTGATCGTGGTTCGGGGGCGGAAGGCCGCGGACTTCCTGACAAGCCACGACATCACGAGTCCCATAACCATCATCACGGGCAGCGTGAATGATAGCACACCACACCCGGAGCACGACCGCGACATTCATCTGATTTTTGTGGGACGCTTGTCCGCCACCAAACAAGTGGAGCAGTTCATTGCCGTGGTCCATGCCGTCGCGCAGGTCATTCCTGGGATTCGAGCGGCTGTTGTGGGCGATGGTCCTCTAAAGATGGACCTGCGTACCCAGGTGGAGAAGCTGGGACTGGCCGAGAATGTGAAATTCTTTGGCCAGAGAAATGATGTGGAGAGTCTCCTTGCTCATTCGAAGGTGTTTGTACTGACGTCCAAATCTGAGGGTCTGTCCATCGCGATGGCCGAGGCTATGGCCGCGGGCGTCGTGCCCGTGGTCGCGGATATTGGTGAACTCGGTGATCTGGTAATCGATGGTGTGAACGGCTATCTCATTGAGCCCAACAACATCAGCGAGTATTCCAGGAAAGCACTACGGCTCTTGAGCGACGAAGCCCTCTGGGCCCAGCACTCCAGGAAAGCGATGGAAGTGGCGAAGAAGAACTGCGGTATGGGCAACATCTCACAACGATGGCGGCAACATTTACGTGAGGCCATTTCCCAGGCCTCGGGCCACCGCACAGAGGAGGTCGTTGATTGAATAGAACCTTGAGTCCAACCGAGGTCGCCATCTCAACCGGGCGGGAGGGATATCCGTCTGAGCCGCCGTATTCGCCGGGGACCGGCTATCCCGAGTACCCGTTTCGTGCCGACACGCTTGCGCGGGGAGTCAACCATGCGTACGCCGGGGTTCGCGAGGCGCTGCGGTTGTTGCGGCTTGATGAAGGGCACTATGGCCAAGCAGAATGGAATCCACTCGGTGGCATCATTCGCCCGGGCGACATGGTGGTGTTAAAGCCTAACTTCGTGCGCGATTTCCGCGAGACGCGGGAGGGCCATGCAGATTGCCTGATCACCCACGGTTCGATCATTCGAACAGCCGTAGACTACGTCTATATTGCCTTGAAAGGCGAGGGCCGGATTATTATTGCCGATGCGCCCCAGAATGATGCGGATTTCGAGAGTATCCGTCGCATCGCCGGTTTGGACGAGCTTCAAGCGTTCTACCGTAAACAGGTGAGCTTTCAGGTCGAGGTATGTGATCTTCGACCTGAGCGTGCCAAGAAGATCCGTGGCGTCATCGTGGGTCACGAACCGCTGACAGGAGACCCTCGGGGATATGTCAAAGTGGACGTTGGCTGCCATTCGATGTTCACGAGGGTCGAGACTCTGTGCCATCTGCTTTACGGCTCGGAGTACGACACAACGGAGATTCGGCGGCATCATACCGGTGGCGCCCACGAGTATTTGATTTCGAAGACGGTCCTGGACGCCGACTGTGTGATCAGCCTGCCGAAACTCAAGACCCACAAGAAGACCGGCATCACGGTATGTATGAAGAACCTGGTGGGGATCAACGGGAACAAGAACTGGCTTCCGCACCATCGGGTGGGTACGCCCACGCAAGGGGGAGATCAGTTCGCCGATGACGGAGTCAGACACCGCCTTGAGCGAAGAGTCATGGCCTGCTTCCGGAGCTCGTTTCCGCTGCTGGGCCCCGTGCGGGCGGTCGTCGCCAAGCCCCTGAAGGCTCTGGGGCAGCGCGTCTTTGGCGACACGAACACCGACACAATTCGTTCGGGCAACTGGTACGGCAATGACACCACCTGGCGGATGGTGATCGATTTGAACCGTATCCTCATGTACACTGCGGCGGATGGGCATCTCCAGGATACTCCGGCGCGACGCATATTTTGCGTCGTGGACGGAATTGTCGCCGGCGAGGGCAACGGTCCTCTCGATCCGACGGCGAAGCCTGCCGGCATCGTACTGGCCGGCATCAATCCTCTGGCCGTCGATTTGGTCAGCGCGCGGCTGATGGGCTTTGACTACCGGCATCTGCCACTGCTCGATTGCGCCTTGGCGGCGCACCCGTTGCCTCTCGCTACCTTTGCGTATGATGACGTGGTCTGCGCCTCCAACGACACGATCCAGCAGACGCGGCTGGAACAAATGACGGAATTGAACCTGCACTTTCGGCCCCACTTTGGGTGGCAGGGACACGTAGAGCTAAGAGGTTAGACGAATGAAACAAGCGTTGTCACGAAAGAACTTGTGGGAGAAGTGTCCCCCATTTCTCAAGGCCACCGTCGGCAGGTCGCTGGCCTTGGTGCCCCTCAGCCTCCTGATGGGACGACGCTTTCGCGCGTGGCGACGATTCGTGCAGAAGGCACAATGGTGGAGCGTCGATCAGTGTCGTCAGTATCAATTCCAGCGACTAAAGCACATCCTCACGATTGCCTACGAACGGACGCCATTCTACCACGAACTGTTCAAGCAGGCCGGTTTTGAACCCGGAGATTTCAAGGACATCGATGATCTGGCAGGTGTGCCGACCATCGACAAAGAGACCGTGCGGCAGAACCTGCCGCAGATGGTGACGGTTCCCCTGACGAGTTCATCGGTGGACTACACGACGACGTCCGGCACCGGCGGCACCCCTTTGTGCTTCTATATGGACTCGTCGCGCCACGCCGTCGAGTTCGCTTACCTGGCCACGAGCTGGGAGCGGGTGGGCTATCGTCCCGGGGATGCGATGGCCGTCTTCCGCGGCAAACCGGTTCCGCTCAATCATGCGGGTATGTACTACGAGTACGATCCTGTGCTGCGGCATCACCGGTACAGCACCTTTCACATGACCCAGGAGCAGATGGAGCGCTACGTGCAGCACATGCAGGCCGTGTCCCCCAAATTCGTGCATGCCTACCCCTCCGCCGCCTATATGCTCGCGAAATTCATGTACCACCGGTCCCTCCGCTTCCCGCCCAGCCTGCAAGCGATCCTGCTGGAATCGGAGCCCGATTATCCATATCAGAGAGATTTCATCGAGCGGCAGTTCTCGATCCGGGTGTTTTCTTCCTACGGCCACACGGAGAAACTCATCCTCGCGGCGCAGTGTGAGCATTCTTCCCTCTATCACGTGTGGCCAACCTATGGCTATTGTGAAATCCTGAATGACCGTGGTTCCCGCGTATCGATGGGACAGAGAGGCGAGCTGGTAGGGACGGGATTCATCAACGAAGTCGTGCCGTTCATTCGGTATCGGACGGACGACCACGCCACGCTGGCGGGGGAAGCCTGCCCTGACTGCGGGCGGAAGCATCCGCTGCTCGACCGACTTCGGGGCCACCGAACCCAGGAGTTTCTCGTCACGCGCGACCGACAGACTATCGTGGCGTGGACCGCCTTGAACATGCATGACGACACCTTCGACGGCATCATCCGGTTCCAGTTCATCCAGGACACTCCGGGCCGGGTGGAACTGCGGATGGTCCCGGCGCCGGGGGCCCCAAAGCATGATCTCGCGCGAATTCGCCGCCACCTGGAAGCCAAACTCAACGGGATGATCGACGTGACGCTGACCATCTGCGATGAGATACCGCCGAACAAGTCCGGCAAGAAGCCGATTGTCGTGCAGCGCGTGCAAGGAATAGAGCAACTGATTGCCGAGTACGAGACGGCGGCGGAAATCTGATGTCGAGGAAAGAACCTGTCTCCATCTTGGTGACGTGGGATGTCGACCCTTTCCCGGACGTCGATATCGAGAGGAAGAAAGCGGCCTTGCGGCAGACCCGGCAATTGCTCCGCGATCACCAGATCCCAAGCACCTTCTTCCTGCCGGCGCGAATGGCGGACGCGCTGAGCCGCGAGGTGCAAGAACTGATCCAGGATGGCCACGAGATCGGGTGCCATGGTCTGACCCACGGTGACGAGGAGAACTATGACCGGATGCCGGAGGAGGGGCAGCGCCGGTACTTGGAGGAGGCTACCCGTATCCTGCGCCAAACGACCGGGGAGCGCGTGGCGAGTTTTCGCGGGCCGCGAGTGAAGACGTCGCACCTGACCCAGAGGATCCTGATGGAACTCGGCTATCGGGCCGACTGTTCCGTGGCCTCCCAACGAGTCGATTTTGTAAGTTCCAACCTGGTGAACGTAGATTGGATTCTCGCGCCCCGCCTTCCCTATCAACCCAGCCCCCGCAGCGCGTTTCGCAGAGGGAACCAGGATATCTGGGTAGTCCCCCTCTCGGCAGCCATCGTCCCTTTCGTCTCGAGCGTTCTTTACCTCTTCAGAATAAGGTTCATGAAGGCCCTGTTCCGAGTTCTCTATGCGGAGGCCCGACGTACCGGAAAACCCATTGTCTATCTCATCCATCCTTTCGAGTTTGCCCCCTCGACACTCTGTTACAAACCCGAGAATATGTCCTTCTGGCAAGAGGTCCGAACCCATGGTTTCCTGATCCGAGAGAAGTTCTACGAAAAGAGCCATCTCCGAAGGTTCACGATGAACCGAGAGCTCATGGAGTACATGCGCTCGTTCCCGAATACCCGGTTCCAGACGGTTCGGGACTATGTTACGGAGACGTTACGATGATGGCGCGACGGGTCTCGGTGGATGGGCAGGAAGACAAGCCCTAAAAGACCGCCGCGATGGAGTCTGCACCGGCTGCCCACAAAATGCAGGAGCCAGGAGACACTTTTTAGCAGAAGTTATCTTATAGTATCTATAGACGGCAACACGGGTTGTCGAAGAGTAGCAGAGAACACCGGGGACTGCTGATTCAGTTCGCGGCAATACTTATCGGGCCTATTGGCGAGAGAGGGAATCACGGTGATAGACCGCGTTAGACGCAACGCCATGAACCTGCGTGAGACGACGGTGAAGCGGTTCCTGAGCCCTCTACTGCTGCCCGTCGTGTCATCCTGGGTCACCGGGCCTCGCGGTTTGGCGCAGTCTCCCGCCTGCAACACTCAGGCCCAGGAAGCCCAGCAGGCACGCGCCGGGCAATGGAGCTACCGGGAACAGATCACCGGCCTCACCCATGGATCCATGCCAAGTCGTTTTTGCCTCGAAATGCGCAAGGGAGATTCCACCTGATGATTCGAGTTTCGCCCATCTTGCTCTGTCTGTGTCTCTGTGCCACCGTCCTGGCTACCGATCGTTACGTGGACGGCTACATCGGCAGCCACAGCCATACGTACGACCCAGCCACGCGCACCGTGGGGTCGGGAAGCAGCATTGTCTATCCAAACGCTTATTCTACCGGGGTAGGCACGCTGCGGACCGATATAGCCCCCGGGGATACCGTGTATTTCCGGGGGGCGTATGGGGCCTTTGACGGTGTTTACAGAAACACCTCAGATGGGACCAACGACGCTCCCTCCCTGGTGGTCGCTACCAGCGGCACGGCGGGGAGTGTAATCACCTATCGCAATTATCCCGGTGAGACTCCCGTGATTTCTGGCGACTACAATGGCGACATTACCCGCAATCATTACTACGCGGCCAAACTCGGAGCGATGGGCCCTACCGCAGGGCCCTACCCGTCAGGGACGGCGGTGGCATACATCACGATCGATGGCTTGCGCTTCACGGCGGCTCATGCCGCTGGGTTGCTGATTTGTGGCTTGCTCAACCCCAACGGTGTCACCTCTGGTTACACGCATGATATTGTGGTCAAGAACTGCCTCTTTTATGAGAACATAGGGCGCACGCTTAACGATCGGCACGCAGGAATAGGGAGTGGCGTGAAGACCTGGGCCACCTGTGAGAACATCACCATTCAGGACTGCGAAGGGTACACCAACACCGGAGCGGTTATTCACTTCGACTATGTCTCCAAGGACTATGATGCCCGTCTTGGCGACCACTGGATGAACGGGACGCGCAACTCCACCATCCAGAGATGCTTTATTCACGACAACTACTACAATGCCGATGGTGCAGGAAACACGGACGGGATTGTCATTGCCGACTGCTACAATATCCTCTGTCAGGACAACATCGTCTACAAGGCCGAGGATGATGGCATCGACTGCTACTATTCCTATGGCTGTACCCTGAAGAACAACGTTGTGTTCGACTGTAATATCCCTACCGGCAATGGTTCAGGCATGAAGATATCGGCCGGGAGCGGCGGCAATCATGTGGTCCTCGGTAACATCATATTTCGCAATGGGGGGGCGGGATTGGAGGCTTGCACGCCGTCCAACAAACTCAGGCCTTTCCGGCCGTCGCGGGTTTTGAGTAACACGATCTACTATAATTCATACCCCGAAGGCTCCTACGCCTTTGCAATCGGCAACGACCAGAGCTACGACTACGATGCGAACTGCCCCAAGATGCTGGTCTACAACAATATCATCGCCTATGCCGGAAACGCGGTGCAGGAGTACGTTTGCAGTACGGGTGGGACGATCTCCACCACATGGCTCGACAGCGACTACAATCGCCTGCACGATTCCACCTGTCTCACTACCGTCAAGGCGTGGGGGACGGATTCCCATTCCACGGCAGGAACCATCCACCTCGCAAATCCAGACGGCAAGATCAGCAAGGTTTTCCAGTCGGGCTGGACACTGGCGCAGAAGATGACGTACATCCGGAATCAGGTCTACGCGAACTTTGCCCCCGCGGCCGTTACGCCGGCAACGCTGATCGACAAAGGGCATCTGATCAGCGGATACTACAATCCGACGGCCGGGGCAGAGGGCGCGCTACGCGCCTGGTACGGTGCCGCTTCGGACCTCGGGGCCTCTGAAGTAGCCCTTCCCGCGATCACGGATTTGTTGGTGTCCGGCACCGCTCAGAACTCCGTGTCGTTTACCTGGACGGCACCCGGGGGAAGCACCTACCGGCAACCCACGCAATACGACGTCCGGTATGCCACCAGCCTGCTCACGGAGGCGACGTGGAATGCCGCAACTCCGGTGCCGGGCGTGCCCGTACCGGACAGCCCCGGAACCCAGCAGTCCTTTACACTCACGGGGCTGGATCCGGGCAGTCCCTACTACGTGGCGGTGAAGACTCGTGACCCGTTGGGGGACATTTCCTCGCTGTCCAATGTCGTCTCCGGAACCACGGCCACCACAGGCAACCACGCCCCGGTCCTGTCGCCTATGAGCGATCAGTCGATCCGTGCGACTCAGGCATTGACGTTTGCCATAAGTGCCACGGACGTCGACCCGGGAGACACACTCACCTATGCGGCGGCCGGCCTGCCCACGGGCGCGGCCTTTGTTCCATCAACCCGGACCTTTAGCTGGACGCCTGTGACCACCCAGGAAGGCACCTATTACGTCACGTTCCAGGTCACGGACAGCCAGGTGACCGTCTCAGAGACCATCGCGATTACGGTCCTCCGTGACGTCAATCATCCGCCGGTACTGGACCCCACCGGCAACAAGAGTATCAATGAGAACGAGGCCCTCACGTTCTCCATTCACGCCACGGATGCGGATGGGGACGTCCTCGCATACTCGGCCACCAATCTGCCGAACGGGGCGACTTTCGTCGACCGGACGTTCAGTTGGACGCCCACCTACGACCAGGCAGGGAGTTGCGCAGTGACCTTTATGGCCAGCGACGGCACGGCTCAGGACTCGGAGACCATCACTATCTCCGTGATCAACGTGAACCGGCCACCTGCCCTTGGCGCTATTGGCAACCAGAGTGTCAATGAGAATGCCTCGTTGACTTTCTCCGTCAGTGCGACCGACCCAGACGGCGACAGTCTGACCTACTCGGCGACGGGCCTGCCGAGTGGGGCCCATTTCGCCAATCGGGCGTTCAGTTGGACCCCGAGCTATGATCAAGCAGGTTCTTATCCGGTTGTGTTCACGGTCAGCGACGGAACGTTGACGGATTCTGAGCAGATCACGATTACGGCCGCCAATATCTCAGACCAGACCCCACCGTCGGCTGAGGGCATCTATCCCGCCGCCAACGCCATTCAGGTCCCCGTCAACTCCGTAATCGCTCTGACGATCTCCGATGCCGGCTCCGGGCTGGACGCGAGCACCGTGGCGATCCGGGTCAACAACCAATTGGTGTATTCGGGCGACAGCAGTCTCTATGAGAGCGCCTACGGCACCTGCCGGCGCACCGGCACGCGGGCCAGCTATCACTATTACTATCATTCTGCGAAGCCGTTCGATTTCGACCAGCAGGTGACGGTGCAGGTGAATGCGTCGGATGCGGCGAACAACGCGATGACGCCTCTGTCCTACCAGTTCACGATCCAAGCGCGATCCTTCGGCCGGAATCAAGCGGTCAGCGCCAGCGGCGAAAGCAGCGGTCATCCTGTCGTTGCCACGGACAGTCAGGGCAATCTCTGGGCCGCTTGGCACGCCGGGCCGGCGGATGCCAGGGACATCTACGTGGCGAAACGCGGCCATCTGCTGCGACTATGGGATGCTCCGGTGCGGCTGACCACCCTGGCCTCCGATCACTGCAATCCTGTGATTGCTGTCGGCCCGGGTGATGTGTTGTACGTTGCCTGGCAGGACAATCGCCGGGGCAACTGGGATATTTTCGCGTCCGTCAGTGCCGATGGAGCGATCTGGTCGGAGGCAATCGGGATTACGGATGCCCAAGACGATCGGGCGAATCAGGCGAATCCGGCCATCGTGGCCACCGCCGCCGGCGTGTACGTTGCCTGGGAAGACGATGGCGCCGGCAACCAGGATATCTGTCTGGCCTCATCCAGCACGTCCTTCGCCAGCAAGACGGTCACGCGGATTACGACCAATACGGCCGGTCAGACAGAGCCCGCCTTGGCGGTCGGATCGGGCGATGTGGTCTACCTGGTCTGGACCGATCAGCGGAATGGCTTAATGGATATCTATGGGTCGTCATCCAGTGCCTCTTCCTGGGCCAACGTCCAGATCGTGACGGATCAGGACAACCAGTCCAATCAGTCGAATCCCGCCATAGCGGTGGAGCCCGGCACCTCGATGCTTCACCTGCTCTGGGTGGATGACGCCGCGGGCAATCTGGATGTGGTCCATGGGGTCTCGAACGGCCTGCCTTTGCCCGGCAACCCGATTTCCGGTACGATTATCGTGGACGACGACACGGACCGCGAGGCGGACCAGTCGGCTCCGAGGATCGCGGCCACCCAAGACTACTGGGATACTACTCACGTGTATGCCTGCTGGCAGGATGATCGTTCGACGGGCAGCCCTCAAGATAGCGACCTGTACTTTGGAGAGATCCGCTCCGGTGCCGGCGGGGCCAATATTCTCGTGGGCGATGATGGAACGAACTCGAATCAGAGCGAGCCCGTTTTGGGATGCGACGAGTACGGCCATCCGGTGGTCCTCTGGACGGATAGCCGGGGCAGTCCGCCACGGATCTACAGCGCGTCCAGCGTCTACATGAAGCCGGGGATCCCCTTGGCGTCCGCCCTGATCACGCGTGCGACAGGCGGGCGCGTCGGGACAGACCCCGCCTCCATTGACGATGCCGGAGACGTCTCGATTCAGATTCCGCCGAGTGCCTACGATTGCGACGTGGCCATCAGCATTGCCGAGATTCTGAACATTCCGAGGTTTACGTCCCTTGGTGTCGTGGGTTACGAAATCGGCCCCAGCGGCATACAATTCGCCTTTCCCGTTACCGTGACGATACCCTACACGGCTTCCGGTTCCGGTCGCGTAACCCCTTACTGGTATGACCCCAGCCTCTCGGCCGTTCTCCAGCCCTTGAGTCAGTCGGGGATGACCGAGATCACCAACACGACTCTGGCCAACGGCGTCCCCGTGGTTTCCTTCAAGACCAACCATTTGACGGCCTTCTTCCTCTTGGAAACCCCCTTGCCCAATGGCGGCCATGACGGTGGTGGCTGTGCGATGTCCGGCCCCCCGGGAGGCAACATCTTTGAGTTCATGCTTCCCTTCCTGGTTTTGGTGCCGTTCATGTACGTTTGGAAACGGCGAGATCAGAAAGGAGAAAGGGCCTTCAAGGGCGCACCCTACTCGTGAAAATGGCATGGATTGTGCCTCAACAAGTCCAATGCGGCGCGGCACCTCTCAGCATCGCGACCTACGTCACACCCAGGATCCGACCCGTGGGGAGCAGTCGGGGACTCTACGGGGTGGTGCATCGGCACGGGTGTTGATCGCGGAACGATACGAGCGCCCCGCGACGAAGGCCGTGGTGACACTCCGCGTTGCCCCGGTTGTCTGCAGAACCTGCAAGAATTCCGCATGGCCAGCATGAAACAACTGATGAGCATTGTGG
Source organism: uncultured Pirellulales bacterium (assembly GCA_964354535.1). GTDB lineage: Bacteria > Planctomycetota > Phycisphaerae > Sedimentisphaerales > Anaerobacaceae > PLanc-01. Next base: position 36,604 of record CAYHAJ010000469.1, read on the forward strand.
TCATGCTCGCGGCCGTGTCAGGTCTCTACGGTAGCGATTGGCGCGGGTTTCGGGGCCTTGAGAGGGGAGGTTGTGGAGACTTGACTTCGGACTTGTCCACCTGGTCCCCCGCGCAGAATGTGGCGTGGAAAACGGCCATTCGCGGACGCGGCCATTCCTCTCCGGTGGTGGCGGGCAATGTCGTCTACCTGACTACGGCGTACGAGAACGCGCGGTCAGTTCCGATCGTCAAGATGGGGACGTATGCTATTCCTCTCCTGGTCCTCCTGTGCGTAATCTCGGGCCTCGGCCTCTTAATGCAGAGCCTGGCGACAGGAGAAGATGGGCGATCAAGAGTCGGGCAGCACATGAGAGTCTTCCTGTTTGCTAGCCTGCTTGCGGGTGTCATTATCCTCTCGCTTTTCGGACGCTATTTGCTCAATCCGGATGATGATGCCGCACGCCACTTGTTGCTTTCGATTGTCCTGATGTTCTCCTGCCTATTGCTCAGTCCGCTCTTCGTGCCCTTGTGTTCACGCCAACATTTGGCCGCGGGTGCGGTGGCTTGCGCGTTTGCGGTTCTCGTGTTCCTGAATCTCAAGTATAGAGGACTTGTGTCTGATCTTGGGTCGTCGCAGAGTCAAATCCTGATCGTGGCGGCACTCTTGCCTGCGGTTCTCGGATCGGTTTTGTTCTCTGTTCACCTCAGGAGCCGCAGACGGCAATCTCAGGGAGTTGAGAGCCGAGGTAATGTTGCACCCAAGCACTTTGCCGGCTGGTGTTTCGCACTCACGGGCGGTTTGGGGGTTGCCAGCGCTTTGCTGTTGGTCTTTCTGCTGCTGTATCGTGGTGCCGACTATCAGATGCCTGACAGATACGTTTGGGAGAATCGTATCAGACCTGAGGTCCCGTGGTGGTGCATCGGCTTGTGCCTGATGTTGGTCCTTCTCGCAATTCCCGTCTGGTATTGGAGGTTGAGCCGTGCCGGTGCAACCCGGGAGCCGCTTTTACGGGCGGTGCTTCTTATCACCGCATCGCTTCTGGGCAGTGTATTCTTCCTCCGGAGCAGCGCTCTCAAGAAACCGACGGAATCAGTTCGAGCCATCGTGTGTATCAACCGCAGCGACGGCCGAATTCTCTGGACTTGTGCAGGGCTGGTGGGACGGAACCGGCCTCAAAGCAGGACTGTGACACATGCTTCCCCGACGCCCGTGACAGATGGTAATCGCATCTACGGCTATTTTGGGGAAGACGGCCTGATGTGCGTCAGTTCGGCCGGTCAACTGCTCTGGAAGAGCAACGAGCCCATGTTCCGCTGCACGCATGGTGCGGGGACTTCGCCTGTTGTGAAGGACAATGTGCTGGTCGTCGTGAGCGATGTGAAAGAATCCAAGGACTTGCGGTCTTCCATCACGGCCTTCGACGGCGCGTCCGGCGGACCTTTGTGGAGGAAAGAGAGGAAATCCCACAAGGCGTATGCCGCCTACAATACGCCCTTGGTCCGGGAGTGGAAGGGCAGACAAGTGGTCATCGTCCATGGTTGGTATGATGTCAAAGGGTATGAACTCAAGACCGGCGAGGAATTGTGGTCCTACCCCCTCGCGCACGAGGGCATGCATCTGGTGGCCAGCCCGGTCGCCAATGGAGAACGGCTCTATGTGACTGGCGCCAAGCGGGTCGTCGCTCTGGATCTCTCCAAGTTGGGGACGGATGCCGATCCCCTGCTCTGGTCCCGGCCGATCCCCGGAGAAAAGAGCTCCACGCCGGTGGTCGTCGAGGGACTGATGTTTCTGGTCACCGAGCCTGGTCAGGCGTTCTGTCTGGATGCCCGGACCGGTGAGATCGCATGGCAGGAGCGCCTGAAAGGGAGTTACTTCTCTTCCGTTCTCGCCAGCGCCGGCAAGGTGTTCTTCACGAATGAAGCCGGGCAGACCGTGGTCGTGGCGGTCGACAAGCAGTTCCGCCAGCTTGCGGCGAACGTCCTGAATGAATCCATCTACGCTTCCTTAGCTCCGATGGAGGGCCAGTTGTTTGTCCGGACAACGGGCCATCTCTATTGCCTCCAGGAACCCAGACGCCGGGGATTTCCCTGAAGGTGAATGAGTCGGCCCGTGCGCGGTTCTCGCCATTCCGCCAGCCTGCTATCTGCATCGGGATACCCTGCCGTCGGGTGAAGCATCCCGCGCAGCAGGGCGGGAGTACGTCCTGGATGGAGATACGCTTGTGACTGCCTGCTTCTATTCGTGACAATGAAGCTGGACGAGTCCTCGGTTCCTCAGTATTCTGCTTGGCCGATAGTGGATGGCAGGCCAGCGGTTGGTGGCTCGGGAGGAGCCCTGGTTTGTGTGTTTGACGGCGCGAACAGAGCTTCGTCAAACTGGTGGAGAGTGGGTGTGAAAAGAGAGGGTTAGTTGAAGTATGAATGCGCAAGAGACCATCAAAGGCTACATTGTGGACAGCATTCTATTCGGTGATGATGGGAGGTTGACGGAAGACGTGTCCTTTCAACGAAGCGGGATCCTGGATTCGACCGGATTCCTGGGGCTCATCACGTTTGTTGAGGAGAAGTTCGGGATCGCCGTCGCCGATGATGAAGTGGTCCCGGAGAACTTCGACACATTGCAGAAGATATCCGCGTACGTGGCGCGCAAGTTGAACGGGAACGGGGCCAGGGTGTAGATCGCTCCGGACGCGTCAACGGACTACTCTCGGGTCTCCCTCGAAGGCGCAGCTATGTGTGGCATTGTGGGTATTTGTGAGCTCCAGGCCGGGCAGAATGCGAGCCTGCACGATCTGCAACGGATGATGGCGCCCATTCAGCACCGCGGCCCGGACGAGACCGGGATCTACCTGGATGACGGCGTGGGGCTGGGTCATCTGCGGCTGAGCATCATCGATCTGCAATCCGGCGGTCAGCCCATCCACAATGAAGACGAGACGCTCTGGATCGTCTACAACGGGGAGGCCTTCAACTACGTCGAGCTCCGGCAGGAGCTGCAGGAGCAAGGCCACCGCTTCTACACGACCTCGGACACGGAGGTCATTCTCCATCTGTATGAACGGGAGGGCTCCCGGTGCGTGGAACGCCTGAACGGGCAATTCGCATTCGCGATCTGGGATCGTATGAACCGCGAGTTGTTCGTGGCACGCGATCGGGTGGGGATTCGCCCGGTGCACTATACGATCCACGACGGCCGGTTGCTTTTCGCTTCGGAGATCAAATCCTTGTTCGCGCTGCCGGGGTTGCGCCGGGAGTTGGACCCGGTGTCGTTAGATCAGATCTTCACGTTCTGGAGCGTCTTGCCCGGCCGCACGGCGTTTCGGGACATTCACGAGTTGCCGCCGGGACACTACCTGAAGGTCTCCCGCGGTGGCGTCGAGATCAAGAAATACTGGGAGATCCCGATCTATAGCCGGGAGGAGCAGTCGGACGAGCCCCCGGAGACGATCGGCGAGCGCGTCACCGACCTGCTCGTCGATGCCATACGCCTCCGGTTGCGGGCCGATGTGCCGATTGGCTGTTACGTCAGCGGCGGTTTGGACTCCTCGGGCGTGGCCGCCCTGGCGACCCGGAGACTCGGGGTTCATTGGAACACGTTTGGCATACGGTTCGAGCAGGAGGTCTTTGACGAGGGAATGCATCAGGAAAGGATGGCGTCCTTTCTGGGCTCGACCCATCGCCAGCTCTGGGCGACGCCGCAGCGAATCGGAGACGCCTTTGCCCAAACCCTGTGGCATTGCGAGACGCCGTTGTTGCGCACGGCACCGGTGCCGCTGTACTTGTTGGCGCAAGTCGTCCGGGAATCCGGTTTGAAGGTGGTCCTCACGGGCGAGGGGGCGGATGAGGTCTTCGGGGGATACGACATCTTCAAGGAAGCGAAGGTGCGGCGGTTCTGGTCGCGCCGGCCCGACTCCACGACGCGCACCCTCTTGCTGGGCCAGTTGTACGGCGACGTCTTTCACAGTCAGAACGCCAAGCGCTTCTTTCCGTCGTTCTTTGGGAAGGGCCTGGACCAGTCCCATGATCCGCTCTTTTCCCATCTCATACGGTGGGGCAACACCAGCAAGATCAAGACCTTTTTCTCTAATGAACTCAAAGCGGCCGTTGGCGCTGCCGAACCGTACGAATCCCTGCGCCAGAGTCTGCCGGAGCGGTACCATCATCTGGACACGGTGGGCAAGGCGCAATACCTCGAAACGATGATTTTCCTGAGCCATTATCTGCTGTCCTCACAGGGCGACCGGGTGGCCATGGCGCATTCCGTTGAAATCCGCCTGCCGTTCCTGGATTATCGCGTGATCGATCTGTTGGCGCGAGTCCCATCCAAGTGGAAGATCCTGGGGATGGATGAGAAGCACATTCTGAAGAAGATCTTGCGGCCGGTGCTGCCGGCGGAGATCGTCGGCCGGAGAAAACAGCCGTACCGGGCGCCCGTCGTCAACTGCCTGCTGGCCGGCACCGGCAGGGATTCTCCCCGGGAACTGCTGACCGACGACGCGGTCCGACGTGCCGGCCTTTTCGACGCGGGCAAAGTCAGCAGGCTTTTGACCAAATTGCAGAGCGTGGAGAATCCGAGCGAGGTCGATAGTATGGCCTTGGCCGGCATCCTATCCTCTCAGATCATCCATCAGCAGTTTGTCGAGGGCTTCTCCGCTCGCCCGCACGTCAGCATCCGTCCCGATCTGGTTGTCGACAGGCGTGCCGGGGCGAAGACGGCTGTGTCGGCCTGAGTACTCATCCGCCCTCCGTGGCCAACGACCCAGGCGGCAGGGTTCGAGACCAATTCTATGTCAGATCATTCTGGGCTATTAGCGGCGTCGCGATGGACACTATGATGGAGAGGTGCGCAGCGTGATGGAATTCGATCCCGTCCTGGTCCATGAGTGGCTCCGGCGGTCGGCCCGCAGAATGCCGGAGAAGGAGGCCATCATCTGTGGCCAGGAGCGATGGAGCTATAAGAAGCTCGATGTTTATTCCGACCGTTTCGCCGAGGCACTCCTCGACCTGGGAGTCTGCCGCCAGGACCGAGTGGTCATTCTCACCGGGAACAGTCTCGAGACGGTTGTCAGCCTGTACGGAACGCTCAAGGCGGAGGGCGTCTTCATCATTTGCGAAGGCAATACGAAGGCGCGCCGGCTCAGCCACATCCTCCGGAACTCTGCCGCGAGAGTCCTGGTGGCCTCGATCGACCAGGCAGCGGTCGTCCAGGAGTCGCTGACGGAGAGTAACGCCGATCTCACAGTCGTGTGGGTCGGTGCCACGACAACATCGCAGGCGTGCCCGCGCATCCCCTCGATCACCTGGAATTCCGTGTTCGCGCCGCTGTCCGGCGGGGACGAGGGCACGTACGGGCCGGCCGTCGACCGGCTTCCTCGCTGCCTCGATATCGATCTGGCCTGTCTCATCTACACGTCGGGCACCACCGGCCATCCCAAGGGGGTCATGTGCAGCCATCGCGATGTCATCGCGGCGGCCAAGAGCATCATCCAGTACCTGGAGAATCGGCCGGAGGACGTCATTTTGAATGCCCTGCCGCTGTCCTTCGGTTATGGACTCTATCAGGTCCTCATGTCCTCCATGTTCGGAGGGACGGTGCTCCTGGAGAGTTCGTTCCTGTACCCCCAGCTTATGCTGAAACGTGTGGCCCAGGAGAAGGTCACCGCACTGCCCCTGGTCCCGAGCATGGCCGCCATGATGCTGCGGATCGAGAACATTGCCGCGTATGATTTCTCCACGCTGCGCTACCTGACCAGTGCGAGCGCTGCTTTGCCGGTGCCCCACCTGATGCGTCTGCGCCAACTGATCCCCCAGGCCACCTTCTACAACATGTACGGTCTGACCGAATGCGTGCGGGTGTGTTTTCTGGCAGGCGAAGAGTTGGATCGGCGGCCGGCGTCTGTAGGCCGACCCATGCCCAACTGCGAAGTGGCCGTGGTGGATGAGGACGGCAACGAGGTGGAGCCGGGCGAAACCGGCGAACTCATTATCCGGGGCTCGAACGTGATGCAGGGCTACTGGAACGATCCGGAGATGACCGCCCGCGTGTACCGGCCCGGTCCTTATCCGGCCTGGCGCTGGCTTCATTCGGGGGACTATTTCCGCCGGGATGAGGAAGGATATCTCCACTTCGTGGGTCGCAAGGACGACATGATCAAAACCCGCGGGGAACGGGTCAGTCCGAAAGAGGTGGAGGACACCATTTGTGAGTTGGAGACCGTGGCGGAGGCTGCCGCGATTGGTGTGCCGGATGAGGTTCTGGGGCAGGCGATCAAGGTTTTCGTCGTCACGCGCGCTGGGGGACTGGATGAGAAAGCGATCCTCAAGCATTGTGCGAGCCGGCTGTCGCCCTTCATGGTGCCCAAGTACGTTGTTTTTGTTCCGGACATCCCGAAAACCGCGCATGGAAAAATCAGCAGACGCGAATTACAGACCATCGAGGGAAGGTAATGGACGTAGAAACTCAGAAAAGGATCGTGTGGGACGCCCTGAAAATGGACTGGGAAGCCGAGTCGCAACGGATCGAAGCCGCGATCCAGCGGCAGGTCCCCGAGACACTGAAGAGACGGGGCGCGGTGGTGGCTTTATCCGGCGGGATCGACAGCAGCGTAGTTGGGGCGCTGTGTGTTCGCGCCCTGGGTCCCGAACGGGTGTTTGGGCTGATGCTGCCAGAGCGCGACTCCTCTCCGCAGACCCGGGCCCTGAGTCAGATGATCGTCACCCATCTGGGCATTGAGGCCGAGTACCATGACATTACCGACCTCCTGACGGCGGCCGGGTGCTACCGGTATCGCGACGAGGCGGTTCGCAGCGTCATTCCGGATTACCAGCCGTCCTGCAAATGGAAGATTGTCTTGCCCTCGCTGCTGACGCACGAGAGTCTGCGGGTCTTTTCCGTGGTCGTTCAGTTCCCCGACGGCCGGCAGACCAAGGTACGGCTCCCCCTGAATGCGTATCTGCAAATCGTCGCGGCAACCAATTTCAAGCAGCGTGTCCGCAAGATGCTCGAATACTTCCATGCCGATCGGCTCAATTACGCCGTGACCGGTACGCCCAATCGCCAAGAATATGATCAGGGTTTCTTCGTGAAGCTTGGAGACGGTGCCGCGGACATCAAACCGATCGCGCATCTCTACAAATGCCAGGTCTACCAGATGGCCGAGTTCCTGGGCTTACCGCATGAAATCTGTGTGCGTCCTCCGACGACGGACACCTACTCGATGCCGCAGGATCAGGAGGAGTTCTACTTCTCCGTCCCCTATTACGTACTGGACTTCTGCCTGTACTCGAAGAATCAGGGCGTGCCGGTGGACGAGGCGGCTCGGACGCTGGCTCTGGAACCGCGGCAGGTGCAACGCGTCTATGATGACATCGACGCCAAGCGAAGGACGACGCGCTATCAACACATGCCCCCGGTATTGGTGGAGCCGGTCCGCGAAATCCACATTGATAACTGATGCGCGACGCCGACGCGCCGCATTACCGTTGACATGGGAGGAATAGGTGTAATGGGACCGACAGTCAAACTGGTCTTTGTTGCGTCGCTTGTAGCGCTTGCCCTTGTGGGAGCCATCGTGTTATGGTTCTTGGCGAACTCGCTGGGCGTGCGCACAGGAACAAGCCCGCAGAAGCTCCGGCATCTGGCGGACGTTCCCGCGGAAGCATGGACTCGCCTGCAAGGCAAAACCATTTTCTTTGGCCACCAATCCGTAGGCTACAACATCATTCGCGGATTTCTGGACCTGGAAGCAAGTCATAAGTCTTTGCACCTGAATGTTGTGGAGACGAAAGACGCGAGCAGAATCGCCGGTCCGATGCTGGCCCATGCGCCCGTCGGCAAGAACCGCGACCCCGAGTCGAAGATCGCCGAGTTCCAGGAGCTTCTGGAGGGCGGACTGGGAGAGAAGGTGGATATTGCCTTCTTCAAGTTCTGCTACGTGGATATAGACAAGAGTTCGAATCCCGAGGCGATTCTGGCCGCGTACAGCAAGGCCATGGAGGCCTTGAAGTCACGTTTTCCACGCGTGGCATTCGTGCATGTCACCATTCCTTTACGGGCACCAGAGAAGGGGCTGAAAGAAGGAATCAAGCGGCTCCTGGGGCGGTCGCCCGAGTTGGACGACAACCGGTTGCGGGCACAATACAATAGTCTTTTGCGGGAACGGTATGCCGGAAAGGAGCTTCTGTTTGACCTCGCGTTGTACGAGACCCTGGGTCCCGATGGGTTGCGACATTATAGTCTCAGGAACGAGCAGGAGGTGCCGGTTCTGGCGCGTGCCTACACCGACGACGGCGGCCATCTCAACCCGACGGGCCGGGAACATGTGGCCGAACAGTTGCTGATCCACCTGCTGGATCTTGCCGGCGGCTCTTCCTGACATCCTTGTGCATTCGGAAGCAGAAACAATGAAATGGAATGACATCTCCCATCGAGGGCCGCTGATGGTGGCCGCGGTGGCCGCGAGTGTTCTCATGCTGGCCTTTGGCCTCGTCTACCGCGCCGTGGCGGCGAAACTGGAGGCGCCTGTGGACACCACCCCCATCGCTCCGGAGGCCTTGGCCCGGTTTCCCATGCAGGTCGGCGACTGGGTGGGCGCGGACGTGCCGATGGACGAAGCCATTATCCAAGCCACCGACACGGATGCACGCGTGAACCGTCGGTACGTGCGGCGCGGCGGGCTGGAGGCGGTTTCCTTCTACATCGCCAGCGGGGTCAAGGCCCGGGACCTGATGCCCCACCGGCCGGAAGTCTGCTACACCGGAGCCGGCTGGACGCTCACAGATCGTCAGTCGGTTGAGCTGCCCATGAGTGACTCCGTGAAGCTGCCATGCAATATCATGCAGTTCTCCCGTGGGGCCCTGAACGCACAGAGAGTCCTCGTACTTAACTACTATCTGGTAGATGGGGAGTTCTGCCGCGACGTTTCCCTGCTGCGCTCCAAGGTCTGGCAAGGCTCAGGTGCTGTGCGCTATGTCGCTCAGGTACAGGTCACGACTCCCCTTACAGAGACTCTGAGGATAGAGGGGGCCATGGAGATCCTCTCTGGCTTTGCCGTTGAATCAGCCTTGCCAACGGCTCGACTGTTCCAGACGACCAAGGAGAACTGACATGAAAGCATGGGTATGATTGAGGGCACACTGGCATGAAAGTGGGTATCGTTGGCGTCGGCTACGTAGGATTGGTGACGGCGGCCTGTTTCGCGGATTCCGGCATCGATGTCGTCTGTGTGGACCGGGACGAACAGAAGATGAAGGGTCTCGGAGAGGGACGCATTCCGATCTACGAGCCGGGACTGACCGAGATCGTGCAACGGGCCCGGGCGACCGGACGGCTGCATTTCTCCACCTCGTTGGCCGAGGCGGTGGAGAAATCTCTGATCCTCTTCATTGCGGTCGGCACGCCCAGCGCCGCGGATGGCTCGGCGGATACATCTGCCGTGCTGAATGTCGCCCAGGGTGTCGCGGCCGCCATGGACGGGTATAGGATCATCGTCACGAAGAGCACCGTCCCGGTCGGGACGCACAAGACGATCAGCGCCATTCTCAAGTCGGAGACGCGTCATCCGTTCGATTACGTCAGCAACCCGGAGTTCCTCAAGGAAGGCTCCGCGATCGACGATTTCATGAAGCCCGAGCGTGTCATTATCGGGACCTGTGATGTGAAGGTTCGCGAGATCATGCGGCACTTGTATGCCCCGTTCATGCGCCGACAGAATCGCATGATCTTCATGGACCCGACGAGCGCCGAGTTGACGAAGTACGCCGCCAACAGCATGCTGGCGACGCGCATTTCTTTCATGAATGAGCTGAGTGTTCTGTGTGAGGAAGTGGGTGCCGACATCGAATCGGTTCGGGCCGGAATGGGCAGCGATTCGCGCATCGGGAGTGCCTTCCTCTTTGCGGGCATTGGCTTCGGCGGGAGTTGTTTCCCCAAAGACGTCCGGGCCTTGATTCAAATGGGGGATAGCCTCGGGTGTCCTATGGATCTTGTGCAGGCAGTCCAAGAAATCAATCTGCGGCAGCAGGAGCGCTTCGCGCGGCGCATCCTGGACTACTATGCGTCTGCGGCCGGACAGACGACTTTGGCCGTCTGGGGTCTGGCCTTCAAGGCGCGAACGGACGATGTCCGGGAATCCCCCGCCATGTTTTGTGTTGACGAATTTCTCAAGGCGGGCATGCGCGTCAGAGCCCACGACCCGGAGGCGATGGCTACAGCCCGGGCCCGTCTCGGTGAGACGGTGGAGTTCTGCCAGGACTATTATGAGGCCTTGCGCGGTGCGGATGGACTCGTGGTGCTGACAGACTGGCCGCAATTCCGCAATCCCGATTTTGAGCGAATCGTTCAAACGATGAAGAGCCCCGTTGTTTTTGATGGTCGGAACCTTTATGACCCGTCTTATGTCCAGGCGGTGGGGCTGGAATATCATTGTGTAGGCCGGGCGAAGAAGGGTGGCAATAGCCCAGGAGACAGAGGTCAGGACGATACAAGCCTTGCCACGGAATCCGGCAACACAGGCATTGCTCTGTGACCTGGCAGGAAAGTCCCAACACCCGCGAGACGAAGTCTCCAAGCCGTACACAAAGGAGTAGTATGGGTCGGACTGGTGTCAGCCATCAATCGCGTTCCAGACATGCTGTTGAGACCCCCGAGAGGGATCGGACTCGGTCTGGCCCTCTGAAATTGGCTGCGGCCTTGCTGGTATTACTAACCGTCACGGCGTGGTCCTATTGGCCGACGATGGCCGACCTCTTCACGGAATGGCAGAGGAGCGAGGACTACTCCGCCGGCCAGCTCGTTCCGCTGGTGGCGATCTTCTTTGTCTGGGTCCGACGAAAGCAGCTCAAGGAATGCGTGTTCCAGCCGTGCTGGTGGGGTGGTATCGCCCTGCTGGTCTTGGCCTGTGCGGCCCGGATGTACGGCCTGCTATTTATGTTCGAATCGGCCCAGCGGTACTCGCTGGTGTTCACCGCTGCGGGATTGGTCTTGATGGTGGCCGGAGGGCAGGTGTTCCGGCGGGTCTCCTGGATTCTCCTGTTTCTCTTCCTGATGGTTCCTCTGCCCGGTCGTATCCACAACATGATCAGTGGCCCCTTGCAGCGGCTGGCGACCTCCGGCTCGGTGTTTGTCCTGGAGGCGTTCCTTCCGCATGTCAGCCAGCAGGGAAACGTCGTGATGCTGAACGAAAACACCCCCATGGCGGTGGCCGAGGCCTGCAGCGGCCTGCGCATGCTGACGGCGTTCATCATCGTTGCCGGCTTCATCGCCTATATGGTCAAGCGGGCGCGCTGGCAGAAGGCCGTCCTGCTTACTTCGAGTATTCCCGTGGCGGTTGTCTGCAACATCATCCGAATCGTCGTGACGGCCATCCTCATGCTGATGGTGAGCACGCAGGCGGGGGAGAAGTTCTTTCACGACTTTGCCGGCGTGGTCATGATGCCGGCCGCCGTTCTGCTGCTCTTTGGCGAAATCTGGCTGATGGACAGACTCGTCGTCCCCGAGTCCGTGGCCCGGCCCAAGTCCACAAATATCGTAACGCGAAAGCGAGATAGGAGCTGATCGACAGGCCATAAGATCTTAGCCAGTAAGAACTTGCGATAAAGCACGACCACTCCACAGTAAAATTCTCAGTCCTTGCAGGATTTTCCTTGACTCACCAAGGAGCTTTCAGCATACTGGGAACAGCAGATTTTGTGGAGTGCAGTGGTGATCACACGGAGGCAAATCATCACAGTTCTTATTGGGGCTCTGGCTGTCTGTACGATCAGTCGCGCCGACATGGTGCCGGTGTCCCCTCTGGATGCTGCTGACAATCGGCAGTCATCCCGCGCGGATACCCTAACCGATCTCCAGCCGGCGGGTTCTTTCCCTGGCTTCACCACTCTTGCCGACATCATCGATCCGTATTTATTGCCGGTCGGATTTCTACCCCAACCAAGCCCCGCCGCGGGACCAATCAGCGAGACGAAGCCCGCGCAAATCCTGACGGATCGGCAAAACAGCCTCACCCTGTGCCTCTACGCCCTCCTCGGCGTGGGACTGTGCCGCTCGGCGCCGGTCATCAGGAAACTCCACTTCAATTGCATCCCCGACTGGTACCACAGCGGGGGTCCCTTCCAGATCGGGCATAGCCTCGCGGTTTCCCCCGA
>CAYHAJ010000470.1:0-28705 GCA_964354535.1 uncultured Pirellulales bacterium
CTATCGCCAGATCGCTCGCCTGTACACCCGGAGAATCCAGGCCGATCCGCTGGACGCCGACGCCTACCTGCGCCGTGCCGAGCAGTATCATTTCCTGCGTCAAGAGCGGAAGGTCCGCGCCGATATGAGGCAGTACGCCGCTATCGTCACCCAAGGCAAGCCTCTTGATGTGACCGGGGTCATGCCTTGGGACGTCGAGCACGTCCTAAGCGGTCCATTCGGATATCAACTCGCGTTCTCTGTTGAAGAGCGAGAAGACAAAACTCAAGTTCTATGTGTCGCCTTCGGGCAGAAGGGAAGGGGTAGTATGAGATCGTTTGAGATTCCTATGTTCGTGACAACACTGCTTGGCATCTGTTTTGTTTCGGGTCTCAACACGCCACCCGCCTATGCGGATTTCACTTTCGGCGAGCCGATGAGGGTTGGGTCAGGCATATACGGTGACGATTGGGTTTCGAGCTTCTCGTGCGACGGGCTTGAAATGTACATCGAGTCAGGTCGGGCTGGAGGGCAAGGCGGCGAGGACATCTGGGTACTCAAACGTGCCTCGAAGGACGAGGCTTGGGGTCCCCCGGAGAACCTCGGGGCCGTTGTCAACACCGCAAACAACGAGGCAATCCCATCCGTCTCGGCCGATGGACTCGCACTGTATCTCAATTCGAACCGCCCTGGAGGGTATGGTGGCTCCGACATCTACGTGACTACGCGCATGACAAAGAACGACCCCTGGGGGCTTCCGGTGAATCTTGGGCTCAAGGTAAACAGTTCTGCCAGCGACAACTGCGTGTGCCTATCCCCGAACGACCTGGAACTCTACTTCACCTCAACGCGTGCCGGCGGATATGGGACCAGCGACATTTACGTGGCGAGACGTGCGACGGCGAACGATCCCTGGGGTGATGCGGCAAATCTGGGCCCCGTCGTGAATACCGCGGCCAGTGAAACGTTCTGCTGCCTTTCGCCCGACGGGCTACTCCTCTTCTTCTCGGAACACCACACCACCACGGCATTTCGACCCGCCGGATACGGAGGGCCCGATCTCTGGGTGGCAAGGCGGGCAAGCGTGTCCCACCCCTGGCAAGCGCCGGTGAATCTTGGGCCACTCATCAACAGCTCCTCAATGGAGATTCAACCACGCGTCTCACCTGATGGCCACACGCTGTACTTTGCCTCCGACCACAATGGCTGGGAAAACTGGCGGGTGCCGATCATTCCCAACTGCGACTTCAACGGCGATGGCAAGGTCGATGCGACAGACATGGCAATCCTGGTTGCCGACTTGGGGAAGAAGAACTCTCGGTGTGACATCGGACCGTTCCCCTGGGGCGATGGCGTGGTGGACGAGAAGGACTTGAGCGTCCTTATGAAGGAGATCACGGGATCAGGTCTGGTCGTGAACCCCCTTCCTCATGCGTTGGAAGTACCGCGCGAAGTGATCCTGAGTTGGACGGCTGTTCCCTTCGCTCAGAGCTATGATGTCTACTTCGGGACCTCACAGGAGCAGGTCAACACCGCCAGTCGGGCTAATTCGCTGGGTGTGCTGGTCAGCCAGAGGCAGACGGGCACCACGTACGATCCGCCCGGCACCCTGGCGTTCGGGCAGACCTACCACTGGCGTGTCGATGAAGTCGGTGGTGCTCCGGATTTCACGATCTATAAGGGGCCCGTCCTGGACTTCCGAACGGAAGCGTATGCATACCCGATTGCGACGAAGATCATCGCCACCGGCTCCAGCGCCCAGGGCAGCATGGGCCCTGAGAAGACCATCGACGGGTCCGGGCTCGACAAGAATGACCTGCACGGCACCGATGGCGCCACGATGTGGCTTACCACCGGCACGCCGCCGAATTGGATCCAATATCAGTTCGACCAAGTCTACAAGCTCTACGATCTGAAGATCTGGAACTCCAACCAGCCGATCGAGAGCTTCCTGGGCTTCGGCGCCAAGGATGTCAAAGTGGAGTACTCGACCGACGGTGCCACCTGGACGCAATTGCGGGACGTGCCCCAGTTCGCCCGGGCGCCGGGCGCGGCGGGTTACGGCGCCAATACCACGGTCAACTTCGGCGGCGTCACGGCTAAGTACGTCAAGCTCACGATCAACAGCAATTGGGGCGGCGTGAACACGGTGACCGGGCTGAGCGAAGTCCGGTTCTCCTACGTTCCGGTACAGGCCGCGGCGCCGCAGCCGGCCGACAACGCGACGCGTGTCAAAGTGGATACCAGCCTGGATTGGCGACCCGGGCGCGATGTCACCTCACACAAAGTGTATCTGAGCACCGACAAGGCAGCGGTGGCCATTGGCACCGCGACTGTCAAGACCGTCCTCGACCATCCCTTCGAGCCGGGGGCGCTCCTCTATGGCAGGACCTACTACTGGAGGGTTGATGAGGTCAACACGGTCACCTATCCAGGCGAGGTCTGGAAGTTCACCACCCAGGAATACGCCGTCGTGGACGATTTCGAGAGCTACACGGACCAGGAAGGTCGGCGCATCTATGAGACCTGGATCGATGGCGCGACCAACAAGACCGGCTCCCGCGTCGGCTATCCTCAATCACCTTTTGCCGAGCGGACGGTCATCCACGGCGGCAAGCAGTCTATGCCCATGGAGTACAACAACACCGGGGGTCCGTTCTACAGCCAAGCCGAGCGGACTTTCTCCCCTGTCCAGAACTGGGGGGCCCACGGGGCCGATACCTTGACGCTCTGGTTCCGGGGTAATCCCAGTGATTTCTTGCAGCGTGCCGATGGCAGCATTCAGATGAGCGGCGGGGGCGGTGACATCTGGGGGACCTCCGATCAGTTCCGTTTCGCCTGTAAACAGCTCAGTGGCGATGGGACGATCGTCGCAAAGATCAGCGCCTTAGCCAACACGGAGCCGTGGGCCAAAGCCGGCGTGATGATTCGGGGCAGTCTGGACCCGGCGTCCACGTACGCATTCGTGTTCCCCACCCCCGATGGCCGACGGGCCTTCCAGAATCGAACAAGCGTCGGGGGCACGGCGACGTCCACCCACAGCAATCCTGGTGTAGTGACCTTCCCTCTCTGGCTCAAGGTGGAACGGAAGGGCGCCACATTCACCGGCTACTACTCGCAGGACGGTCAGAACTGGATCATCAATCAGCCTGACAATGCGAATACCGGCAGCAACGGTTCAAATCCCGTGCGGATCATGATGATGGGCGACGTCTATATCGGCCTGGCGGTGACCAGTCACAACATTAGTATGCCGACAATTGCCGAGTTCTCCGATGTGTCGTTTACAGGTGCGGTCACCGGCCAGTGGCAGGTCGCAGCCATCGGAGTGGCACAACCGAGCAACGATGCGGCGCCATTGTACATGGCTGTCGAAGACAGTGCCGGGCACGTCAAATCGCTGACGCACCCCGATCCGGCGGCGGTGCAGGCCAGCGACTGGCAGAAGTGGATGATTCCGTTTAGCGATCTGGCGGGTGTCAACCTGACGACCGTGAAGAAGCTGACGATCGGCGTGGGCGACCGCGCCAAGCCAGCGGCAGGTGGCAAGGGCGTGATCTACCTCGACGACATCGGCGTCGGCCATCCACTCTCAGCCCAGTAGCCCAGCGAGCAGACGCTGACATTGGAGATCTGGTAGCTGTGCCAACAGAGAGACTACCCGCTTGGCTTGAAGGACACGGGCCGGCCTGGTTCCAGCGCCGCGGTGCGGCGGGGCGGAGCCGCCGGCCCCCCTGCTGTCTTGGGCCCCCTGGGCGCGACCAAAGAGATCGAATTCGTGCCATTCGTGGTGGAAAGGCATCTCGGCGGCGCCCGCAGGCCGTGGCGGGCCCACCGGGCTTCGCGGGTCCGGCAGTAAGAGATTTCTTCCGTATTTTTGGTTTCTGTAAAACATACATGACGCGGCAGACGTCTTCCTAAGAGCGGGGCTCCCCGGCGGGGCCGGGCGGGACGGGGCCTGGGTGACAAGGGCCGTGAGGTTCTTCCCTCGCCCCTCGACCCTGTGGCCTCCGGCCTTCGGCAGGCTGATTGTGTGAAACAAAGCCAAAGGGCGGTAGTCGGTAGTCAGTAGTCGGTGGGAAGACCGTTGTGAAGAAACAAAGCCAATGGGCAGAGGAGTTTCAAGTTTGAAGTGGCAAGTGTCAAGCAGGAGAAGCCGATGGCCGGGACTTCACACATCACACTTTATAGACTCTCCACGGACTGCTTCTGTTACAAACAAACCCAATTTCATGCGCCGGCCTGGATCTGGAGGGACAATTGCGCAAAACAAACCCAATTGGGAGGGCCATCGGTGGCGAGGAGTATGCAAAACAAAGCCAATCGGTCGCCGGGAAGTTGCCAGCCGGGATACCCCAGTATTCCCACCGTTCCACTATTACATCATTCCAGTATTCCACCCATGCCGATTGTGCGAAACAAAGCCAATCTCTTCCCAACGGGCACGAAACGCCATCCCCAAGGCCGGAGGCCTTGAGGCTGCCACCCGATCGTGCGAAACAAAGCCAAAGGGCGGTAGCCGGCAGTCAATAGTCGGTTGTCGGTTGGGAGAGCGTGAGTGCGAAACAAAGCCAATCGATCGCCGGGAAGCGGGCGGACGGGATACCCCACTATTCCCACCGTTCCACTATTCCATCATTCCAGTATTCCAACCCAATGCCGATTGTGCGAAACGAACCCAATTTGCGGGGCGCCGAAGACAGCGATAACTACCGTTCCGGACGATGGTTAGGAGAGAAATATGCGGACCAAGCCCCTGAAAAAACAAAGCCAATTTCCCGGGCGGGCCGGCGACGCACCCGGGAGCGCATCGAGGCAAACGCCTTACGGCGTCACTACAAACGCAGAGCCGGGTATGTTAAACAAAGCCAATCCGCGGTGGTATCGGGCGGGACGAACAAAGCCAATTTGCTCGGCGGCCGAGAGACTCTCTGACTTCACCCTTCTCCCTTTCCTACGTCTTCATGGCGTCGAGCTCGATGAAGGCGATGGGCAGGAAGATGAAGACGGGCAGCCAAGCCCACAGCTCCGGCATCACCCGGCCGGCAAAGATGACCTCCGTCGCGAACATTTTGCAGACGAACGTGGTGACGAAGCAGGCGGCCGTCAGGGCGAAACTGACGAGGACGGCGGATTTCATCGTGCGCGGGTCGCGGCAAATCAGCACGGGCAGGCTCACCATGAGCATCGTCAGGCTGATAATCGGATCGGTGATCCGGAAGTGCTTTTGGCTCAGGAGCTCCGCCATATCCTTGATCTTGGTCTGCTGGGCCGCCAGGGCGGCCAGTTGCCGGGAGCTCATCAGGGAGGTATACCCCGATTTGCGGCGGATCGCGATCTCCTTCGGCTGGAGGTCAGCGGCCCGGTAGGAGGGGACCGGCTTGGGCTCGATCATCGAATTCGTGCTCACGGCCAGACCGTTGACCAGGTCCCAGTCGCCCGTCGCCTGGTTGTAGGTCGCCAGGTCCGCCGACACGCGGCCCGTGACCTCCCAGACCCTCGGCCGTTCGGGGAGGGCACGCCGCAGAATGATCGTGGGGCGATACAGGCTCTGCGCTGCCTCGTCGTACCGCGACGAGCAGATCAGCGAGCCATTGGCGTCCATCAGGAACCAGATGGCGTAGGATTTCCGGGTGCTCGCGGCGTCCGGATCCCGCACCAGCTTGTCACTGAGCGACGGAATCAGCCACTCCTGATCGGCAACGGCCAGGCCGGTGAAGACGATGGCCAGCAGCAGAATGGGCATGACAATCCGCTTGGCGCTGACGCCCGAAGCGATCATGGCCACCAGCTCGTTGCACCGCACCATCTTGCCCAGCGAAAAGGCGGCGGCCACCACCACGATCACCCCCGCGATGTCGCGGAAGTAGAGCGTGATGTTGAGACCATAGTACGTCAGGATACTCTTGACCACGGCCCAGGCGCCGAGGTCCGCGTGCTCGGCAAACTCGTCCAACTGCACGAACAGGTCGATGATCACCCGCAGGCCGATCAGGACACAGAACGAGATGGCGTAGCCCACAAGAAAGCTCTTCGCGATGTATCGGTCCAATATCTTCATATCGTTCAGCGCCGCAGGAGTCGGCCACAAACCGCCACGGCCAAGAGGACAAGAAACGCCAGCCCGCCCCACATGACCAGCAGACCCGAGAATCCCTGCGAACTGGTCCCTTCGATGAGGCGTTTGCCGGAGATGATGGAGGCACCCAGGATGGCGGCGGGCACGCAGCTCACGCCGAAGGCGCCCAGCAAATGGCCACCCCGCTGGAAGATGCCCAGGCCGATGCCGATCAGAATCATGGGGATGCAGCCAATCCCGAACACGAGGCGCAGGTTCATCTCGGCCTGGATGGCCTTTTCGGTGTGGTCGATCTTTTCGGCCAACTCGCTTTGCCACCGCGCCAAGATCGAACTGGGCGGCCCGCCCAGGACCGACCTGACCTGATTCGGCTCGGAAACCACCCGCAGCAGCGGCGTGTTCTCCAGGCTCTGACGGATCCCTTCGGGCAACGCGAGCTCCGGAATCACGTATTGCACCAGCAGGCTGCCCCCCTGCTCGTCACGGGCACTGTGCAAACTGAGGCCCAGCCGGGGGTGCGCGGGGTCCTCTTCCACGTACAGCTCGGCCTTTTCGCACTGGAGCCGGCGGAGACGCACGCCGGTGCGCCGGTCGTACTCCTCCACGACGATGGGCGGCCGGAGCGTAATCACCATTTGCTTATCCAGCGTACACGTGGTCGCCGATAACCGGACCGACCGCGCCTCGCCCTGAAGCTCGAAGAAGCCGCGGCGCGGTGCGCTAACCGTCTCGGCCATGTCCCGCGCCAGCCGCTCGGTGACCAGTTGCACGTACGCCGAACGTGCGATCTTGGCGATGGGGTCGAACTGCATCAGGTCGGTGCGAATGCGCTTGACGTCCTCGACCTTCTTGAACTTGATCTTGTCGCCCAGCAGCGAGCCGAACTCCTTCTTCAACAACAACGATCCGATCTCGCCCCAATAGTCATTCGCCGCCTCGCCGATCTGCCGGGCATGGGAGACGGCCAGCCGCACCTCGTTGAAGCGATCGTGCGGATCAAACTGGACCTGGGTCGCCTCCGAGGTAATGATCCTTTTGACCCTCCCGCTCTCCTGTTGGACCACGACGATGCCGAACAGGGTGTTCTGGGCGGCATCGGCGTAATCCGCATAGATAAAGAATTTCTGCTCGGGCGGGAGACTATAGTAGCCTTTGCGCTGGATGTTGCGAAAGAGGATCTGCTTGGCGTCGGCCCGCAGCGAGGTCTCGGCCAAGTGGACGAAATAGGGCATGACGTGGAAGCTCAAGAGCAGGTTCGCGATGGCCACCAGAAGCGCCAGCACGAAGCCTGGATAGATGAGCGTCAGTAGGCTGACCCCGCTGGCCCGGCAGGCGTCGATCTCGTTGTCGACGGCGAAGCGGCCATAGGTGAGCGCCGAGGCGAACAGCGCCGCCACGGGCAGCACGAAGGTCAGGCTGATCGGGAGAAAACAGGTCAGGATGTGCAGGACCTGTCGCGGTCCCAGGCCGAATTCCTGCACCGGTCGCAGGATCGCCCCCAGGCTCAAGATCAGCGTCAGCCCGATCGTTGCCAGGAGAAAGACCCGCAACAATTCTCGAAACACATACCTGTGCAGCGTGAAAACCATCTCACGGTCATCCGCTCACTTGTCGGCTCTGTTCGCAGCGATCTCCAGCGGGTCCATGTTTTTGATCCGGTCTCGGAAGATCTCGTAGGGGTACTTCTGGAGCAATTCCTCCCGATAATCCTCCAGGAGGCGCTGCCGACGCTCGTCCATCAGGGCCCACTTGACGCTGTTGGCCACCTGCTCGGAGTATGCCTGAGCCTTCGCCGGCGTCTTCTCCAGGATCGTCACCATCCGCCATTTGATCCCGCTGCCGTAGAAGCCGCGCAGAGGGCCAACCGTCTGATTCGGCTCGGCCCGCCAGAGCTCCGCCCAGAAAAGCCCCTCGCCGGTAGCGGACACATTATAGGGAGGTTGCTCCTTCTGCAACGAATGGCCTTTCTTCAGAGCTTCAAAGTCCGCACCGCCCGCCAGATCCGCCTTGACCTTTCTGGCAGCCTCCAGGCTCTCACACCAAATCTGATCCACTTTCAACGTGGCGGCCTGTGCGAACCGCTCCTGGTTCTTCTCGAAATACGCTTTGACCTGCTCCGCCGGCGGCTCGCCCAGACCTTTCGTCTTCTCCTCGATGACCTTGTAGAGCAAGCGTTGGTCTTCCATCTCCCGAATCTCGCGGCGCAGCTTCAGATCCTTATCGTACCCGCGGACCTTCGCTTCCGCCACAAACAAGGGCGTCCACAAAGCGTTCTCCAGCAACCGCCCGACGCCGGCGGGGGTATTCAAATCGTCCGGCCGCCGGGGTGGCGCGATATTGCACACGAGCCCGAACCAATCCTTCAGGGTGAATTGCCCACCCTGGTACGTGGCCAGCACGAGGTTTTCTTCCTTGTCGGACAGCTCATTCCGGACCTGGCTGTTCTTGATCCAGTACTCGTTCGCTCCGCGTGGCTCCACGGGCTTGAGCAGCAACCGCTGATGAGTGAGCGCCGCCTGCACAAAGTTCTCCTCGAGCCTCTTCAGTTGGAACTTCGCCTCGAGTTCCTTGCGGACCTGTCCCAGGATTTGCCTCTGGACGACCACCTTGGCCTGGTCCGGTGTCAATGTGGGGTCCGCCTTCTGCGCGGCGGCGACCTCCGCTTCGTGGCCCGGCATCCGCTCCTGGATACAGTTCTCCGCCGCCATTTGCGCCAGCCGCTGCTGCTCGGCTTCCACAATGTTGGAGTGGATGAATTCGTCCTTGAGATAGCCGAGCTGGCGTCCTTCCATGCTCATCGCTTTCTCGGCGAGCATCTCGCGCAGGACGCTTTCGACGGTGACGGGCCGGCGCTCCGTGACGTACTCCTCCTCCTGCGGCCGAATCGCGCGGACGAGCCGCTCTTCCAGTTCGGCCCGTGCAATCGCGAAAGCGCCGATCTTCGCGACCACCTCGGCCGGTTCCTCCGCAGACGGCTGCGACGCTGGCTGATCCGGTGCCCGGGAACAAGAGACAAGGGCAGCCGCCATCACCAGAGCGATCACCGGCGTCCCCGACAACACGACCAGAGCCCAGACTTGACGTTTCTCATTCATCGGTCAATGAATCACCTTATTCAGCGGATACGTGATGATTCCCGAAGCCCCCGCCCGCTTGAGTGCGGGGACCAGAGATCTCTCGACATGATCGTCGACGATTACCTCGATGGCGACGTACTCGGAGTCCGCCAGACCCGAGACCGTCGGACTCTTTTCGGCCGGCAGGATCTGCAGAATGGAATTCAGGTCGGCCCGCCGCACATTCATCTTCATCCCCACCTTGCCGCGGGCCGCGATCGCCGCCCGGAGCAAAATGGATATATTCTCGATCTTCTCCCGCTTGAACTGGTCCTGCCAGGCCTGCTTATTGGCGATCAGCCGCGTCGTGGAGACGATCACCGTGTCAAGGACGCGCAGGTTGTTCGCCCGCAGCGACGTCCCGGTCTCCGTCAGCTCGACGATGGCGTTGACCAGGCGGGCCTTCACCTCCGTGGCCCCCCAACTGAACTCGACTTTCACGTCGATATTCTTGTCCTGAAAGTAGCGCTGCGTGACGCCGATCAGCTCGGTCGCGACGATCCCGCCGTTCAGCTCTTCGGGCCGGGTCACCGGCGACTCGTTGGGCACCGCCAGCACCCATCGGGTGGGGTTGCTCGTCTCCTTGCTGTAGGGCAGCTCACAGACCTCCTGCACGTCACAGCCGCTCTCTTTGATCCAGTCCAGGCCCGTGATGCCGGCATCCAGCACGCCGTCCCCCACGTAGCGGCCCATCTCCTGGGCCCGCAGGTACACCGCCTGGATCTCCTCATCGTCAATCGTCGGCCAATAGCTGCGCCGGGATTCCCCCACGTGCAGCCCGGCTTTGTCAAACAACTCCACCGTCGCTTTCTGCAAGCTGCCGGCGGGCAGGCCCAATTTCAAAATCCGTTCCACCGCCACCGTTATTCCTTACTTCAAATCCCGAGGTCTAAGACCGGCTCCCGTTCGATCCGGCGCTATTGTGTGTGGCCGTTGGCCTTCCCCCGTTTCGGACCGGCCCGGCCTTTTCCCTTTCGCCTCAGCTTGGGAGACTCGCTTTCCCGCCGCACCAGAGCGTAGAACTCGTAGGCGTCCTTCGCCGCCACACATCGGGTCAAGAAGCCGTCCAGATCCTCTTCGTCGGCATTCGCCTCGATGATACCGTTGCGTTTGAGATAGTCGGCCATGGCTTCCGTCATGGGAATGGCGTGGGCGTCGAGCGCTGTTAAAAGACAATAGTTGACGACAAACCGGCTGACCCCCTCGATCTTCTCCAAGTCCTGCCGGGCGGGCCGCTTGCCGGATTTCTTGAGGGCAGCGAGACTGATCTTGTGATATTCGTCGAAGATCCCCCGCAGGGCGGCCGTCAGCGCCAAGGCGGTGGCCCGGCCGTCGGCCGTGTGGCGGCCCAGGGCCTCGGCCACCTCTTCCGCGCGCGAGACCCGCAGGTCGTTCCAATCCACGAACGACCGGGTGATTTCCCGCAACGCCTTCTGGGCGGCGGCTTCACTCATGCGTTCGCTGATGATGCCGCAGATCAGGGCTTCGACGGGGTCCTCATAGGTGATTCTCTCGACCTGCGGGTGGGCACGCTTGAGCTCGCGGTACAACCGCTGCAGTCGTTGCGCATGTTCCTTACTGTTCTTCATGGCCCTTCCAGACCCTGCCGCAGGCCACGGCCGGACCCCCTTCCCGGGGCCGCCGCCGCCGAAGGTCAGCTCAGCCGGCGCCCACCGGATTCCGGGCGCACCACGTTACTCTTGCGGGTCAGTGTCCTTGCTCTGACGTTCACTAGCCACCTGATCGATCAGCCTCATCACTTCGAGGGTCTTGCGAAACTGCTCGTCTTCATGAAAACGCAGCACGGGACAGAACTTGCTGTCCAGCGCCTCGGCCAGAAACGACTGAATCCTGGCGCGGGCATGTGTGATCGCGGCCAACGTCCTTTCCTTGGCGCCCTCCTCCACCGCGAAGATGCTCAGGTACACCTCCGCGCTGCGCAGATCCGGCGTCACTTCCACCCGCGTGACACTGGTAAAACCCGTGATCCGCGGATCGTTCAGATGATTCGCGATCACGTCGCTGACCACCTCGCGAATCACGCGGGCTACTTTTTCCTGCCTTCGGGTCGGCATAGGGTGTTCCTTCGAGACCTAACCTGACCTTCTGCAGACAGGCCCCAGGTCCATGGCACAGAAGGTCCTCTCCAAACCTGCCAACGTTAAGACCCGAGCGTCCTGGCCACTTTCACCACTTCGTAAAAATCAAGAACGTCGTCCACTTTAATATCGTCAAAGCCCGCCAGCTTGACACCGCACTCCAAGCCGGTCTTGACTTCCCGCGCATCATCCTTGAAATGCCGGAGCGACTCGACCGCCACCCCGTCCCGGATGACGATGTTGTTTCGGATCAGCCGCACTTTGGCGTGCTTGGCCGCCACCCCGCTGGTGACGTAGCAGCCCGCCACGGCGCCCACGCGGGAGACCTTGAATGCGGCCCGGACGACCGCTCGACCGAGCGTCTGCTCGTGCTCTTCCGGCTCGAGCAGACCGGCCATCGACTTCCTCAAATCTTCCGTGATCCGATAGATGATGTTGTACAACCGGATATCGACGCCCTTGGCCTCGGCCGCCGCCTTCGCGTGCTCGTCGGCCACCACGTTGAAACCGATAATAATGGCATTGGAGGCCTCCGCCAGGAGGACATCGCCTTCGGTGATCCCGCCCGGCATCGCCTGCAGGATGTGCAGCCGTACCTCGCTCGTGCTGAGCTCGGAGAGATACTTCTTGAGCACGTCGACGGAGCCCTGCACGTCAGCACGAATAATCAGGTTCAGCTCCTTGACATTCCCGGCCTCGATCTGGCTGAACAGGTTTTCCATCGTGACCTGGGTTCGCTCGGCCAGCGACTTCTCGCGGGCCCGCAACTTGTTCTCCTCCGCTGCGGATTTGGCCGTATTGATATCATCGAGGCGGTAGAACCGATCACCCGCCTGGGGGACGTCGTTGAGGCCGACCACCTCGACCGGCATCGAGCTGGTGGCGACTTTGATCTTCTTGCCGTAGCTGCTCGTCATGGTCCGAACCCGGCCATACGTTTTGCCCGCCAGCAGGATATCCCCTTTGGAGAGCCGGCCTTCCTTGATCAGGACCGTCGCTGCCGGGCCTTCCTGCGCCGACATCTTGGCCTCGACGACCCACCCCGTGGCCGGGATCGCGTCATCCGCCTTGAGATCCTGCAACTCCGCCACGTAATCCAACGACTCCAACAGGTCATTGATTCCCTGGCCCGTCGTGGCGCTGGTCTTGACGACTTCCGTCGACCCGCCCCATTCCGTGGGGGCCAGACCGTGCTCCGACAACTGCGCGTAGATGCGGTTGAGGTCGATGCCCGGCAGGTCGATCTTGTTCAAGGCGACGAGGATCGGCACCCCGGCGGCCTTGCTGTGGGCGATGGCCTCGACCGTCTGGGGCATGACCCCGTCATCGGCAGCCACTACGAGAACCACAATGTCGGTCATGTTCGCCCCGCGCGCCCGCATGGCCGTGAACGCCTCATGGCCGGGCGTGTCTAAGAACGTCACCGTCTTGTCGTCCCAACTAACCTGCGAGGCGCCGATGTGCTGCGTAATACCCCCGGCTTCGCCCGCCGCTACATGAGTAGACCGAATCCGGTCCAACAGGCTGGTCTTGCCGTGGTCCACATGGCCCAGCATGGCCGCGACCACGGGCCGCCGCTTGAGATTGGGTCTTTCACGCTCGTCGAACTGCTGGCGAATCTCTTCTTCGAGGGAGGCTTTGCGCTCCACAACCAATTCCGTCTCGAACTCCAGAGCCACCAGTTCGGCCATATCGCTGCTGATCGCCTGATTCGCGGTAGCCATGGTGCCTTGCTGCATCAGCTTGCTGATGATGTCGGTGGCTTTGACCGCCAAAGCGGCGGACAGATCCTTGACCAGAATCGGCTCGCTGAGGACGACCCTCTTCGGCCGGGCCGGTGCCGCAGACTCCCGCTGGGCCTTCGAGGCAATCCGACGCGTCGGCCGCAGCCGCAGTCCTTCGCCGCCGGCGGCAGTCAGTCGAGCCTGCCTCTCCTCAATGTCCCGCTGCCGCCAGCTCTTGTGCTGTTTCGCCTTCTTGACGGCGTCTTCATCCGTTTCTTCCTTGCGCCGCCCGTGCGTGCGGTCTTTATGTTGTTGTGGCTTCACTCCCTTTTTGTCCGCCACGGCCGACCGTGCCTCTCCATCCGCCTTGCCGGCATAGATCAGCGGTTGCGTCACGGGAGCATCGTAGCGCGGCCTGAAGCGGGACCTCGGACGGTCCAAAGGCTCCGGCGCTTCGACGCGCACGACCTGCGGACCGCTCAGCTTGGCCGGTCGGGGCTTATCGAGCATGGGTCCCGCGGGCATCACGATGATTTCCGGCGCCTTCGGCTTCTCGGGCGGCTTGGCCGGCATCACGGGCTCCTGGACCTGCGGCTGGACTGCAGGCGACGTCTCCGGCGGTATCTCCACTACCGGAGGCTCCGGCGGCACCTGCACGGCGACTGCCGTCTCCAGAGTGAGGATGACGGGCTGCTCCGCCTGAGGCAAGAGCTCGGGCTCCTGCGCCAGGGGCTCGACGAGAACCTGCTCGGTCTCCACCACCGAGACTTCCTCGGCGAGCTCGGGCTCAACCACCACCTGCACCTCTTCCACCGGCCTCGGCTTCCTTCGGACGCGGACCTCCGCGAGGTCCACTTTTTCTGCCGTCTCGACGGTGGTTACGTTTTCTCCCTCGCTGAACCATTCCCGAATCGTGGCCGCCAGCCCCGCGGAGATAGTCGCCATGTGATTCTGAACGTTCAGACCTTCATCCTGGCACTTTTTGACAATGGCCGAGCTCTTCACTCCAAGCTCGCGTGCGAGAATGTAAACTCTTGTAGTAGCCAAAAAACCTCCACGTATTCGAAAAAAGTGTCAAGCGCGAAGCCTCGGGCGAGAAGAAATCGCTTCCCGCTCGCGACCCGGAGCTTTCCACTGCAAACTTGCCCTATTCCGCATCCTCTTGTTGCATAATCCCGGCGGTCTTCCCTTGTTGAGTCAACTGCTTTTCCGCTTTCTTCTGGTCTGCCTCGGCAATCAGGACCTTCGCTTCCCGATCCGCCGCGCTGACCAGCCGCTCCGCTAATTCACGGTCTAATTTCAGCTCACTGACCAACGGTTCCGTGCCGACATCATCGAGATCCAGAACCGAGATGATCCCGAGCGCGATCAACTTGTCGACCAGGACATCATCCGCCCCCTCGACACTCTTGACGCAGGTGTTCAACCGCTCGATCCCCTGGTTGTATTCGTCCGGCGTGAGGATATCGATATCCCAGCCGGTCAGTCGGGCCGCCAGCCGGACGTTCTGACCGTGCTTACCAATGGCCAGGCTCAACTGGTCCTCCTCGACCACCACGGTGGCACGCCCCAACTCAAAGCAGAGAGCAATCTCGCTCACTTTCGCCGGCATCAGGGCATTCGCCACCAGGACCTGCGAGGACTCGTTCCAGCGAACGATGTCGATCTTCTCGCCCCCCAGCTCGTCGACGATGTTCTTGATCCGGCTCCCGCGGACACCCACGCAGGCGCCGACGGGATCGACTTTATCATCGAAGGAAGTCACCGCGACTTTGCTGCGATATCCCGCCTCCCGGGCCAGGGCCCGGATCTCGATGATGCCCTCGGCAATCTCGGGCACTTCCGACTCGAACAGCCGCCGGATGAAGTCCGGATGCGTCCGCGACAGGATGATCTTGACTTGGCTGGCGGTTTCCTTCACATCGAGGATCAGGCAGCGGATTCGCTCGCCCGGGCGGTGGGTCTGACCCATGATCTGCTCGCCCTTCGGCATATAGGCTTCCGTGGAATGATCCAGATTGACGATCAGGGTCCCGCCTTCATAGCGAACCACAGCCCCGCTGACGAGCTGGCCTTTCCTCTGGGCGAACTCGCTGAAGATGCTCTCGCGCTCGTCCGCCCGGATCTTCTGGATCATCACCTGCTTGGCGGTCTGGGCGGGAATCCGGCCGAGCGTCCGGATATCGATGGCTTGGCCTTCTTTGAACGCCGTAACCTTGCCCGAGCCCCGGTCGATCTGAACCGCGATCTCGCTTTCCGTATCGCTGAAGTGCTTGCGAACCGCCGACACCATAGCCTCCTCCAGATCGGCGAAGATGGACTCTTTGTCGATGTTCTTATCCCGCGCTATGTTGTCCACGATTCTCAGCAGTTCCTGGTTCATGATCCCTGCTCCTCAAGAGCCAAAAAAAAGTGGAAACCTTACAGTTTCCACTTCCAAACGCCGTGCCTGACTGAGGTTGTCATCCGCCCTGCGCTACATCAGTCGCCTCCGACAGCGGTTTGACCCAGCAAACGGCTCACAAAGCCAAACCTCATCTTGGGTTCCCCAACGCCCAATCCCGCGTTTCGGGGCCCCTTCAACCTCACTGGCGCTACAACGTTGAAGCAGAAACATCGGTTCCGCAGCCACCACTTGTGCGAAAATGCAGCGTTCTTCATAGCTTATGCACTCACGCCGCCGCACCGTTTCCAGTCCATTCCAAAGTCATATCCTGCACCCTGTCTGCCTGCACCGATACCTTCTGGTGGCTGTTCACCTGTTTCACCAAAGCACTTATGATAATCGTCCAGCATTCAGGTGGCAATAACTTTTTTGCAGATTTTGCCCTTTTTAGGCCCAGCCCCAGCCGCCACCCCGTACCACAGATCCAGACCAAAGAAATACGTCCTATAATATGACTCACCTACTGGCCAAAATTGGTGCTGCAATGATACCAAAGGAAGGAAGAACCATGAAGGCACTGCCAGCAATAGGCCACCGAGAACTCGTTACCGGGACATCGGATCCCAATAACTTGTGATCCGGCAACCACACTACTCTACTTGTTGTGGTTCTCACGATAATACACGACGAGACAGGGGTATGCGTTCGTTTATGACTTGTCACGCCTTCGGTTTACCGCTATATTCCTGGCCAGGAGTGTCTTGTGAGGAGTAGGTAGGAGCTGCAAATGAAGGCAAAACTGACGGTCGTGGGGGCTGGCGGACGAATGGGCCGGCGAATTATCGCTTTGGCGACGGAATCGGGCCAATTCGATATCGTGGGCGCGGTAGAGAACGAAGGACACCCCGACGTCGGCAAGGATGCGGGGCTTATAGCCGGTATCGAACGTCTGAACGTCCCGCTTGGCGGGTCCTGGCCTGCCGGGGCGAATGTCGTCATCGATTTCTCTCTGCCGGAAGCCGCCGACAGGACGCTCCAGCAATGCACCGCCAGCGGCACCGCTCTGGTCCTGGGAACGACCGGTCTGGCCGCCAACCAGCACGAGGCAATCAAGGCCGCTGCCGAGAAGATCCCCATCCTCTACGGCACCAACATGAGCGTGGGAATGAACATTCTGTTCTCTGTCGTGGGCAAAGTGGCCGCCATGCTTGGTGAAGACTACGACATTGAGATCATCGAGGAGCACCACCGCTTCAAGAAGGATGCCCCCAGCGGCAGTGCACTGACCTTAGCTCAGAACATCTGCAAAGCCACCGGCCGGCCCTATCCGAACAGCCTCATCCACGGCCGGAGCGGCAAAGAGGCCCTGCGAAAAAAAGGTGAGATCGGGATGCACGCGGTCCGGGCCGGAGACATAACTGGCGTCCATTCCGTGATTTACGGCACGTTGGGCGAGACCATCACCTTGAGCCATACCGCTCACAGCCGCGACACTCTCGTTCGCGGTGCCCTGCGTGCCGCCGAGTGGCTCCTGGGCAAACCCCCTGCTCTCTACTCCATGGCCGACGTCTTGGGAATCGAGTAGCGACCGTCAAACCGCGATTGGCCGAGATCCCAGGTTAAGCCGCCTTCCCCAAAAGCCGAGATAGGCTATGGGACGGATCCCGGCGCGTTCCCCAACGGCAACAGCCGAAGAATTGCCCGCGATCCAAGCCCACTTGAAGGAGCATCGACCATGGCGCAAACGGCACAGGACAGCCACATCCATCCATACGGCAAGGACACCAGCTCGTTTCCTGATCCGCTCAAGACCTTGATCTGGAACGCCGTGCTGGAGAAGGCCACCGATATCCACCTGCACAGCGTGGCCAATGGCCTCCGCGTGCTGCACCGCGTCGACGGCATCATCCATCCCAGGCTGACCCTGTCGGCCGCCGAAGGCCGCCGACTCCTGAACCAGCTCAAGAGCGCCGCCGGGTTGACGATCGTGCGGTCGTTCTCGCCGCTGGAAGGCCAGATCGTCTGGCCGGATGAGGACATGCGCTGGGAAATCCGCGTGACGCTGACCCCCGTACGCGACCGCGAGTCGGCGCATCTGCGTTTGCTCAGTGTCCCGCGGGACGAGTGGGAGATGTCCGGCCTGGGTTTCTCCCTGACCGATCAGGACAAGGTTTCCGCCGTAGTTCACGCTCCTAACGGGCTGGTCCTGGTCACCGGCGCCACCGGCTCCGGCAAGACCACGACGATGTACTGCCTGGCTTCCCTCATGGACCTGCGGACGACAACGACCTATTCCATCGAGGACCCGGTCGAGTTCAAGATTCCGTACATTCAGCAGATTGAGGTCGATGAATACCACGGTCTGACGATGCACGAGGGCTTGCGGACCATCCTGCGGATGGACCCCGACCTGATCCTCGTCGGCGAGATCCGCGACGGCGATTCCGCGCTGGTCGCGGCCCGGGCGGCCCTGTCAGGACGGCTCGTGCTGGCGACGATCCATGCCCAGGACGCCGCCGGCGCCATCGACTCGCTCCACTACCTGGGAGTGCCCTACCACATCATCGCCAGCTCGCTACGGTTGGTGATTGCCCAGAACCTGGTCCGGCGTCTGTGCCCCGACTGCTCTCAACCGCGTGAGCCCCAGGACCAGGAGAGACAACTCTTCGCGCAGCACCAAACGGAACCTCCGGAGAACATTTGGGATTGCGGATCGAAGAGGACCGAGGAAGATCCGCCGCCATCGTGTTGCTGTCCGGAATGCCACGGGTATGGCTACAAGGGTCGTACCGGCATCTTTGAAGTGGCGGCCCTGGAGGATGAGACGACGACCCTCCTGCGCGCCGGCGCAGATCATCAACAACTCTTGCAGAGCCTCCGCAGGCAAGGGACTCGCTCCGTGGTCCAGGACGGCCTGGAGAAGGTCGCGGCCGGCGTCACCTCCCTCGAGGAGCTCACGCGCGTCTGCGGCTGCGGCCGCCGCCTGGAATCCGTCCGCCCCAGCGCCGATCCCTTGGCCTTGGAAGAGATGATGGCCCGATAAGAAGTCACGAGATCAACTGTCGAGAATCTCCTCAGCTCGTCCTTCATCGACTTCCATGATGAAGCGCAGATCCGTAATCGCGGCCGCTTCGGGCGTGAGCGCCGCGAGATCATCCCGCGACATGTGTTCGAGCGAGAATTTCCGGCAGCCGGCCATCAGTTGGCGCAAGCCCTGGGCCAGTCGTTCGTAGTACGTATACAGTCCAATGGCCCCAGTCGGAATCTGCTCGAAGTCGCCGTTGCCGAATTCCTTGCGCAGGCTGCTGGCCGTGACGAAGATCTCGTCTCTCGTGGCGCCAAACCGCTCCACGTAAACGGGAAGCTGATGGGCCTCGATGGCCCGGCCGATCGTCTTGCCCACCATGGCCGCCGCCACCGGGGCGCGCGCCATGCCGATCATCTTGACGTAGGGGGCCCCCAGGGCGAGTCCTTTGAAGATCAGATCTTCGAACGTGAAGCCGCCTCCGACCGCGAGGGCCGGCAGGTAGCGGTTCTTGTCCGCCAGTCGCTTGGCGTAGGTGTAGAGCAACGAATGCAGGTGTACCGGCGGCACACCCCACTCGTTCATCATTCGCCACGGACTCATGCCGGTCCCGCCCGAAGCCCCGTCCACGGTGAGCAGGTCAAGCTTGCACTTCGAGGCAAAGCTCAAGGCGCGGGCCAGATCGGCGGGCCGATAGGCGCCGGTCTTCAGGAAGATGTACTTGGCCCCGGCCCGGCGCAGCTCTTCGATTCTTCGCGCAAACGACTCCTCCGACACCATCCCGACGCGGGAGTGCCGCTCGAATTCCTTGAAGTTGCCGTTCTGGAACGCCTCGATAACGGCGGGATTCGTCGGGTCCGGCAGCACGATGTAGCCGCGCTCGTGCAGGAGCTGCGCCTTTTTCAAGTCCCGGATCTTCACCTCCCCACCGATGTCCTTGGCGCCCTGTCCCCATTTGATCTCCACGCACTCGACGCCGAGTTCCTGGATCGCATACTCGTGCACGCCCAACCGAGTGTCTTCGACATTGGCCTGAACAATGATCGCTCCGTAGCCATCGCGCTGGTGATCGCGATACAGCTTCACACGTCGCTTGAGGTCCACGGTGTCCAAGACCCGGCCGTTCTTGATGCCGGCCTGGGTATCCATGCCGGCGACGTTCTCGCCGATCGTCAGGCCGGTCCCCGCCAGGGCCGATCCAATAGCCAACCCCTCCCAGTTGTTCTTGGCGATATCCGTGGACCCGATCCCGGAGATCAGCCACGGGTAGCGGAACTTGATGCCTTTGTCGTGGCCGATTCTGACTTCGATGTTCACGGCCGGGAAGATGGCTTTGTCGCTGTCTGCCTCAATGCCGTGGGCCCCCACGCACGTCCCCATGATGTTCAGGTGTGAGTAGTCCACCGGGTAGACCTTCTCCGCCGCTGTCGTGATGACGCCGAAGGGCTGCGGGTAGATCACCTCATGGCCCCGATAGGCGGACTTGCCGATCTCGCACATGCCGATGCAGCCGTCCACGCAGGTAACGCACATGCCCGAACTCGGCGTCACGGAGCCTTCCGTTCGGTTCTTCGTCAGCGTGGCGGCAGAAGTATTCACTCTGGAAAGGGACATCGCGGGATACCTCCTTTGTTCCTCTATGGCTTCTTGATTTCACAGGCAACGCACGGATTCATGTAACACATCATGTCATCGAACGGGTCCTTCTCTAAGCACGGCGGACTGAGATTGGCGCACCCGCCGCAGATTGCCTTCTGCGGCTCCGTGTAGGTGCACCGCAGCGAGCAGGCCGGACAAACGTACATGCAGCCCCCACATTGCCGGCAGACCTCCGAGGGCACATCGAAGGGCGTTCCAATACTGCGGCTTTGCCCCCTGCCCCGGAAACCGATGGCCTTCGCCATCATCTGTTCCTCGCACATGTGCACGCACCGCCCGCACAGGATGCAGTCTTCCTGTTCCTGTCGGAATCGCTGCTGCTTCACCTCGTACTTCGAGGCGAGATCCTGGATCGTTTTGGACTGGGGACAGGAGGCCAGCAGCAGCTCGATGATCATCTTGCGCGCCCGCACGACCCGCGCGGAGGCGGTGCGCACCTTCAATTCCTGCTCCGCCGGATAGGTGCAGGAGGAAACGAGCTTGGCACCCGTACCTTCGCCGATCTCCACGACGCAGAGCCGGCAGGCTCCGTAGGGCGTCAGGCCCTCCATGTGACAAAGCGTTGGGATGGGAAAGCCCAGAAACCTTGCGGCATCGAGAATCGTTGATCCCTTCTCGACGGTGACATCCAGTCCGTTTAGGGTGAGCGTTATCATGCCTGGTTCTCTCCGATGGCGGCCTGCTGCCGGTCCTGGGTGAAGGCGAGATCGCAACGCAGACACCGCCGGGCCTCCGCCCGGGCCTGCTCCTCGGACAGGGACCGTTCGACCTCATTGAAGTTCTTCTTTCGTCCCTTGGGGGGCAGCGCCGGTGGGACCGTTCGGGTCGCGTTCTCCAACTCTGCCTCGCTGACGACGGCCGGCTCGAGGAACACCGTCGGCAGTTTCACGCCGGCGGGACTCGCCAAAGGCTCGCCGCGCAGGTACCGGTCGATGACGCGGACGGCCCTCTTGCCCGCGGCAATCGCGTCGATGACCGTATTCGGGCCGGTCACGAGGTCTCCCCCGGCAAAAACGCCTTCCATGTTCGTGGCGAGTGTCTTCGGATCGATCTTGACCCGCCCAGCCTTGTCCACCTCCAAACCCATCGCGGCCAGGCAGTCGCTCTGCGGGCGTTCGCCGATCGCCACAATCAACGTGTCGAGCGGCAGCGTGAACTCGGTTCCCGGCACAGGGACGGGCTTGCGCCGGCCGCTCGCATCGAGCTCGCCCAGACGGTTCCGGACGCACCGGATACCCACGAGCCGTCCCTCACGCGCGTAGATGCGCACGGGCGACACGAGCGTCTCCAGCGCCACGCCCTCCCGGAGGGCCGCCTCGATCTCCTCCTGGCGGACGTGGATCTTGACCGGGGACACCAACGTCTCAATCGTCACGCCCTCTTCCAGGGCGGCTTCGACTTCCTCTTCATAGGCGGGCATCTCGTCGCGGGTGCGCCGGTACAGGAGCGTGACGCTCGTGACTTTCTTCTGCCGCAGCGCCACGCGGGCCGCATCGACCGCAGAATTCCCGCCGCCGACGATTCCCACGTGCCCGTGCGCCAACTCCTCCCCGCGGAGGTTGAACGCTTTGAGGAACTGCATGGAGGGGTAGACACCCTCCAGGTCTTCTCCTTCGAGATCCAACCGCCAGCTTTCGTGCGCCCCCAGCGCCAGGAAGACCGCTTTGAATCCCTCCGCGAAGAGCTCCCGGAGGTTGACGTCCTTGCCGAAAACCACGCCCTGCCGCAGTTTGATGTTCTCGTTCATCAACGTCTTGATTTCCGCGCGGACGATCTGCCTCGGCAGCCGGTAGGCGGGCAGCGAGCACGCGAGCATGCCGCCGGGCTCCTGCTCTGCCTCGATAAGGGTGACTTTGTATCCGAGCAGGGACAAGCCGTGGGCGGCCGTAAGCCCGGCCGGACCGGCGCCGACCACCGCCACTTTCTTTGCCTGGCCATTCGTCCCGGTACGGACTTCGGGGCGGTAGACGGCAGGGTCTACGTTGTCGGTCACGAACCGTTTCATCGCACGCACGGCGAGGGCTTCCCCCCCACTGGCGCCCAGGCTGCAGCGATGCTCGCACTTGCGGTCGCAGACCCTGGCGCTGACGGCCGGGAACGGGTTGGCCGCGCGGATGATCCGGTATGCCTGTTCGTACTGCCCCTTTTCGATCAGCGCGACGTAGCGCCACGGTTCGGTATCCACAGGGCAGGCCGCCTGGCAGGGCGCGCCGACCAGGCTCTTGCAGACGAACGCATCGCACCGTTTGTCCTCGATGTGGCGGCGATACTCCTCGCGAAAATACTTGAGCGTGCTCAAGACGGGGTTGGGAGCGGACTGGCCCAGGCCGCACATGGTCGTATCTTTCACGACGCGGGCCAGTTCCTCCAGCAGATCGAGATGGCCGGGAGTGCCCTTGCCGAGGGTAATATCCTCCAGGATTTCATGCATCCGCTGCGTGCCCTTGCGACAGGTCAGGCACTTGCCGCACGACTCGTCTTTGAGGAAGTTCATGAAGTACCGGGCAACGTCCACCATGCAGGTGTTCTCATCCATGACGATCATGCCGCCGGAGCCCATGATCGAGCCCACCTTGGCCAGACTGTCGTAGCTGATGGGCAAGTCGAACAGGGAGGCCGGGATGCATCCGCCCGAAGGCCCGCCCGTCTGCACCGCCTTGACGCGGGTCTTGCCGATGGGTCCTCCACCAATCTCATGGACCACTTCTTTGATCGGTGTGCCCAGGGGGACTTCGACGAGGCCGGTATTCCGGATTTTGCCGACCAGAGAGAAAATCTTGGTCCCGGTATTACCGTCGATACCAATGGCGGCGAAAGCATCGGCACCGTGGCGAAGGATGAAAGGCACGTTGGCCAGCGTCTCAACATTGTTGATGCAAGTAGGGGCGCCGAAGATGCCCTTGGCAATGGGGTACGGTGGGCGTTGGCGCGGTTCTCCCATGCGCCCTTCGATGGACTTGATCATCGCCGTCTCTTCGCCACAGACGAAGGCCCCCGCGCCGCGCACGATGTCGATGTCGAAGGGAATTCCGGAGCCCAGGATATTGTCGCCCAGCAGCCCCATGCCGCGGGCTTGCCGCAGCGCGATCTGCGCGTGCTTGATCGCCAGGGGATACTCGCTGCGGACATAGATGACGCCGTGGGTGGCGCCGATGGCGAGGGCGGCAATGGTCATGCCCTCGATGATGGCGTGCGGATTGCCCTCCAGGAGACTGCGGTCCATGTAGGCGCCCGGGTCTCCTTCGTCCGCGTTGCACACCACGAATTTCTTCCCCCCGACTTTGGCTGCCTTCCTCGCCAACTCCCATTTCTTCCCAGTGGGAAAGCCCGCTCCGCCCCGGCCGCGCAGCCCCGACCGCTTGACCTCTTCGACAATCCACTCCGGATTCGAGCGGTCGAGGACCTGAAGCAGGGCTTCGTATCCGCCCTCCCGGAGGTAGTCGAGGATGCGGACGGGATCAATACGCTGATTGGTGCCGAGGATGATGCGCTTCTGCCCCTGGAAGAACGGGATCTCCTCCTGGCAACTGCATTTCCGCGTGGTGCCGGGCTCACGATAGAGCAGTTCCTCGATCACCTCGCCTTTGAGTACCGCGTCGATGATGCGCGGGACGTGCTTCATCTCCAGCTTGGGATAGACGGCATGTCCCGGCTCCACGACGATGAACGGGTCCATCTCGCAGAAGCCCAAACAACCCGTGATCCGCAGCGCGAGGCGATCCCCCAGATCCCGTTCGATGATTTGTCTTTTGATGATGCGGATCAGGTCGTTGGAACCGCTCGCCTGTCCGCCGGTGCCCGCACAGATGATGAGGCAGGGTTTCCCGCCGTCCTGCCCGCCCCTGATCGTGTGGCAGAACCCCCGGAAATCAGCAATCGATTTCATCCTTCCCGTCATGCCTTTTCCCCCTCTTCGCAAGGGCTCTGCATTGCCGTCAGTAGATCGAGCCTATGTCCCGGGCATCCGCGTCTGGCACAAATGTATAGCGTGGCGTACTTCCCGACCGCCATCATGGCCATCGTCGCACCACATTCCGGACACCCCGACATACCGGAGAGTTCTTGGGCACAGTGCGGACAGGAGAGCACGGCCAAAGCGCCACCGGGGATCTCGCCGTCACAATCCGCTTGGGTGCTCCCATAGAACGCAGACAGATGCACGGTGCCCGTTCTCCCCGCGAAGGATGCCGTGAGCTTCAGGGAGGCATGGCCATTGATTACATGCCCGGCATCCATCAGGGTGTGGCCGCACTGGGGGCAACTCGCGCTGAGGGGAAACACCCGATTGTCAACACCGGCACTGGATTGCTGGAAGCCGGTGCGAGCCTGTTCCAGGATGTGCGGCACCTTGGCGGTGGTGACATGGCGGAAGTAGTGGTTGTCCACCACTACGGTTGGCCCCAAAGCGCAGGCACCGAGGCAGTTCACCATTTCCAGGGAGAACTCCTTATCCGGCGTGGTTTCGCCGGGTGGAATGCCCAACTGCCGGCTGAATTCCTCTGCGATCTTCGGGGCCCCGCGCACGTGGCACGCGGTGCCCAGGCACACCGAGACGAGGTGTTTGCCCCGCGGTTTCAGGCTGAAGGCCCGGTAGAACGTAACGACCGCATAGAGGTCGGTCAGGGAGTCGCCGGTCGCCACGGCGATCCGGCGTAAGGCGTCCTGCGGCAGATAGCCATACTTCGCCTGGACCTCGCTGAGAATGGACAGCAGGCCGCCCAGCGCGCCCTGATGCTGCGCGACGATTTCTTCAACCACGTGATCATCCATCGGAACCTCTTGTCGGTAGAGGACGCCGGCCCGCAAGGCGGCGACGTCCTTTCAACGGTACTCCTCACAGTGCCAGACGCCGCCGGGCGTATCCTGTAACGTGCAGGAGTCACGATTCTCGCAATTGCAGCATAGTCCCATCGTCGCATCGAGGGCATCTTTCGGATCGTCGATGACCGGAGCCGGCTCATTCTTCATGTCCGGCGGCATCCAGCCATCGAATTCTTCACAGTATAGAACGGGGAGCCTGGTACCGTTGCGTCGAGCGCAGATGGAACCGCTATTGCATGTCATGCACAGGCCCCAAGATCGTTCTCCCGATGCCATGGCTGCAACCTCCCTTTCTCTGTGCACCTGCCGCAAAGATATGGCCGTGACGAACCGTCCAGGCCGTACAACCGTACGAGCACTGTCCCGGATGGCTCCCACCACGACGGGGAGCCACGCTCTTCACGGACCAACGTCCCTGTAGCAACTGCCGTGCCACATACGGCCGAATTCGATCTTGCTCATTGAATGCCCCTTTGTAAGTCCTTCGCCTGTGTGGTGTTGGAGAATCCCAAGTGGGTATCGAACGGGATGAGGGAGGCCGGGTCTACCGTGTCGGATGGGAGTGTTGCTGGTGGGGAGGATCGGGCCGCTGGGGAGCATTTCCCCACCACGTCTTCAGTCATCGGCCCCGCTTTCCACCATACGATCCGGAAGAAAGGCCCTCACTCCAGACCGTATTGCGCGATCTTCTTACGCAGCGTCTTGCGGTCGATTCCCAGGATCTGGGCCGCGTGTGTCTTGTTGCCGCCGGCGTTGGCCAGGACATTGCGGATGTGGTCCGCCTCCACCTCGGCCAGGGTCCTGTTCACGCCGGCGGTGCGCAGGGCCGAGAACCGGGCGAAAGACGGCAGGTCCGGGACCTCGATGATCTGCTCATCGTTCATGACCACGATCCGCTGGATCACGTTCTCCAACTCCCGCGCGTTGCCCGGCCAAGCGTAATTCTGCATCGCCGCCAGCGCTTTCTCGGAAAGACGTGGAACCGCTTTGCCCAACTCGGAGGCGAACTTCTCGGCAAAGTGATGCACCAACAGGGCAATGTCGCCACCTCGGGCGCGCAGCGGCGGGACTTCGATCGTGACGACGTTGATGCGATAGTACAACTCTTCCCGAAACACCCGGCTTTGAATGAGACTGGGCAGGTCCTTGTTCGTGGCGGCGATGATTCTCACGTCCACCTTTCGCGCCCGGGAGTCGCCCACCATGCGGACCTCCTTGTCCTGTAGCACCCGCAGGAGTTTCACCTGCATGGCGATGCTGGTCTCGCCGATCTCGTCGAGAAAGATCGTCCCACCGTCGGCGGTCTGAAAGAATCCCGCCCGCGTTTCGTGGGCCCCGGTGAACGCCCCCTTGACGTACCCGAAGAGCTCGCTCTCCAGCAGGCTCTCCGGGATGCCGCCGCAATTGACCGGGACGAACGGCGCGGGGGCCCGGGCACTGCTGTAGTGAATCGCGCGCGCCACCAACTCTTTCCCACTGCCGCTTTCCCCGGTAATGAGAACGGTCGCCGAGGTGGAAGACGCCTTGCGAATCGCCGCGAAGACCTTCTGCATGGGTGGGGATTCGCCGATGAGACCATAGGCGGACTCCGGCGGCGGCTCCGGCTTTGCCGCCGCTTCACGCCGCTGCCGGAGCCGGTCCAACACTCGACGTACCGCCGCGAGGAGCTCGCCCTCGGTGAACGGCTTGGGTACGTACTCCTCCGCCCCGCTCTTGACCGCCTCGACCGCGCTCTCTACGGTCGCGTAGCCGGTGATCATCATCACGGCGGTGTCTTTATAGTTCTCTCGAATATGGCGGATCAGGTCGATGCCGCTGACCTTGGGCATTTTGAGGTCGGTGATGACCAGGTCCACGAATGTTCCCTCGAGAAGACGCAGGGCCTCGACGGCATTGGGAGCCGTATAGGCGGTGTACCCCTGGGCCGTCAGACTCCTTTGGAGAACCTCCACCGTGCTGGGGGTGTCATCGACAACGAGAATCGCTTCTTTCTGATCGGGTGAATTCATGATCCCGGCCTGTTCTCCCGTTCAGGGTCTGGCTCGAGGGGCAATCGAACGGTGAACGTCGTTCCTTTGCCGGGCGTGCTGGCGACCACAATCGTCCCGCCATGCGCGGTGACGATCCCGTGGACCACCGGCAAGCCCAGACCCGTCCCCTGGTTCACCTCCTTGGTCGTGAAGAAGGGCACGAACAGCCGATCCAGAACCTCCTCGGTCATTCCCACGCCCGTGTCTTTGACGGTGCAGACCACCTGGCCGTCCCGCACCTGCGTCTGCACGACGAGTCTTCCGCCTTTCGGCATGGCCTGCACGGCGTTGACCACCAGGTTGACCAGCACCTGGGTCAACTGGCCGCCATCAGCGATCAGCGCGGGCATCTGGGGGCAAAGCACACAGGACAGTTCGATCCCTTCCTTCTCGAACTGGTGCTTGAACAGGTCGATCGCGCTCAAGACCACATGGTTGAGGTCGACGGACCCCTTGAACGTCGGGGTCTGCCGCGCAAACAACAGAAGCTTCTTGATGATCTCCCGGGCATGCAGCGCCGCGGTCACGATCCTTTCGAGGTCGTGCCGGCCCCCCTCGGGCAGGGCCGGGTCGCGCTGGAGCAACTGCGCAAAGCCGAGAATGCTGCTGAGCGGTTCATTCAGCTCGTGGGCGACGCCCGCCGCCAACTGCCCGATGGTCGCCAGGCGGTCGGCGTGCATGAGCTGCTTCTGCAGGCGGGCACTCTCTTCTTCCGCGTCCTGATGTTCTACGATGACGGCGATCTGTCGGGCGATGGCATCCAGCAGGCTCCGCTCGTCTTTCAAGAACGGCCCTTCATCCAGGGCGGGCCGGGCCTCGCGATAGACGACATCCACGGCGCCACGGCGTTTCGCATCCACGATCACTGCGGCGGTCTGCCGGGGGCCCCCCTCCGCAAAGCCGGGTGTCTCATAGCACTCTCCGTCCAGCACGATCCGCGCCGCGGCGATTTCCGGGTATTGCCAAGCCGGCGGTATCAGTTCAACAATGTGCTGAAACACGTCGCCGGGCGACCCGGAGGACCCCTCAAAGATCCGGCCAATACGGTAAAGACAGCTCAGCTCTTTCACTCGTTCGCGCAGCGCCCGCGCCGTCTGCTCTGAGGCCTGTGCCACAGCCTGCCCCTGGCGCGCTGCTCGTTTGCCCATTGGAGATCACCCCGTCTATGCGATTCTCGTACAGTCTTCCGACGACGTGTTCCGTCCGATCCCGTCCCTTTCCAGATAATCATAGGGGCCCTGCGGAGTCACTCTATCATAGTGGCCAGCCTCCGAAACAGCAAGTCTCTGTCGCCGTCGGTAGTGTCCTAATTTGGAAATGAGCCATGCCTTTGCAGATAGTAGAAATTCAATGGATAGACAGTAAGTCAGGACCGAATCAATGGGAGTATCGGGATGAACTGTCCCCGCTTCTTCCGGTAGCTTGTACTACGGTTGGCTATTTGCTTGAGGATACGCCAAAATACAAGACGGTGGCACAGTCGTTAAGCGACAGTCAAGTCCACGGTCGCATTACGATACCTACCGTGTGTATTAAGCGGATCAAGCGGCCCAAATGAGACTTATTTCTTCTTCTTGTCTGGTGCCTGCGTGAGGACTGCCCCAGCAAGCCTCTTGGCTACCTTTGAGTACCTGCTATCACGTAGAACCTTAGTGATCGCGCATAAATAACTTGCACAAATTACTATTGATCGATTTGAGGGATTGTGTG
Organism: uncultured Pirellulales bacterium; assembly: GCA_964354535.1. Classification (GTDB taxonomy): domain Bacteria; phylum Planctomycetota; class Phycisphaerae; order Sedimentisphaerales; family Anaerobacaceae; genus PLanc-01. The sequence continues at coordinate 28,629 of CAYHAJ010000470.1, forward strand.
ATAACACCTGCATGCAGGATGCACAGATGATCGCACGGATTCAGAGCAAGTACCAGTCGTTGGAGCCGGAGATGGAT